>QCIO01000052.1 GCA_003216635.1 Prochlorococcus sp. AG-402-L23 | reverse complement strand
ATGTTGATAACTCCGACTTATTAGCTGTTTGTACAATTCTAAAAATAAAAGCCACATCTAGATTAAGCATGCTTTCATTTGAAGAATGTAAAAAGATAACTGATTACTATGAAAATAATAATTAGATTTTTTTATATAAATATATTTATTATTTTAACTCTTTAATCATTGATACTAAAGTTGAATGAATTTCTTCTTCAGATATTTCATTTTTAAAATTGATAATTGTGGACTGGCCATCGTAGCTTATTTTTATATAACTGTTATTAATTTCTTCCATATAAGCATTCTCAAATCTTGATATCTTTCCATAATGAATAAGATATTTGTGAACCGAATCAATGTGATCATTGTTCATATGATCACAAACTCTTTTACTTGTTTCTTTACTAATAATTTTCATTTAAAAAAATAAATTTCTTTTAAGCTAATGTATTTTTTCATAATTCAAAGTTTTAATCATTTTAATTATTAAATTTTTAACTTCATTTTTATCAACAGCTCTAACCAAGTTATTTCTCAAATTTGATGCTCCTTTAAAGTCTTTACATGTCCAAGAGATATGTTTCCTTGCAATTAGCAAGCCGTGATCTCCTTTTTCTTTTATTAATTCATCAAGATGCTCAATAATTAAATATAGTTTTTCTTCTGTGTTTGGTTCTTTAAAATTTTTATTTTCTCTAATGGCATAATCTATTTCTCCTATTTTCCATGGGGATCCTAAAATTCCTCGTCCGATCATTACACCATCAGCATTTGTTTTTTTTAAACAATTAAGAGCGTCATCTGGATTTTTGATATCTCCATTAGCAATTACTGGAATTTCCAACAACTTTTTAAGTCTCCCGATCATTTCCCAATCTGACTTGCCTGAAAAACCCTGTTTTCTTGTTCTTCCATGAAGTGTGATCATCGTTGCTCCAGCATCTTGAATTTTAAATAAGAAATCCTCTATATTTTCTTCTTTACTATCCCATCCGAGACGTGTTTTTACTGTTACTGGAACCCTAACAGCTTTTACAACATTTTTGACTAATTCTATAGCAAGTTTTCGGTCTTTAATTAAGGCACTGCCTCCACCTTTCTTTGCAATTTTTTTTACTGGACATCCCATATTTATATCAATTATGAATGCTCCAGAGTCCTCAGCTTGTTTCGCGGCTTCAGAAACAGCATATGGCCTATTATCAAATATTTGTACTCCAATTGGACCTTCTTCTAAATCTATTTGATTGATTTTTTGTGTTCCAAATCCTTTTTTAAGACTTGTGGCATTTATCATTTCTGTAAAAAGTAAAGAATTTGGAGCCCATTTACGTACAAGGCGCCTAAAAATGTTATCTGTAACTCCTGCTAATGGCGATAGCATGACCTTACTCTTAATTATCCTGTTAACTCCCCTTCCTTTTAGCTTTATATTTGAAGACATATAATTTTAAATTTATTTAATCTTTCTTTATTATAAATTCAGATATGGAGCTGGTTTTATGGTTTCTATTTATTTTTAATTTATAATAAGTGCTTTTACTTAAATAGGCCTAATTGATTAATTTTTTTGCTAGTTTATGTTGAGTTGAAATTTAAAAAGGGAAATTATTTTTGTTTATATTAGTATCTATTCTTCTCCCAATTATTATTTTTATTGCACCAATAAATGTAAAAGCTATTCAAGGTAATTTAGATTTATCGAGTGCTCAAACTTCCGTAGGCAAAAGATTTGCTAAAGTTTTCTGTGATGCTAAGAGGGAAGGATTAGATTCTGATTTTGCCAGTGAATATGCTTTGAATAATACATATTTAAAATTTGTAGCATTTCCAGACGATCACGAATATTTGGATAATTTATGGAATTTTACTCATAAAAATATATTAGATAATTGTGGTGAATTTGTAGATATAAATGATCTAAAAGACCTAGAGATTTTTTTTAAAGAAGAAGGTTTAATTGCATCAAATAGGGAACTCTATTTACCAACTTTTGAGAATAATTAGATTAAATTTATAGCATGTACTAAAATATAGATAGAATATGAAATTTTATGAAACTATTAGGTTTAAATTCACCTGAAATATTCATAATTTTAGTAATTTTGCTTTCAATTTTAGGTCCAAAAAGAATTGAAAAAGGTTTCTTATTATTTAAAAAACTATTAAAATTCCTTTTAAGTAAAGATGAAGATCAAAGCTTAACAAATTCAAAA
>QCIO01000051.1 GCA_003216635.1 Prochlorococcus sp. AG-402-L23 | reverse complement strand
TTTATCAGAGGTAACTGGCAATGTCGGAGAAGAATTCACAGTACCTTTGATGTACAAGTCATCAGACGGTCTTACTACGACTGGACTTGGTGTAAATGTTTATTACGACTCAAGTCTTTTGACATTAGTAGCTGTAGATGATCAGCTCTCTGCGATGGTAGTCAGTAATACCTTTGGTCAAGATTTAGCAGATGAAACTAATAAAGATTCTGATGATAGTACAGATAAATACGTAAACCTAGTCTGGGGAGACTTTATGGGTAGCTGGGCAGGAGGAACGGATCCATATACGCTTGCCAATCTTAAATTCAAAATTGCAGAAGGAGCAGACTTAACAGAAGCATCAACATCAATAAGAATAGAAGAATCAGATACAGCCATAGGATATAACTTCTATGGTCAAGACCTTAATTTAGGTGAAGAATCAGAGCCAGAACCAGAAGCGGAACTAGAACCTACTCCAGAGCCAGAACCAGAACCAGAAGCGGAATTAGAACCTTCTCAGGTTGTTTACTTTGATACTTCTGAATTGCAGCCTCTACAAGGATCTCCAGGTGAGGAATTTACCCTTTTATTGAAATATGATACTACTGATTCCGTTGATGAGTTAAGTGGTTTAAATCTTAAACTACATTACAACTCTAACGCTTTTAATCCCGTTGAAATAAATGATCAATTTTTAACATCTGCTATTTCAGAAAATATTTTAAGTAATTCGAATACTGATGAAAATGATAGTGATAATGATGAACTTACTAATAAGTTTTTAAGCTTTAATTGGGATGATGTAAATGGGAATTGGCCTGGTGTTGAGCTACCTATTACTTTAGCCAGAATCAAGTTTAAAATCTCAGAAAATGTCGACCCATTAACTCAATCTTCAGTACTTAATTTAACGGCCATTGATAACGCTGATGGGTATTCATTTAAAGGATATTCATTAAAACTTGGAGGGGAAAGAGGGTTTGAAAACGCATATACCTCATCTTCTCCAGACGAAGGATCTTATCCAGGTGATGGATCTTACCCAAGTTATCCGGGCGATGAATCTTATCCAGACATGGATCCTGGTAGAGATCATGATCCATTTAGTATCCCAGATCTATCTGAGCTTTCTAAAGTTGGGGAAAATAGAGATGAAGAATTTCAGCAAAAAGGTGATGCTTTATATATAGATAAAGATACTGATAGGATTTTTGTTCTTAAAGATGATGATTCAAACAATACGCCTATACTTCTCAAAGATTCTTGGCAAGGTGAAACCTTCCCTGCACATTTGAATAATTCCTATGGTGAGGATGAGAGAAAGGTTTACGCAGTTGAGGAAATTAACGAGGATGATGATTCATATTATTTATTAGCTATTAAGCAAAAATTTACTGATTGGATGACAGGCGAGAGAGTAACTGAATGGGAAACTGTGCAATTAAACTCCGATGGAATTATTGAATGGGATACTTCTCGTCGAATTGATAGTATCGGTAAAAAAGAATTATTATTTAACGAAGATCTCGATCGTGATGGGACTTTAGGAATAAATATTGAATCTCTTGGATTAAAAAATGTAGATTCAGATAGTACTGGAGATATTTTAAAGTTAGATAAAGAAGATCACATATATATTCTTTCAGATAATGATACTCCAGATAACTCTGATGATGATGAATTAATTCAACTTACAGATGCTTGGTCCTCAGGAAAAGTTAAGTTCGATTCAAATTCAGATAACTTTAAGAGGGAGCCTGTATATGTTGAAAGTTTTAACGGGAAATTTCTTTTAGCTGTTAAAGAGACAAATACTGAATTTTGGGGAAATCAGACATATGAAAATGAAAATTATTTTGTTTATGAAGTTGAGAAGGATGGAACTTTTGATTTTAATGGAGATTGGGTAGATAATTTAGATTCATATGAAGTTCAATTTAATGAAGATTTTAACTCCGATGAATTTATTGGATTTGATTCCTCTTTATTATCCCAAATTAAAACTGATAATTATGGAGTAGAGCTTTGGAGAACTTCCAATTCTCTTTATATTATCGATAAAAATGGTACTGATGATGTTGCAGATGATTTAACAATTCAGATACTTGATGAAGGCGGAAGGAATCCTGAACTCGAAAGAGATGAAAAATTCCCAGGAGGATCTCGAAAAGTAGAAGGTTATGCTGTAGAAAAAGTTGGAGTTGGTCAATATACACTTGCTTTAAAGAT
>QCIO01000050.1 GCA_003216635.1 Prochlorococcus sp. AG-402-L23 | reverse complement strand
CGCTGCGATGAGTGATGTTGGGTCTTCTGTTTAAAAATATCTCTACCCCTCAAATAACAGAAATTATATCTTTAAGTCTAGAATCGTTATATGAAAAAAATAGCTTTTTGTTTTCTATGTAAGGATAGCTTAAAAAATATATCTTTATGGAAAAAATTTTTTACAGGTAATGAAGATAAATTTAATATATATTTTCACTTTTCTAAAAAAAACATAATTGCATACAAAGATTTCTTTAATAGTAAGATAGTGCCTTATCAAGAAACTTGCTGGGGAGATATATATAGAGCTATTTTTTCTTTATATAAAGGTGCTTTCAATGATAATAATTTTAAATATATATTACTAAGTGAATCATGCATACCGGTTAAGAATTTTTTATTTACTTATGAATATTTAACTGCGGATGATAAATCATTTTTATCTTTTCAATCCAATAATCCAACAACGGAATGGGAAAAATCAACATTGATTCATAATTTACAGAGATATATTTATAATGCCAAGAAATCTAAGAATTTTATTTATAAAATATCAATTGAAGATTGGTTTTATAGTGAAACTTGGAATATCCTAAATAAAGAACATGTTGCTTTGATATTAAATAATTATTATCTAATAGAAGAATTTAAAGCTATGAAATGTTTTGCTTATGATGAAAACATTGTATGTTATTTGTTAAGCATTAATAATAAATTAGATGATATTAGAAATATTAAGACCACTTTTGTAAATTGGAAAAAAGCAGTTGTTGATAAATTAGGTAGGCATCCTTATACTTATCAAAACCTAAATGATTTGAATTTGCATGATTTTGAAGACTTTCTATTTGCGAGAAAATTTAATGATATAAAAGGCCTTGAAGGTAAAATATTATTTTAATAATCCTAAAAAAGTTATTTTAATTACTTTGCGAATTATATTCTTACAAATGTGATTTTTTTATCAGTTTAAAATAACTTATTTATAGATTTTATCTTTGTTTAATTTTATAAGTGATAAGGAATTAACTTAAATAAAAATAAATTTAAAAATTTATTCTCACAAAAAAAATTTTTGATAAATATTAAAAAAATATATTTAAGGTAAAGTTGATTTCTCATCAAAAAAAAATTAAATGTAATATCTATTTTTTATATAAAAGATGTAAGTATTAATAATTTGCTTGTAAAATATTTATGAGTTTAATAAAATAAAAAGCTTTAAATCGTATAAAAAATCAACAAGAAATGTACCTTTTATTCCTTTATTCCTTCTCAGCTTTTAGGACTATTGTTCAATAAAAAAAATTCACTTATTGTATTTGTAATAACAATCACTAAAGATCACAAAAGTGGAAGTAACAATTCTTGAATCTACAGAAGCAGATGAAGTAGAGCTAATTTTTTATAATAAAGACACTCATCAGACTAAGACTGGAGAGGAGATGGCCGGTGAAGGTTGGACGTTACTAGATGCGACAAATGAAAGATACGCGAACTATGAGCATCCTGCCTATTACAATCTCAACACCCATAAAGTTTTAGAGAGTAAAGATGGATCTGAATATGTTGATGAAAATGGAAATACTTGGGTATTGGCAGAACCAAGAGGATCTGGAGGATCTGTAGATGGAGTAAGAGAAGAAGCAGAAGCAGATGAAGTAGAGCTAATTTTTTATAATAAAGACACTCATCAGACTAAGACTGGAGAGGAGATGGCCGGTGAAGGTTGGACGTTACTAGATGCGACAAATGAAAGATACGCGAACTATGAGCATCCTGCCTATTACAATCTCAACACCCATAAAGTTTTAGAGAGTAAAGATGGATCTGAATATGTTGATGAAAATGGAAATACTTGGGTATTGGCAGAACCAAGAGGATCTGGAGGATCTGTAGATGGAGTAAGTGATGAAGTTTTAGATGGTACACTTCCAAAAGCAGACGTAGAAGATGTAGGAGAAGTTACTTATTACAACACTTCAACTCATGAGACAAAAACTCTTGAGCAAATGCTTGCTGATGGTTGGGTAGAACTTAAAGCAGAGAATTATGGAGATAAATATAAATATCCAGCAATCTATTCTGGAGCACCACTACATCAGGCATTAGATATGTCAGAAGGAGATAAAGTTGGTGACTGGATCGTTGCTTTTACTGATGAACATGGTAATGGGGGAAAGCCTCAGCAGGATGTCACAGAACCCTATCAAACAGTATCTGCATCAAGTGATGAGATTAGTTTCTCT
>QCIO01000049.1 GCA_003216635.1 Prochlorococcus sp. AG-402-L23 | reverse complement strand
CAAATGGTAATCTCGGGAAAGTAGCGTTGGCACTAAATCGAGCTAGTAATGCCGCTGAAATGTATCCCTCATTATTTTCTATTGCATTATGAATAGCCTTAGCTAAATCCTCGATTTCATTTTCTCTAAATTCTACGGTAGCGGAGGTATTATGCTCTGTGTAAAATTTCTGCACTTGCATGTAAAAATCAAATTGAGCTAATGCTGAGAAATTATTAATGTCTATTTGGTCTGCACCCTCTATATTTGCCCAACTAACTTCTGTAGGGATTTCAACTAACCATTCTGTACATCTTGGATCAAATGGATTATCGAGTAAGCAGCCATTTTCATCTTTATCAGATTGAGATGGAACAACTGAGTAACCATAATCCATGCAAGCTAAAGCTATTGGATCATTTTTCCTGAAAGTTATTCTCCTAATGAATCTTTGAGCTTTTGGCGGATGCCATCCTGGAGCGGCTCCAGTTAGAAGACTTTTAGTCCCAGCTGGCTGAACAGTTGTACATCGATTTGGTCTTCTTAGATTATGTTTATCACAATATTCCCAGACAGTTTCTTTTACTATTTTTCTCCAAGAATCTAGGAATTTAGCTTCCTTCTCCTTGAAAGCCTTTCCTTCCTTGCTATTTGGCCTTCCTGCTTCCCACCATTTCAACCATGGCGTGCCGAAGGCATGGACACAAAAATCAAATAATCCAGTGAAACTTACTCCTACAATAGGATCATATTCCCTACTTTTTCTGTAACGCTCAACTTCAAATTCATGATTAAGTAAGCATGCTACAGAAAGAGCTGCTGCCTTAAAAGCTTTTTTTTGCTCTTCAAAATTTTCGGGATCAATCTGATTTAAATGAACTTCAGCTAAATTGCAGTGGAAATCATTTCCCAAGATCTCCCCACAAGGGTTAAGTCCATATCGACTCATCCTGTGGTCTAGTTCTTCTTCAGAGAATGGGCCATAACTACTATTTATCCAATTTCTCGCTTCATCCTTACCTTGTTCTGAGTAGATTTCAATAAATTCCTTTCTCAATTCATCATCATTGAGAATATCTGCATTTGATCTTGCGATTGCTTCTGGAGCAAATTGAATAGCTCCCTCACCTGAATGGAATTGTTTTGTTACAGCATCCAAAACAGTTTGGTAAGTGGGTTTTGTATGGTAAACCCTAGTATGATTAGCCATTCTGAGGGCATCTTTTTCAGGATCTATTCTCCAATTACCATTCTCATCTTGACTCCATAAGTTTTCTTTAGCCGACGCTGCTTCCTTATCATCTGAAGCAAATTGTCTCATTCCAGCACTTCTTCTTATATTTCCAGCGACTATGGTTACTGCAGCTTCATCAATTAATAAACAACACTCTACTGTACTTAATTTCCTGCCAATTGCCTTTCCAAGCAGTGATGCGACTCTAGAGTAAAGATCTTTCAATTTGATAGGATTTGCCATACCACCAAAACCTTTTAATGATTCTCCTGCAGGCCTAATATCTTCCAAATTAATATAAACATCAATTTCTCTTTCAAGACTTTTGTTACTTGATGCCTCAAGAAGATATTTATAGCTATCTACCCATCCTCTTCTGCTATCTCCAACTTTGATATGAAGATCTTTCCCTTTGATTTCTAATGATGATTTTTCTTCTCTTTGATCTTTAGGAGTTATTCCAACTTCACTAACTGATTTTATATTTATTTTGTTTATTACCGTAGGTAGATTATTTATAAAATGAGGCTCAATTATTGCACCTGTTCCACATCCCATCATTGCTAAGTCCATCATCAAAGCAAAGGCTTCCCAATCAATTAAGTTTGTTGAAGTGCAATTGTATGCACCAGAGAAATTCTGGTTTTTATTAATCCATGGAGTTCCTCCAATCCATAACCATCTACCTGAAGGTTGGGCTTTTTGGTTGCTTTGCATCTCTCTCATTAGGATCAATTCTTCATCAGAAAGTTTTCCTAATTCTTTTAAGCCCAATAAATTTCTTTCACCTACTTCACTCCAGTTCTCCCTTTTGCCAGAGGTAGTTTTCCTACTGTAAGATCTGAAAAAAACAGGATAAGCAGCTGGCGCAGTCTTTGGAAAATCATCTTTTTGTAGATTATTGGAATTGCTCTCTGAAGAAGCTTTATTTGGTGCAACAGTCACGATAAAAAAAAACGTATGTAAATAACCCGTACTGGAAGAATAACTCTACCTGTGGCGTCTGCAACCATTCTTACCACT
>QCIO01000048.1 GCA_003216635.1 Prochlorococcus sp. AG-402-L23 | reverse complement strand
TGAGATCTTGGAAAGTCACTTTAGAAATATTTAATGTGCACTCAATGTAATCCTTAAAATTTTAAGGAGGCTGAAACTAAATACAAATACTGAAGTTTTTATTTGGATAAGGCAATTCAAATTGAGTAGATTTATCTACAAAAGGATTTGAACACAACGGAGAGTTTGATCCTGGCTCAGGATGAACGCTGGCGGCGTGCTTAACACATGCAAGTCGAACGAACCTTTGGGTTAGTGGCGGACGGGTGAGTAACGCGTGAGAATCTGCCCTCAGGAGGGGGATAACGGTTGGAAACGACCGCTAATACCCCATATGCCTAATGGTGAAACGAATTTCGCCTGAGGATGAGCTCGCGTCTGATTAGCTAGTTGGTGAGGTAATGGCTCACCAAGGCTTCGATCAGTAGCTGGTCTGAGAGGATGATCAGCCACACTGGGACTGAGACACGGCCCAGACTCCTACGGGAGGCAGCAGTGGGGAATTTTCCGCAATGGGCGAAAGCCTGACGGAGCAACGCCGCGTGAGGGACGAAGGCCTCTGGGCTGTAAACCTCTTTTCTCAAGGAAGAAGATATGACGGTACTTGAGGAATAAGCCACGGCTAATTCCGTGCCAGCAGCCGCGGTAATACGGGAGTGGCAAGCGTTATCCGGAATTATTGGGCGTAAAGCGTCCGCAGGCGGCTTTTCAAGTCTGCTGTTAAAACGTGGAGCTTAACTCCATCATGGCAGTGGAAACTGAAAGGCTTGAGTATGGTAGGGGCAGAGGGAATTCCCGGTGTAGCGGTGAAATGCGTAGATATCGGGAAGAACACCAGTGGCGAAGGCGCTCTGCTGGGCCATTACTGACGCTCATGGACGAAAGCCAGGGGAGCGAAAGGGATTAGATACCCCTGTAGTCCTGGCCGTAAACGATGAACACTAGGTGTCGGGGGAATCGACCCCTTCGGTGTCGTAGCTAACGCGTTAAGTGTTCCGCCTGGGGAGTACGCACGCAAGTGTGAAACTCAAAGGAATTGACGGGGGCCCGCACAAGCGGTGGAGTATGTGGTTTAATTCGATGCAACGCGAAGAACCTTACCAGGGTTTGACATCCTGCGAACCTCTTAGAAATTTGAGGGTGCCTTCGGGAATGCAGTGACAGGTGGTGCATGGCTGTCGTCAGCTCGTGTCGTGAGATGTTGGGTTAAGTCCCGCAACGAGCGCAACCCACGTTTTTAGTTGCCAGCATTTAGTTGGGCACTCTAGAAAGACCGCCGGTGATAAACCGGAGGAAGGTGTGGATGACGTCAAGTCATCATGCCCCTTACACCCTGGGCTACACACGTACTACAATGCTACGGACAAAGGGCAGCAAACTCGCGAGAGCTAGCAAATCCCATAAACCGTGGCTCAGTTCAGATCGTAGGCTGCAACTCGCCTACGTGAAGTAGGAATCGCTAGTAATCGCAGGTCAGCATACTGCGGTGAATACGTTCCCGGGCCTTGTACACACCGCCCGTCACACCATGGAAGTTGGCCATGCCCGAAGTCGTTACTCCAACCCTTGTGGAGGAGGACGCCGAAGGTGGGGCTAATGACTGGGGTGAAGTCGTAACAAGGTAGCCGTACCGGAAGGTGCGGCTGGATCACCTCCTAACAGGGAGACAACAAAATGTTTAATATTATTATTTTGTCACCTTAGGTCGATCGGTATCTCACGTTCTTAATTTTTAAGAATTTCATTTCCTAAGTTTTTCTAGGTCACACCCATTATTTTTCCTGGGCCATTAGCTCAGGTGGTTAGAGCCTATCAACGGGTGTTCTTCCCGTGACCTTACTGACTTAAGCCATGGCAATACTCATCTTGAGGTGGGCTTCCCACTTAGATGCTTTCAGCGGTTATCCACTCCGCACATGGCTACCCAGCGTTTACCGTTGGCACGATAACTGGCACACCAGAGGTGCGTTCCTCCCGGTCCTCTCGTACTAGGGAGAAATCCTCTCAATATTCCTGCGCATACACCGGATATGGACCGAACTGTCTCACGACGTTCTGAACCCAGCTCGCGTACCGCTTTAATGGGCGAACAGCCCAACCCTTGGGACCGACTTCAGCCCCAGGTTGCGATGAGCCGACATCGAGGTGCCAAACCTCCCCGTCGATGTGAACTCTTGGGGGAGATCAGCCTGTTATCCCTAGAGTAACTTTTATCCGTTGAGCGACGGCCCTTCCACGCAGAACCGTCGGATCACTAAAACCGACTTTCGTCCCTGTTCGACTTGTAGGTCTCACAGTCAAGCTCCCTTCTGCTTTTGCACTCAACGACTGATTTCCAACCAGCCTGAGGAAACCTTTGTGCGCCTCCGTTACCTTTTAGGAGGCGACCGCCCCAGTCAAACTGCCCATCAGATACTGTCCGCTTCCCGGATAACGGGTAAGCGTTAGAACCCTAGCTCTAAAAGAGTGGTATCTCACCGATGACTCAATAGTACCCACAAGCACTATTTCAACGTCTCCCACCTATTCTGCGCATTCAGAGCCCGAGCACAATATCAAACTACAGTAAAGCTTCATAGGGTCTTT
>QCIO01000047.1 GCA_003216635.1 Prochlorococcus sp. AG-402-L23 | reverse complement strand
TTAGCTCATCAAATCCTTCTTTTGATGATGAGAAAGAAAGACTGGCAAGAGTTGCAGGTAATTCTCCTCCGGGGAAATTACCAAAGAAATCAGCCCATGTAATAGCTAAATATTTATCAGTAGTTGCATCATTATCAAAATCATCAGTGTCATCAACAACAGCTGGATCACCTAAAGTATTTACTAATGCAGAGACTCCATTATTATCTCCAGATGGAGTAAACAGGGAAGAATCATAATGTACTTTTAAACCGAGACCTGTTAGTGCATTTTGAGTGTCAGAAGTTGTGTAAACAAGATCTAAATTAATATCATTGCCTGGAGAGAAACTTATCTCATCACTTGATGCAGATATTGTTTGATAGGGTTCTGTTACCTCATCTTCTATTAGAACTGGAGCTAGTTCTGGTTCTGGTAGATCTAATTCTGGTTCTGTTACCTCATCTTCTATCGTATCTGGAGTGGTTTCATGACCTGGATCACCTGGATTAGATCCTTCATCAGATTCCAAGTCACTATTTTCTAGTATTCCATAACCTCCAGCTTCAGTACTTAGGTTAGAATTATATTTATCAATATATGAGGTAATATCAGGAAAATCATTCGGATCTGATATGAACTTCTCAGCACTAGAATGCCCATCAGTCATATTTTTAAAATATTTACCATCTGCACTATTTGAATCGACGATTAGGGGACTTCCTGACAATTCAGGACCTGACCACTTGAAGTCATCTGAGTTGGCATCAAGTGATTTAGACGCTAATTCGTTACCTCTACTATAATTATCTCCAGCAAGCACCTCACGGACATATTGAACTTCTCCTAGCATCAAGTCATCTGTTACCAATTCCAAAAGATTGTCCCACTTCTCCTCTTGATATTTCATCGTAGGCGTATCAAGATATCGCCAGGATTGTCCCCATACTGTTAAAAAAGCTTCTCCCCAATTTTGGATGAAAAATTCATGTTCTTCTGGATATTCTTCTCTCGTTAGTTTTAAATATCGTTCATTCCACCATAGCCATAGAAGCATAGCTGTCTTATTGGAATTAGAGCCACCAGAATTGGGATCATGAGTGTTATATCCCCAGGCAAGAGAGTGACTATATTGGACTGTCTCCTCAAACAACATCCCATAGCCTTGATCACCACTGTCAAAATCTTGATTAGTGGTAACTTTAAAATCAGGGTTATATCCAGGCTGGGTTGTTAAATTATTTCTCGCTATATAATCATCATCGTAATGGGTGATAACGCCACCTTTTGGTGCTCCATTTAGATAAAGTCCACTATAGGTGATATCTTCACCCCATCCATTTTCTGTTTCCCCAAAGTGGGGTGACAACAGAATTTCTGTACCGGACATCGATGCATTCGATTCAGGTGGTCTTTTCCAGTTTTCAGTATCAAGTAATATTGTTGAACGGCTGATCCCCTGAATGAAGTCACTGGAGTTTTGCCCCGTAAGGCCAGGGAGATCAAATTCTAGGATCTGACTTTTATCATTTAATGTTGCTACGAGATAGTAATTTTCTCCATGGCCAGGTGCATTCTTCTTGCTTCCATTCCACATATGGCCAGCTTCATGTATCGCTAATCCAAGATCACTTAGAATAGTTTCGGCACTTGTTAGATCAACTCTCCACTGCTTGAGCTGTTCTGAACCAAATGTATTACCTGTATCAGGATTTAGCTCTGTATTAAGAATTGCTTTTCCTGTTGGATAAATCGCATCAAATACATCATGTGCAAAGTTAAGAGCTATTTCATAGTCTGTATCACTAAATTTTGATTGAGATTGTCCTTGATTATGACTATGTGATCCTGACGGTTGATTTGAGGAACCAGAAGGACTGTTTGATTTTAATTCATTATTAGACTGAGGATTTTCAGACTCTGGCAAAATAGATTGTTCTGCAGAAGCTGATGAATCTAAAATGGCTGGTTCACTTAAAAGTTGAATTAAATGGAGAGTAGATTCTTTTTGAATATTGTAATCTTGAAGAGTTCGTTCATCTTCTAATTTCTTTCCTGCAAAAATTAAACGCTGCTGATCAGGCGGAATACCTTCTTTATCATTTATTTTAGCTTTAATTGCCTCAATCGTATCTGTTCCTTCTACCTCTAACGTGATTGTTTTACCAGTTAACGTTTTAGTAAATATTTGCATTTTTCTTGCAATAGTTTTCTTATACTAAAGACAGGATAATTTTTTTTGTAGCTTATCCACTTATTGATAAGGATTGAAACTTAAATATAGATTTAAACTTCTACAAACTTGGATAAAAATGAATCATATTTCTTATTGATAGCAAACGACTGTTATCTAAACTTTCATCTTAAATTGTTGTACCTATATCACTCATCGCAGCAATATATTCATGGATCTCATCTGTTGTTCTAGTGGCACTATTAGAAATTGCTTTAGAGGTAAGCGCATCACCTGCAAATGCGGCACCAAATAATTTTCTTATAACCATTAATCCATCACCAAGAGCAGTAACACTTCCATCACCATCAACATCAAGCACTTTTTCATCCATACCTGCTTGTATAAACTCATGTATTTCAT
>QCIO01000046.1 GCA_003216635.1 Prochlorococcus sp. AG-402-L23 | reverse complement strand
CCAACATGATCGACGACATTTTTTTCACTTGAACTAGAAATTCGTTTTACAAATGCACTCCCAATAATTACTCCATCTGCTCCCCACTCACGAACTTTACTAACATGTTCTGGAGTGGATATTCCAAAACCAACAGCAATTGGATTGCTATTTACATCTTTTAATTTAGCTATAAGATTTTCTACTCTATTTTCCATTTTGTTTCTCTCACCAGTGACACCAGTAACACTTACTAAATAAGTAAAGCCTTTTGTATGATTTGATATTTGTTTCATTCTTTCAAAAGGAGTAGTTGGAGCTACTAATAAAATCAAGTCCATAGAATGGTTACTAACTATTTTAGAAAATTTATAAGCTTCCTCTAAAGGGAGATCAGGAACTATTAGTCCAGAAACTCCCGCATTAGATGCCATCTCACAAAACTTTTCAAAGCCAAAACATAGTAATGGATTTAAGTAAGAAAAAAGGATGATGGGAATATTTAATTTACCTTTTAAAGACTCTAAAAGTTTAATTACTTTTCTTGGATTAGTACCTGACTTTAAAGCGCGAGAGGCCGCAACTTGAATAACAGGTCCGTCTGCAAGTGGGTCACTGTATGGGATACCTAATTCAATAAGATCAGCTCCATTTTCTTGTAACTTTAATAAAATCTCACAGGTTGTTTTAATATTGGGATCCCCAGCCATTATAAAAGGCATCAAAGCTAATTTTTTATTATTTTTTAATTCACAAAACTTCTCGTCTACCTTTGAAAAAGATTCATTTTCAGTAATTTGCATTTTGTTATCCTTCATGATTTTTAAATATTTTTCTATGAAAAATTTATGGATTTTTCTCTAAATCTTCCATTAGTTTTTGCTGCTCTTCCTTTGACAATGAGTTGAATTTGGTTTCTAGTTTATCATTAACAACTTTTTCATACTCTTTTCTATAACGCTTCCTTTGTTCCATAAAAGTCATTTTTCCATTTACAACTCTATAAACATAAGATGTTACCCAAGTAATAACAATCAAAATCAAAATGCAACTTGAGAGAGTAGTAGCTGTAAAATTATCGATACCAATTTGTGGTGCAAATTTATAACTAATTAATCCTATTAATGAAATAAATAAACCTATTTGTATAACTTTACCTTTAGTCAATTATTTACCCTTTACCACTTCCTTTTAGTCTGAGATTTAAAAATGGAGAAAATAAAATTAAACCTGGAAAGAAAAGAAATACAAGGCCATAAATTCCTAATCTTTCAAATTTGCCCATAATATTCCATCTATTATTCATCCAGTAAAAAAGAAATAATGGAATAACCAATAAATAGGTAGAAATAATTCCAATATAAGCAATTAAAGTAGCGAATGAATTATTGAAAAAACTTTCCATTTTGATTTATGGTTGCTTAGTTAAAACATAACAACTCTTGGAAGTTATCGTCAGAACTAAAAAAAATATTTAAATAATTCTACAAAAACGATTGGGGGACTTGAACCCCCACGAGCTAAATCGCTCGACGGATTTTAAGTCCGGCGCGTCTACCAATTCCGCCACACTCCCAAGGGAATTTGCGCTATTTAATCGTAGCTGAAAGCAACCCATTTAACCAAGAAAAATTGGAATATTTACACTTTTAATTGTCAGATTGAATCTTAATTTTAATTTATTATCCCTTCTACTTGCCATTGTAAAGTTTGACCTGCATGAAATGGTTTTATTTGTCCGACAATATTTTTTTCTTCAACAACATCAATAAATTCTTTAATTTTATTAGGTCTAGAAACTAATTTTAATTTTTCTTTATTTGGGGGCATATTATAAAAATTAGGGCCATTCAAACTTGCAAACTTTTCAAAATTATCTAGAGCATCCTCCTCGTCGAATACCGTTAAATAGCTTTCTATTGCTACTGGCGAATTAAAAATACCTGCACATCCACAAAAAGCCTTCCACTTCCTAAGATGTGGAGCAGAATCAGTTCCCAAGAAAAAACATTTTTTCCCACTTGTTGCAGCTTTCCTTAAAGCGAGTCTATTATTTTCCCTCTTAGCAACTGGTAAGCAGTAAAAATCACTATTTAAGCCCCCAAAAAACATTGCATTTCTATTTATATGCAAATGATGCGGAGTAATAGTAGCTCCAATATTATTTTCTTGAACAAAATTCACTGCATAAGAGGTAGTTATATGTTCTAAAACGATTTTTAATTTTGGAAATCTTTTAGTTATTTGAGAGAGTTCTTTATCTATAAAAACTTCTTCTCGATCGAATACATCTACTTCAGAATCAGTCACTTCCCCATGAATTAAAAGAGGCATTCCAGAATCTTGCATTAATTCAAAGATCTTATATAAATTTTCTATTTTCCTAACTCCATGACTGGAATTTGTTGTAGCATTAGCAGGATATAATTTTGCTGCGAAAAAGATATTATTTTTAAAACCATTTATTAGTTCCCCTTTATCAGTATCATCTGTAAGATAAATTGTCATTAGTGGTTCAAACTTAGAACTTTCAGGTAAGGCTTCAACAATAGATTTCTTATAAGAAATAGCGCTATTGATTGATGTTATAGGACTT
>QCIO01000045.1 GCA_003216635.1 Prochlorococcus sp. AG-402-L23 | reverse complement strand
CATAATGCATATTAATAATCTATTGATTAAATTCCTATATAAAATAATAAATAATTAAAAAAATTATAACAATTACGATGGAACCTATATTCGTAGGAGATTTAGTTCTTTCCATAGCATCTTATAAAAAGGTTATGGAAAAATATGATTAAGGGTATAAAAGCAGCGAATTTTATGAATAACCTATTGCCTGAGATTTTAATTACCCTGATTGCTAAATATGCTTAGTACAAAAACAACTTTTGCCTTGGCAGATTGGATTAGAGAGTGGCGTAAGTCCCTTGATAAGAATCCTTCTATTGATGAGTTCTTAAAATTTGTTAGTGGAAATTGGAAGATTATAAACTTTTTGATAGTGATCAAAGAATAATAGGATCTATTTTGCTCTATGAATCTGAATAAGGAAGGATTATAGACTTTAATTTTATATTTATCTACAGAAAAACAAAGGATCATTAAAATCCTCTTACAAATTAAGAAAAAAGTAAATCAGCATATTTACGGATTTACTGAAAATATAAAAAGGAGTAATTTATAAATGTTGAGTTCGGAGGCAATCTAAATGATTGATAGTCCGCCTGAAATTTAGCAAATTCCAAAATATAGGAAGCGTATTCCTGAGAATGGGATTATTCGAAAATTAAAGTTCAATCAATTAGTCTGATAAGACTTCGCTTTATAATTACTAGCGACAATAGGGACTGAAATTATCGAGAGAAATCCCCGAATTCACGTATTATAGGTTTATGAGTAAATAGACTTTAAAATATGTAAATTAATATCCTTTAAGAAGGAAATGAGATATTAAAAAGGACTGTTCAATCAGTCCTTTTTTAATGTTTAAAAAATTTCTTCTAAACTATGAAATCTTTTTGGATACTATATATTTATAAAGTGATTGAAAATATTTAAAAATGAAAGATCAAGTTTTGTTTCCGAAGATTGAAGTACGTGAAAAGGGTTTTTTACAAGTTAGTCATATTCATTCTATGTATTGGGAAAGATCTGGTAATCCAAATGGAAAAAAAATACTTGTTATTCATGGAGGTCCAGGAGGAGGAAGTCAACCAAGATATAGAAGATACTTTGATCCAGATAAATTCGATATTATTCAATTTGACCAAAGAGGATGCGGTTCCTCAACTCCTTTCTCTGAATTAAAAGAAAATACGACTAATCATTTAGTTGATGATATTGAGAAATTAAGGATTCTTTTAAAAATAGATACTTGGCATTTGTTTGGTGGATCTTGGGGATCAACACTTTCACTTATATATGCAATTAAAAATCCCTCAAGAGTTATTAGCCTAACTTTGCGAGGAATATTTTTATGTAGAAAGTTTGAATTATTATGGTTCTATCAATATGGTGCAAGTGAGATATTCCCTGAAGAATTTGAAGAATATATTTCTTTAATACCAAAAGAAGAAAGAAATGATTTGATAAGTTCTTTTTATAAATATCTAACATCTTCAGATGAGAATCTTAGATCAAAAGCAGCAGCAGCTTGGACAAAATGGGAACTCTCAACTAGTCATTTAATAAATAAAAAATTCGATTTTGATAAGTCCCAAGTAAATTCTTTTTCAGATGCCTTTGCAAGGATTGAATGTCATTATTTTATTAATAATATTTTCTTAGAAGATGATTTTATTTTGAAAAATATAAAAACAATAGAATCGATTCCAACAAAAATAATTCAAGGTAGGTATGACGTTGTATGTCCTGTTAGGAGTGCTTGGGATCTAAATAAGAAATTAAAGAATTCTGAATTAATTATTGTTAATGATGCTGGTCATTCAATGAGTGAAAAAGGTATTAGTATCGAATTAATAAAAGCTGTAAAAGAAATTGAAAATCTCTAAAACAGAGAATATTACTTTAAAAATTAAAGGCCATTATCTTCAATATTTTGTGCAATACTCCTAAGAAGTTCGACGATATCAGAATCTTCGCATTGAGTATCTTCTTTAAGCAAAATGCACTCGTCTCTAATACTTAGATTAGTACTCCACCAAATACCTGAACTATTGGTATCGTCCCATTCAAATCTTTCAGCCATAATTAACAAAATCTAATCAACACATTAAAGCTTGTAATAAATCATCGTGGATTTATATATTAAATCTCAAAATTTAAAAACTTTACTATGCAAAAAAAGGAATCTGAAAATTTTTAACAATCAGATTTAGATATCTAATTTAAGTTCGTATTGTATTTCCTTTTTCTTAGAAAGAATTTTTTTATCATTTATATTTTTTCTAGGCCTTTTTCTAGAACCATGTTTTAAATAAATTTCCTTTGAAATATCCCAATATCCATCCTTTTTAGTTATTTCCTGAATTTTCTTCTTAGCAGTTTTAGTGCTATTTGGGATATCAATTAATGGCCTTATGTAATTAATTTGTTCATATTCTTCTTTATTAAATCTAGATAATAACCAAGGTTCATGAATGAAATTAAGTGATATATACTTTAATTCTGGTATCCATTTTTTTATAAATTTTCCTTGAGGATCATGATCTTTGCCCTGCTTAATAGGATTATAAATTCTATTGGTATTTATAGAGGTAGTTCCAGATTGCATTTGGCATTGGCTCCAATGTATTCCAGGCTCGTAATCTACAAATTTATTTGCTAATTCAGAACCTGAATCTTGCCATGGTAACCATAAATTATAGCTAGCAAAAGACATTAACATAGCTCGCATCCTGAAGTTAATCCATCCATTGAAATTTAATGAGCGCATACATGCATCAATAAAAGGAAAGCCCGTATTACCTGAACTCCATAAATAAAGTAATTCATTATTTTTTTCTCTAATATTTTTAAAAAAGGGATGGTATTCCTTAAACTCTAGTTCTGGTTCACTTTCAAGTTTCTGAATAAAATGACAATGCCAAGTTAATCTACTTTTTAACATCCTAGAATTATTATTTTTTGATATATTTATCTTATTAAAAATTTCTTTTAATGAAATGCACCCCCAACAAATATATGGGGATAGTCTTGTACAACTATCAAATGATTTTTCTGGGCTAGAAATATCTTTTGAATAAGAATCTAATTTATTACTAAAGAAGTATTGCATTCTCTCTAAACCTTTCTTTCTTCCACCTTGCATTCTTCCTGGACAAGTCTCTTTTTTAAAGGAAAAAATTTCGTCAGGGGGTATTTCTCCAATATCAAAGTTAATAGAATTAATTCTTAATGGAGCTTTAATTAAGTTTTTTTCGGAATTTTTTTGCCACTTTTTAGACCAATTATTCCTATCTAAATTTCCTCTAAAAACTGAAAATTGTAGAAATTGCTTCCAAATAATATTTTTTCTTAAAGCCCATTCTCTTACCTTTTGATCTCTTTTATAAGTAAGCCAATCTCCGGTTTCTTGATGGCTATATATCCCCTTTATTTTAAATTTTGAACTAATTTCATCAAAAATATTAATAACATATCCAGTCCTAATTATTAATGGTTGTCCAATCTCAGCAAGTGCATTTCTTAAATCTATTAGACTTTCTTCGCAAAATTTCCACTGCCTGTAGGAATGAGTATTTTGGCTCCAAATATCTAGCTCAATAATGTAAA
>QCIO01000044.1 GCA_003216635.1 Prochlorococcus sp. AG-402-L23 | reverse complement strand
AGAGAACTAAATATATCAAGATTTAACAATTCAACTTTAATAAAAAGAGTCAAAGAAAATGAATAAAAAAGTAAAATAAATTAAGTATTCTATTAAATAAAATCTAATCTTTTTGTTTAATAGATAGAGCAAAATTTATGTTATCAAAATCTTTCAAAATATCTAAAACTTTTACAAATTCACCATAACTTATATCTTTATCTGCGGAAAGAATAATATTTTGGTTTTCACTTTTAATTATATTTTTTAAATCAAATCTGAGTTTTTTGATATTAGAAATCTCTTGGTTTAAATATATATTATTGTTTTTGTCTATAGATATTATTAATGATTTTTTATCTAATCTTGAGGTCGAATCTGATAAAGGCAACTGAAGTGGAATGGTATTAATTTTTGTAAGGTAAAGACTTGAGATTATAAGAAAAGATAAAATTGCAAAAATAACATCTATCATAGGCAAAATGTTTATTTGTGCTTGTTCTTTTTTTTCTTCATTAAAATAAATCATTTAAATATTTTAAATTTTTTTGCAAATAGATAATTCATATCTTCCACAATATTCATTAAGTATCGAATTATGTTTTTTTCTGAGACTATTGAAATAGTTAAAAAAAATTAATGTAAATATTGCAATGATCAATCCAGTTGCTGTAGATATTAATGCTTCGCTTATGCCTCCAGTAACTTGCTCAGAATTAATTCCTGAATTACCAAGTTGTAAAAATGAGAATGAATTTATCAAACCTATAACAGTTCCCAGTAAACCTATTAGTGGTGAAATTGTAATTATCGTAGAGAACAAATTATTAAATCTATCAAACTCTGGCTGTATAGTTTTAATAGCTATTTTTAGAGCAAAATTAACTTCAGATTTACTATTTTTTAATATTTTATTGGTCTCAATTAATACTTTCTCTAAGGGGATATTTGATCTTTTTATATTTGTGGCCTCAGTCATTTCATTGGAATAAAAATCAATTAAATACATAAGTGATTTTTTATTTACATTTCTAAGTTTCCACCAATAATTAATTCTTTCAAATATACATGTTAAAGAAATAATTGAAATTAAAAATAGAGGCCACATTACTATACCTCCAGATTTGAAAATGCTTAACAAAATAAAATATTATCTATCAAAATTATAATCATGATTTTTAAATGAAAATTTTTAATCATTAGTTTTAAGGAACCTCTTAATAATAATTTTCTTCTTTTAGTTAAAATATCGATTATTTTCTTAATTTAGATTTGCTTATTGTATGGTAATTAATTTTTTACAGGCTTTATCTATACTTGATAGACTTCCGGGATTTATCAAACCATAATAATCAAAATCAAATACTCTACTGTTTCTAACGGCATTAAGATTATTCCATATATTGAGATTTTCGTATTGTGAAATATTATTTCCAGGAGTTTTTATTACAATAAGATTAGTGGGGTCTGATTTAAGTATCCATTCTTGGCTTAATGTCGCATAGCCTTGAAAGACACTTTTAGAATCTAAGTTAGAAGTGATATTTTCCAAACTAAATCTTTTTAACATATTTCCTGACCAACTTTTGCTATTTGGAGACAAAATAGGTTTAGAACTAGCTAATAAAAGAACTTTACTTGTTTTTTTATTTTTAGCAAAAATATTAATATAACAATTTGGTATTTTATCTTTCAATTTTATATTCGATTTGCTCTTTAGATAAACATTCATATCTTTATAAAATTTTTCTAGATCATTAAAATTTCTGATTTTTAACGATTTAGTTTTCAGTCCAATTGAATTTAAATTTTTTAATGTTTTATCATGAAAACCCTCAGCTCCAATAACAATTGTTGGATTTAGCTTGATTATTTTTTCAAGATTTGGGGGCATTCTTCCAGAAGAAATAATTTTTTTATCATCAAAATCATCTTTTCCTTTAAATAAACTTGATCCAGGAATACCTACAAGAGATTCATTCGATAAAGTATTGATTACATCAGCGCTTAAAGATGTTAAAGCTACAATTCGCTTATTTGAATTGGTATCGGCTTTTATATTTTTAGATTGTGAAGAATTAACATTATTAATTAAAACGAATTGTTTAGTTATGAGTAATATTATCGAAAATAGAAATAATTTATTTTTCATAAATACAAAATTTATTCCTAATTTTAAGATGGAAAGAAAATTTATACATGAAACTAAGGTACAACAATTGGAATCAAATTATATATTTAATATCTAATTAATATCTAATTAATAGACGATTTAAGGATTAAATAAAGCAAGACTAATCCAAAATGCATATCTGCAATCCTATAGGAGTATTAATTAAAGAGATTTCAACACCAAAAGCTTCTTTGATCAACTCTTTAGTTAATATTTTTTTTGGTTTATCTAAAGCAAGAATTTTTCCATTTTTAAGAATTGCAATTCGATCACAAAACCTTAGTGCCAAATTTATATCGTGAATCACGGTAATAATTGATAACCTCTGTTCATTTTTTAGTCTTTTTAATAAATTTAAAAATTTTATTTGATAATTTATGTCTAAAAAAGTTGTTGGTTCATCAAGTAATAGTGTTTGAGGTTCCTGTGCTAATGCAAGTGCAAGAAAAGCTCTTTGGCGTTGACCTCCAGATAAATTACAAATAAGTGAATCTTGTAAATTATATAATTCAGTTGCTTTTAAAGACTTTAATACTATTGATTTATCGTAATTATTTAAATCCCAATTCCACCATTCTTTGTATGGTGAACGACCTAAACAAACAAATTCATATACAGTTAGTTGAAGATTATTATTTTGAATTTGTGGTAAAAATGAAATTTCTTTAGCAATATCTTTTGTTGACCAAACGTGAATATTTTTATTACCAATAATTGCTGATCCAGAAAAAGGTTTTAGTATTCTTCCAATACCTTTTAGGAATGTTGATTTACCTGATCCGTTAGCTCCTATTATTCCTAGCCATTCGTTATTCTTTAAAACTAAATTTAAAGAATGAATAATTTGTTTGCTATCGTATCCTGTAGAAAAGTCTTTTATAACAAATGACATCTTATTAAATCTTTCTATTAGTAAATTTTTTGTTTTTGTAAAGCAAGAATATAAAGATAGGTGATCCTAAAAGTGAGGTTATTATCCCTACTGGTAACTCAACACTCCCCGATCTTGCAACTAAATCTGCTGTACTTAAAGTAAATCCACCTAGTAAGGCAGAAAAAGGAATAACTATTTTGTAATCTCTACCAAAAAGAAATCTTACTGCATGTGGAACAATTAAACCTATAAATCCAATAAGTCCTCCTATACTTACTGAACTTGCTGCTAGAAGAGTTGCAGAAGCTCCAATTAAACATCTAGACCGATTAAGGGGGTTCCCAAGACTTATTGAAATGTCATCACCTAAATTTAATAAATTTAATTGTTTTGAAAGAAAAATTGAAATTATTAATGCAAATAATATCGGCCCAGATGCTAACTTTAATTCGGCCCATCCTCTGGAATTTAGACTCCCTATTAACCATGTAAGCGCTGATTGAACTCGCCCATCTTCTGTTTGCAAAAGTACCATTGATTGAATTGCTCCAAACAGACTACTTAAAGCAACCCCGGCTAATATTAATCTCTCTACTGAAATTCCTCTATTTGTTTTTGCTAATAGGAAAACTATGGATGTTGTAATGATCCCTCCTATCCAAGCAAGTATTGGTAAAAATGGAAGCCAAAATCCAAAACTTATAATTAAGATAATAACCAGTCCTGAACCTGCTGAAATGCCTAACAAATAAGGACTTGCTAAACCGTTTTTTAACATGCCCTGCAAGAGAGCACCTGAGGTTCCCAACGCAGCCCCTGTTAATAAAGAGGCTAAAAGTCTTGGAAATCTAAGCTCCCATATAATTATCTGATTAATTTCATCTCCTTGTCTTAAAAGTGCATTAAATACTTCTATACCTGATAATTTAACCGACCCATTGCTCAAAGATAATAAGATAATTAAAAAGAT
>QCIO01000043.1 GCA_003216635.1 Prochlorococcus sp. AG-402-L23 | reverse complement strand
TTGACTTAAGAAGTCATAGTTCTGTGCTGGGTCGGTACTTGTAAAGTTGATTTTGGATTCTTTTGATTCTCCTGTTAGCTCATCTAATCCTTCTTTTGATGATGAGAAAGAAAGACTTGCAAGAGTTGCAGGTAATTCTCCTCCGGGGAAATTACCAAAGAAATCAGCCCATGTAATAGCTAAATATTTATCAGTAGTTGCATCATTATCAAAATCATCAGTGTCATCAACAACAGCTGGATCACCCAAAGTATTTACTAATGCAGAGACTCCATTATTATCTCCAGATGGAGTAAACAGGGAAGAATCATAATGTACTTTTAAACCGAGACCTGTTAGTGCATTTTGAGTATCAGAAGTTGTGTAAACAAGATCTAAATTAATATCATTGCCTGGAGAGAAACTAATCTCATCACTTGATGCAGATACTGTTTGATAGGGTTCTGTTACCTCATCTTCTATAGAATCAGGGGTAGTTTCTGATTCTGGTGCAGAAGCAGAAGCTTCTAATGGTGAATCATGTCCTTCTTCTAAACCATCAGTTCCTTCTTCCTCCTCTACATCTACTTCTTCGATAGGATTTTCATCAATACTACCAATTAGATTTACACTTCCTGTTGTAAAGGAGAGTGTTTTTGTACCGAATATTCCTGAATAAGAATCACTAACTACATCATCAAATGTTTCAGTAGCTATCTGTAAGTAATATTCAGTCTGATTTTCTAAATCGCTACTTGGGTTAATGGTATATTGTGCTGAACCTGCTTTTGGGATAAAAGTAAGAGTTCCTTCCGCTCCTGAAACTCCTCCATTGAAATTACCTCTGCCTAAATCAGGTTTTGTCCATGGATCAGTAGTAAAATAGAGCCAAGAACCAGTATCAGAATACTGACCAGAGATAGAAACTCTTTCTCCTGTATAAGAATGAGATCCTCCATTTAAAAGAATGTCATAATTATTTTGAATAAATAATGTCCATTCCTGAGCTGTTTTTGATGATTCACTCACTCCTAAAGTAGAAGCTATCTTAGGAACAGTTTCTGAATAATTAACTGTAAATCTTTCATCTGCCTCATCTGAAACGTCTGGGGTGGTGAGAATTGCGCCACTATTAAGGACATTAGGGCTTGTAATGTTTATAGTTTCTACTTCAGAATCATCAGATGCTTTGTAAATAACTATATTTCCACTCCCATAATCTACTGCTTCTGGGAAGTGAAGAACTATATTGCTTTCTGTAGCAACTACTGTCACATCATCTTCTGGAGTTGAACTGCTTAATGAAGGATCTATTTCCACTCCTGTTGTAAAGGAGAGTGTTTTTGTACCGAATATTCCTGAATAAGAATCACTAACTACATCATCAAATGTTTCAGTAGCTATCTGTAAGTAATATTCAGTCTGATTTTCTAAATCGCTACTTGGGTTAATGGTATATTGTGCTGAACCTGCTTTTGGGATAAAAGTAAGAGTTCCTTCCGCTCCTGAAACTCCTCCATTGAAATTACCTCTGCCTAAATCAGGTTTTGTCCATGGATCAGTAGTAAAATAGAGCCAAGAACCAGTATCAGAATACTGACCAGAGATAGAAACTCTTTCTCCTGTATAAGAATGAGATCCTCCATTTAAAAGAATGTCATAATTATTTTGAATAAATAATGTCCATTCCTGAGCTGTTTTTGATGATTCACTCACTCCTAAAGTAGAAGCTATCTTAGGAACAGTTTCTGAATAATTAACTGTAAATCTTTCATCTGCCTCATCTGAAACGTCTGGGGTGGTGAGAATTGCGCCACTATTAAGGACATTAGGGCTTGTAATGTTTATAGTTTCTACTTCAGAATCATCAGATGCTTTGTAAATAACTATATTTCCACTCCCATAATCTACTGCTTCTGGGAAGTGAAGAACTATATTGCTTTCTGTAGCAACTACTGTCAGATTATTTGCTGCTTCTCCTTCTTCTGCTGCATCTGCTAAATCTACACCAGTCAAGTCATCACCAGGTCCAATAAGATAGGGTACAAATACTGATGGTGTCTTAACTAAAGGTAAAAAGCCTTCGTCATCTTCATAAATAATAGAAGCTCTAAAATGTCTTCCAGCTTCTAAGTTATTTTCAATAATAAAAGAAGCTGAGTAGCTTGGTTCCGTTAAAGCTTCCCAACTATAAGGGTCGCTTAGATCTGTAGAGGCTTCCCAGGAAACTGTTAGAGGTTGAGATCTTCCATCTGGATCTTCAACAGTTTCTATGATGGATAATCTCTCTCCAACTTCCGGTGTACCAAGAATGGAGAACTCCGCTGAACCATCATCAAAATGTGGAAAATCTATAAGATTTGTCGACACGGTTTGATCAAATCCTTGTCCATCTTGATAAGAGATAAAAGCTTTTATTGATTTTCTTTCATCAGAAGAAGCTATTTGATATGTCGATTCAGAGCTTACTTCATTCCAGGTATTACCGCCATCGCTAGATATTTGCCAACCATAAGTTAATTCACCAGCCCCATCTGGATCAGGAGAGTCTTCATTAATACTTAAAGTCTGTCCTACTTCCGCAGTGCCCCTTATAGAAAAACTTGCTACACCTTCATTAATGTCTTTAATTTGTTGATCTTTAGTATTACTTTCATCTATTAGAGAATTATCATAATTTTCCTTTTCTTCTTTATCCTGATCTTCAAAGAAAACAAGGTCAGCTTCACCAGCTAATTTCTCATCTGCAGGCTTATTACTTAAACCATTTACTGAATCATAATAGTAATGATCTAAATACTCTGTTCCATTACTGTCAATATATTTAAAATCAAAGCGCAATGAATCGGTACCATTCCATTCCTCAATCCAGTGACTCCAAACACTAGTTGTATCTCCTCTATAGTCATGTCCATTTTGTAGACCACTACCATCAATACTTTTATATTCATTAGTCTCTTCATTAAAAGCATATGTGATTCTACTTATGAATCCTTGGGATCCATCTTCATTACCACCTACATCTAAGTGATGATTTTCTTCCTGAGTAAATAAAGTAAAGTTAAAGTTTCCGGCTTCGTATCCAGCACTCTTGATTAAATCATAATTTTCTTCCTTAAATATTTCTGGTTCTGGCTCTGGAATTGGCTCTGGTTCTGGCAGAGGTTCTAGTTCTGGTAGAGGTTCTGGTAATTCTTTTTCATATAAATCATCAGAATCAGCGACATCTAGAATTTGAATAGAACTTATAGTTGCATAGACATTATTTAATTCATCAGCTATACCTACACCAATGTTATATTTATTCAAATCTTTTAGTTTTATTTCCTCAGGAGGCCAGTAACCTGAAGAAAAACGATTAGCTGAATCTATAGTAAATTCTTCTGAAGTTGTTTCACCTTCTTTATTTATTGTTGAAATAGTGAAAGTATCATCTCCCCTGAAATACGCATTTGGAAAATATCTCCAATATTTATTTGTTCCGGAATTATATAAAGATACTGTCCCTTTAGTAGGCAAGGCACTTACTGAGAAAGATTCAACCGAATCTACTGAGCCAAGATTACCAGTAAAAAAATCATCAAAAGAATCATTAAAACGACTAAATTCTCTGCCTACAGGATTTTCATAATTAAAAGGACTCTTAAAACTTAAAACAGCTTCAGTGGAGACTTCATCAGAAGGACTATCTTTATCAGGTATTATTTCTAAATTAAAAAGAAATTTATCATTTCCAATCAACTCCCAGCTAACAGGTTTATTTGCTTTGAGTGTTATTTCTTCAGAAGTATTTTCATCAATTGTTGTTGGTATCTTGCCAGTAAGTTCTAGTCTTTTTGTAGACATATAAAAACAATAAAAGTTTTGTATTCATATCATTTTATTTAAAAAGATTAGTAATGTTTGAACCGATAAACAATTGAATTAAATTTAAATAATATTGAGAAGCGTTATTGAAAACAACAGGTTTACCTAACTCATCGCAGATATATATATAAGTATTTTTTTTATTCGGCTATGTGCTACTTGTTCTATCAGTTGGACTGGATCAAATTGATTAATATTTTCAGGCTATATTAAAAGCTCGTCAGGTATTTGGATTTAGTTCTGCCCGACTTATGTCTTAACTTTCAAGGGGTTTTCTGTCGCCCCTTTTTTTTATGCAAGAAATAATTGTTTCATTTA
>QCIO01000042.1 GCA_003216635.1 Prochlorococcus sp. AG-402-L23 | reverse complement strand
GAGTTGAACATTCCACATTTAGTAATTAGTAGACAATGGCTACAGAAACAATGGGTATCGCTCTCGGCATGATCGAGACACGCGGACTTGTACCTGCAATCGAAGCAGCAGATGCAATGACAAAGGCTGCAGAAGTTCGCCTTATTGGTCGTGAATTCGTAGGTGGCGGTTATGTCACAGTATTAGTTAGAGGCGAAACAGGCGCAGTTAACGCAGCTGTAAGAGCTGGAGCTGATGCTTGTGAAAGAGTTGGTGACGGTTTAGTCGCAGCTCACATTATTGCTCGTCCTCATAGAGAAGTTGAACCTGCTCTTGGTAACGGTGAATTTCTTGGTCAAAAGGACTAATTAAGTAGAGCAAAATTTATAAATTTTGCACAATAATTATTTTCCCTACACAGACCTAAATTTATCCTTATGAGTAAGAAGTATGATGCAGGGGTAAAGGAGTACAGAGATACCTACTGGACTCCTGAATATGTACCCCTAGACACCGATTTATTAGCCTGTTTCAAATGTACAGGTCAAGAAGGTGTTCCCAGAGAAGAAGTTGCAGCAGCTGTTGCAGCTGAATCTTCAACAGGTACTTGGTCAACAGTTTGGTCCGAGTTACTTACAGATTTAGAATTTTATAAAGGACGTTGTTATCGAATCGAAGACGTTCCTGGAGATCCTGAAGCTTTTTATGCTTTCATTGCATATCCTTTAGATCTTTTTGAAGAAGGTTCAATTACAAACGTATTAACATCTCTAGTAGGAAACGTTTTTGGATTTAAAGCTCTAAGACACTTACGTCTTGAAGATATTAGATTCCCAATAGCTTTCATCAAAACTTGCGGTGGTCCACCAAATGGAATCGTAGTTGAAAGAGATCGTTTAAATAAATATGGAAGACCTCTTCTTGGTTGTACCATTAAACCTAAATTAGGCTTATCTGGTAAAAACTATGGTCGAGTTGTTTATGAGTGCCTTAGAGGCGGTCTTGATTTAACAAAGGATGATGAGAATATTAATTCTCAACCATTCCAGCGTTGGAGAGAAAGATTTGAATTTGTTGCAGAGGCAGTTAAGCTTGCTCAGCAAGAAACTGGAGAAGTTAAAGGTCACTACCTAAACTGTACTGCTAACACTCCTGAAGAGCTTTACGAAAGAGCTGAATTTGCAAAAGAGCTAGATATGCCAATCATCATGCATGATTATATAACTGGTGGTTTCACTGCAAATACTGGATTAGCAAACTGGTGTCGTAAAAATGGCATGCTTCTGCATATACACAGAGCTATGCATGCTGTTATTGATAGACATCCAAAACATGGTATTCATTTCAGAGTTCTAGCAAAATGTTTGAGACTCTCCGGGGGAGATCAATTACATACTGGAACTGTTGTTGGAAAACTAGAAGGTGATCGTCAAACAACTCTTGGTTATATTGATAACTTAAGAGAGTCATTTGTTCCTGAAGATAGATCAAGAGGTAACTTCTTTGATCAAGATTGGGGTTCAATGCCAGGAGTATTTGCTGTCGCATCAGGCGGTATTCACGTTTGGCATATGCCTGCACTCTTAGCGATTTTTGGAGATGATTCTTGTCTTCAGTTCGGTGGAGGAACACATGGTCATCCATGGGGTTCAGCTGCTGGAGCTGCAGCTAATAGAGTTGCTTTAGAAGCTTGTGTAAAAGCACGTAATGCTGGTCGCGAAATCGAAAAAGAGAGTAGAGACATTCTTATGGAAGCTGCTAAGCACAGTCCTGAATTAGCTATTGCTCTTGAAACTTGGAAGGAAATTAAGTTTGAATTTGATACCGTCGACAAGCTTGACGTTCAAGGTTAAACCAGATTTCAAAATTGAGGAGATTCTTCTCCTCAAACTTCTTAAAATCTCGTTCTATTACGAGTAATTCCATTCACATTTAAATTAATTATGCCTTTCCAGAGCACAGTAGGCGACTATCAAACAGTTGCAACCCTGGAAACATTCGGTTTTTTACCACCGATGACCCAGGAAGAAATATACGATCAAATTGCATACATAATTGCTCAAGGCTGGAGTCCTGTTATTGAGCACGTTCATCCTAGTGGAAGTATGCAAACTTATTGGTCTTATTGGAAGCTCCCATTCTTTGGGGAAAAAGATCTTAACTTGATTGTAAGCGAATTAGAGGCATGTCATAGAGCATACCCTGATCACCATGTAAGAATCATCGGATACGATGCTTACACTCAAAGCCAAGGAACAGCTTTTGTAGTTTTCCAAGGGCGTTAAATCTACTTTATGTAGTAAATATCTTTCTCCAAAAAAAAATTTTGGAGAAAGTTTTTCAAAAGAGTTTTACATTTGAAGATTATGTCACAAAAAACCAGTAGAGAGATTGCACTAGAGAGAAGAAAGGCGATGAGTGATAGCGGTAAAAAAGCTGCTGCTTATTCTTCAACTACTAAAGATAGAGTTCGATCTTCGCAAGATATACAGATTTCTGGTAGTCAGTCTTCCAATAATCAAAATATTACTAAACCAGTTGCAAAACATATTCCAAAAACTAATGTAAATAATAAGTTTTCTTCAACAACTTTATCTAGTAAAGAGTTAGTTATAGAGAGAAGAAAAGCAATGTCTACCCATGGAAAATCAGCTATAACTTCATCTGATAGAACTCGTACTGATGCTAAAAAAGAAATTCCTGTAAACACAGTTGAATCAACTATAAGTAAAAATCAAGAAAGTCAAGATTCAATTAGTAAAGAATCTAAGTCCCTAAAATCCAAAGTTAAAAGAAGAATTAATCAGAAGAGAAAGCCTATTCCTAATACAAGTAGAGATATTGTTTTAGCGAGAAGAGAAGCTCAATCTAAGCATGGTAAATCAGCAACTAAACAAAATACCAGTGCAGCTTCTTTAGCTAGAAGGGGAGACCCAGATTTAAGTAGTAGAGAGATTTCTCAGAGAGTGAGAGAGCTAAGAAGTAAAACTGGTGCCACAAGTAAAAAAGGTAATGGTAAATGTAGACCATGTGGTCCAAATAAAAATGGCGCCAAACAAAATATTGCTGATGTTAGCTTGAAAGTTGGTAATAGTGAAACTGATTCAGGTCAAATAGTTACTGGAACACAAGCTAATAGATCTGTAAAAACTACAGGCAATGAAGCAAGTACATGCAGAACTGTCACTGGTACTCAATATATGGGAGCAGAAGTAGTCGATCAATTTTGTAAAGATAGACCAAGTTATAAACAACCAATTAGATCTACTGTTACCTCTACAACATCAGGTAATAAAGTAACTGGAAATGAAGTTGGTAGATCTGAGAGGGTCACAGGCGATGAGCCTGGGACTTGTAAAAACCTTACAGGTACTGAATATGTATCTGCTAATCAATCACAGAAGTATTGTGGTGATGTTCCAAAAAATCCTTCAAAGGTTAAACACAGCACAACAACTGATGGATTAAAAGTTTCTGGATCACTTCCTGGTAGATCAACCCTAGTTACTGGAGATGAATCAGGTTCTGGACATCAGTTAACTGGAGATCAATATCTTGGCTCAGAACCAAATCCAAAAGGCAAGGAATTTGAAAAAGTAGGCAGTTACAACACTCTTAGTGGTAACAATGTAACTGGTACAGGGGTAGGAAGATCAGAACATATGACAGGCAATGAACATGGGAGTTGCAAGAATGTAACTGGTGATGAGTACATAGGATCTCAACAATATGAGAAGTTTTGCGGTTCAAAACCAAAACCAGAAGCTAGAAAAGTAGGTTTAAGCCTTTCTTCAAAGTCAAATTTAATAAGCGGCACTATGACAGGAAGATCAAAAATAGTTACTGGAGATGAACCAGGTTCATGCAAAGTGTTAACAGGAACACCATACGCAGGCTTAGATCAGATTAATGAGAATTGTAGTACTGAGATTTCTGAAGATATGAAATCACGAGCAACAGTTAATTCTGGAAATAATTCAAATGCAAGACTTACAGGACAGCAACCAGGAATTGGCGGAGTAATGACAGGTGATAAAAGTGGTGCTTGTAAAAACCTAACAGGGACTCCTTATGTTGGTGGAGATCAGTTCTCACAAGCTTGTGATAATGCTCCACATGATGCTGCTTATGCGAATCCGGAAAAGTCAGCAGGTAATTCTTGGAAAGAATTCTCTGTTAAATCACCATCAAGAGACAAATATTCTGAAAAAAATACGCAAGGAGTTACTGGTAATGAATATGAAAATGGTTCAAAGGTAACTGGACCTTTTGATATGGCAGTTGATAAGGTCACTGGTACTGAAAAATTTAGATTTGAACCGAATAAAAATATTACTTATAAACAAAAAATGGAAATTGAAGAGACAGACCGTGCAGCAAAGACACCAGAAAAAAGAGTCGCATCAAGGATTACTGGTGAAGGACAGTCGGTTGGAAACGTAACTGGTGATGATTGGGATCGCGGTGATAAGGTAACAGGCACAGAGGGAGCTTCTTCTAGAAAGAGAAATCCCTCAAGAGCAGGATTCATGAGCATT
>QCIO01000041.1 GCA_003216635.1 Prochlorococcus sp. AG-402-L23 | reverse complement strand
AGAGAACTAAATATATCAAGATTTAACAATTCAACTTTAATAAAAAGAGTCAAAGAAAATGAATATTAAATTTAAAGACCTATAATTTTGATTTATGAATATATATTTCTTATTTTTATTTACATATATTAATTATATTTAGATTCATTTTTATATAAAGTTCTTGAAAAAGGTTTTAGGTCAAATTAATATAATTTATTATTGTCTAATATTGTCAATATTTTTTCATTCATTATTATTTTTAATTTTAGGTCAAAGAAAAGATAGAACCCTTGGAATTAACCTAGTTCCAATAAAAATAATAGAAGTTCCTACAGAATCTAGCAAAGGGGAATACTTTCAAGAACCTGTAAAAGAAGTAATGAGAAATAATCAACAAGATCTTAAAAAGACAGAAATAAGAGAGAATAAAAAATATAGTGAAAAAAAATTGATTCAGAGAGAACTAATAAAGGATGAGAATTATCAGCCTATTAATAAAGAATTAGATATAAAACAGAAAAAAAATAATATTAAAGCAATAAAAGATTTAAGAATTGAAGATAAAGAAACAGTTTATAAAGACAATTATCAATATCAAAAGAAAGGAAGTGAGGGAGATTTAAATTTTAATAAAGATGATAAAGGTAGTTTGAAGGGTGCTGGGAAAGAGAGAATTACTTGTTTGTTATGTGTAAAACCAAAATATCCAAAATTAGCTCTTAAAAGAGGCTATGAAGGAATTTTAAAAGTAAAAATATGGATAGCCAAAAATGGTGAGGTAACAAATGCAAAAATAATAAAGTCTACTGGGTATAAAATACTTGATGATTCGGGATTAAATGCGGCAAAAAAATCTAAATTTTATCCCTTAAAAAGTCAAAGGACATTAAATGTGGAATATGATTTAAGATTAAAAAGATAAAATATGACTTTTAAATAATTTTTTAAATTCTTTTTAGAGAGATAATTAGACAAAGTTTTTATTAAAAAATAAAATTAAATCCAAATCTTAAATGTCTTCCTGGCTCTGCAAATTGTGTTATTCCTGGAGATGATTCGATTGAGCCTATATTATTTGAGTGGTAATAAGTTTTATTAAATAAATTATGTATACCAAATGATAATTCTATAAATTCTGAATATTTATATTTACCTAACAAATCAAATGTTATATAGGGTTCAGGCAAAAAGATTGTATCGCTTTTCTTTATTCTTTTTTTGCCAACATAAGTACTTATTAGCTCACCAGTAAACTTATCATTTTTGGAAATGTATTCTATTCCAGCAACAACTTTAAAAGGATCAATATTGCTTAGAGGTTCGTTATTAACAGTATCTTGCCCATGCGTATAACCAGAACTTGCAAGAAAGCTAAAACCATTTTTATTAGAGCCAAATTTATATTTATTAGTAAATTCAATTCCTACAATTCTTGCTCCTCCTATATTTTTATTTGTACTATTTATTGAAATACCAATATCCCCATATTTACTTCTTAGTTCATTGCATTCCCTGGCTAGCTCATCCCATCCTTTCTTCTCATCCTTATCACATTTTTCATACTCATATTCCCCGATAAAATTAGTATAGTTGTTTAAAAAACCTGTAATTTCAAAATTATATTTTTTATAATCTCCTCTTAATCCAATTTCAAAACTATTACTACTTTCTGGTTTTAACTCATCATTTGGTAATACTTGATAATCAGATTCTTTGTTTATATGGGTTGCCTCTTTTTCCCACCAAGTTGGAGCTCTAAAACCTTTTGAATATTGCCCCCAGATCTCTAATTCTTCATTTATTGGATATGTTATTGCAATTTTAGGAGTAGGTTTAGATTCATCAAGAGGGACAGATGGTGGACATGTATTTCCACTAGTTGAGCAATATTTTTGATAAGTAGAATCTTGAGAAGGATTTATTTTATAGTTATCAAATCTAAGACCACCGATAATTTCAAAATTCTTATAACTTACTTCGTCTTGCAAATATATTCCTAATCTTTGAGTTTCAGAGTCAGGGCTACGTTTAATTGGATACGTAACACCATTAACTATACGAGACTGTATTCCATAAATGATCTCGTATTTATCTTGAAAATATTTGTTCTCAGTTAATGAATAGTCAACTCCATAGGTTAAAAAATGATTTTTAAATGCAGAACCAACCTGCAAGTCAAATCCATATGTTATGTCGTAATGATGATAATCAGAAGTTACAGGCACGCTTCCTTGACTAAGGTCTGAATCTTTTTCCTCTAACCACAAGTCTGAGATATGCTGGTTTTGATAATAAACTTTAGCATTTGCGTTTTCAAAAAAGGAATTTTCATTCATAGATAAGAAATCCCATGAAATAGAGTAAAGATCTTTTTTTGTATTGACATTAGATTTCTGACTCAAATAATCACTTGCAAGATTTCCTTCTGCCCTAATTACTCTTTTCTCCTTTTGATAATTATCTAACAAAATACTGATTTTATTTGAATCATTAAGACGCTTATCAACTCTAATGTAGATTGAGTCATTATTAATATCTGCCTTATTTACAAATTTGTCGGCTGCCCCGCTTGGATTTACTTCATTCGAATGATTTATACATACTGAGGAGAGCAATGAAAGACCAATTTCATTTGAAATACTAGCTAGCCTAAATGCGTTTGATACTCCATTATTACTACCATTAAAGTAAGAAGGAGTTTCTATCTTGAAAGATTCGTCTTTATCAAGTAAGTCTTCTGCTTTTAGGGAATTAAATGCTATTACTCCACCTAAAGCATCGCTTCCATAAAGTGCAGAAGCTGGACCTTTAAGAACATCTACACTTGATAAAGAACAATAATTTATAGCGTTACCACTGCTGTAGTCATAACCAACGGCATAAAATCCTGCAGGAAATCTTATGCCATCTCTTTGAATCAAAACTCGATTATTACTAAGTCCGCGTATATTTACATTCCCAGAGCTTGCAGATCCTCTCGTACCGCCTGAGGATCTGTAGTTAATTTCTCTAGGATCATAAACTGAAATACCTTGTTCAAATTTTATTAAATCTCTCAATTCGTTTACCCCTTTTTGTCGGGTATTTTCTAAGTTAATTACCTTTATAGATGCAGGGATATCCTCTACTTTTTTTTCTGTTCTTGTTCCTGTAACAGTTATTTTTAGAGTATCATTATTCTCTTCTGAAAAAACTGGCAAACAAATATTAAAGCATGAATATGAAACTAGAATTAATTCTAGAATTTTTTTCATTATTTAATAAAGTAAATATATTTTATTTATAGGTGTAAAATATTTTTTTAGATTAGAAATTCAATTATCAAAATAATAAAAGTAACTTTTTATACACTCGTTTAATGATTAATTAGTTGATGTAATTTTTTATAAAGAATAATGGTCTTCACTTAATTAATTGAATGGCGAATTTATATTTAAAAATACATGAGATCGTGTCTAAATTTCTAATTATTTTTTTGGATATATTAAGGTAGTTAATGATTAATACTTTAAATATATTATTATTTTAAAGAATATATAGTATGAGAAAGGCAATAACTTTTTGTAATTAAAAATTACCTTTTAAAATAATATATTAGATATTTCAGGAATATAAATTTATTTACAATCAAATCTATCAGTTTATACTTTTAAGGTTTATATTTTATATTTTTTAATAAACTTTGTATTGAAAAACTTAAATTCAATTTTTCTATTTTAGGAAGTTAATTAGATTACGTCTGGAAAAGATTTTTAAAATTATGGATAAAAATTATGAGTTAATTTTAATCCCCTCCACTGGTAAAGAATATAAAATAATTTTTAATGCTGTTACTTGGCCAAGAGCTGTACAAGGTGCTCTTATTAATGGGGGCAAATTAGCTCAATTCGAAACAGAACTTGAAGCAAATAACTTTTGGAATGTGTTCTCTCAAAGTGATTTCTTTGCGGATTTAGGAAATGAAAGTGATCAAATACCTTCAGCTTCAAAAGGTGGAGGAGGAATTAAATACTTGTGGTTAGGAGCAACTGATGCAGTTAGCGAAGGGAAATGGTTATGGAATGAAAATAACGAAAATGGACTTGAATTAAGTCTAGATAATCCTAGATGGGCTAGTGGTGAACCAGATAATTCCTCTGGAAGTGAACATTCTTTAGCACTCGCGCTTGAAAATTGGCCAAAAATTTCTGCATCAGGAGAAATTCAAGTTAATTCAGGAGAATGGAATGATTTAAACGGAATAGTGAACCAATTATATTATTTGATCGAGGGAACTTTTGAGAAGGATGAAGTTTTTTATATAAACATAAAAACTGGGAAAACTCGAACTATCGCTCAAATGGTAGAAGCAGGTTGGATTTTGCTCAATGAAGAAAAATATCCAGACTATGAACATCCGGCTATTTATTCAATGGCTCCCCTTCATTCGGTTTTAGATATGTCAGAGGGTGATAAAGTCGGCGATTGGGAAGTAATATCTTCCGATAAACAAGGAAGTCAGATTGCAAGTATTGATAATACAGAAACTAAAGAAGAAAGTCAGACTACAAGCATTGATGAAAAAGAATCTTACGTAGAAGATGTAGGAGAAGTTACTTATTACAACACTTCAACTCATGAGACAAAAACTCTTGAGCAAATGCTTGCTGATGGTTGGGTAGAACTTAAAGCAGAGAATTATGGAGATAAATATAAATATCCAGCAATCTATTCTGGAGCACCACTACATCAGGCATTAGATATGTCAGAAGGAGATAAAGTTGGTGACTGGATCGTTGCTTTTACTGATGAACATGGTAATGGGGGAAAGCCTCAGCAGGATGTCACAGAACCCTATCAAACAGTATCTGCATCAAGTGATGAGATTAGTTTCTCT
>QCIO01000040.1 GCA_003216635.1 Prochlorococcus sp. AG-402-L23 | reverse complement strand
AACCAATTATGAAAATTTTATTATCTAAATAAAACCCTAAACATGAGTGATTTTTTATTTCCAATAATAGAAATAGTTTTAGGCGTAATTCTACTTTTTGCAGGAGGAGAGTTCTTTATTCAAGGAGCCATATTTTTATCTTTAATTTTAGGAATACCTCAAATAGTAATTGGTTTAACAGTTGTTTCTCTTGGAACAAGCTCTCCTGAGTTGTTGGTAAGTTTAAGTTCAATTTTAAAAGGCAGTGATTCGCTTGCGGCAAGCAATGTAATTGGAAGCAATATTTTTAATGTTCTCGTTGTTTTGGGTATAAGCTCATTGATAACACCTCTTAAGGTAAAAAGCAGAATAGTCAGAAGAGATGTGCCTCTTTTGATGGCAATTTCTTGTGCAGTTTGGGCTATGTCATCAACAGGCTTATTAACATTGCAAGCAGGGGTATTTCTAATATTTTGTTTAATCTTAAATACAATATGGGAAATAAATACCATCAATGAGAAAGGAGAGGAGACAAAAGATGCTGAACCAGAGATAGAAGAATTAAAAGATAACTATAAGGGGAAGCTTAATATTTTACTAAAATTAATATTGGGAATATTTCTTTTAAGCTTTGGTTCAAATATTTTAGTAAATGGTTCTCAAACGCTTGCTACTCTTTTGGGTGTAAATGAAATTGTTATTGGGTTAACTATCGTCGCCACTGGGACATCATTACCAGAATTAGTAACTTCAATAATTGCTGCATTTAAAGGCAAAACAGATCTTGCGATTGGGAATGTGATAGGAAGCAATTTGCTCAATCAACTTCTAATCCTTGGAAGTTGCAGTGTTTTTTCAGGATTTAAAGGATTAGTAATTGAACAAAGTCTAATAAAAGTTGACTTACCTTTTATGGTTTTAACTACCTTTGCATGCTTACCAATTTTCTGGAGCAAAGGGAAAATCACCAGAATTGAAGGATTTATTTTGCTTAATCTTTATATTTTCTACATTCTAGATAAGATACTTTTCCTGAATGGATTTAACTTCCTTTCTGAATTCAGAATAGGTTTATTTATTTACTTTGCGTTACTTATAGTATTTCTGATTGTTCAAGAAAAATTAAAATTTTCTAATTCATAATTTTATCCATACATAGTCACAAATTCTTCTGAGATAGTTGGGTGCAAAGCCATAGTAATATCAAAGTCTTTTTTTGTTATCCCTGCATTTAATGAAATTGATACCATTTGAATAATCTCAGATGATGTTTCTCCAAACATATGACATCCCAAGACTTTGTCAGTTAGCTTATGAACTACAATCTTCAACATACATTTTGATTTATTCTTTTTAAAGGTATTAGACATAGGGATAAATTTGCATTTGAAAATTTTTATATTTTTTTCAGAGTAAATCTCTTTAGCTTTTTTCTCACTTAAGCCAACTGTTGAAATTTCAGGAATAGTAAAAACGGCCTTAGGGATATATTCATAATTTACTTTTCTTTTTTGGTCATTAAAAAAATTATCCGAAAAAGCTCTCCCTTGTTCTATTGCTACTGGAGTTAAGTTTGGTTTATTTATGATATCGCCAACTGCAAAAATATTTGCGTTGCTTGTTCGATTAAGTTCATCAACAGCTAAATATTGGCCATCCATCTTTAGATTCAAAAAATCTAAATTTAAAGGCAAAAGATTTGGTTCTCTTCCTGTAGCAATAAGGATATTATTAGTTATGAGTTTATCCCCCGAGTCTAGGGTAGATTCCAGATTCCCATTTACTCTGTTGATAGACTTTAATTGAGTATTGGAAATTATATTGATTTCAGTAAAAGTAGGAGATTCTGCTAGGCATAAAGAAAGATCCTCATCAAAACCATTAAGTAAATGTTGACCTCTAATTAATTGAGTTACTTCAGTACCTAAATTTCTGAAAATAGAAGCAAATTCACAAGCAATATATCCTCCTCCTACTATTAATATTGATTTGGGAAACTTTTCTAATTCAAAAATATCATCACTAGTCCATGCCAAATCTACCCCAGGAATATTTAATTTCTTTGGTTTACCTCCAACTGAAATAAGAATTTTTTTTGAACTTATTTTATTTCTAATTTTCTTCGTTTTTGTACAAATAATTTGTAATTCATTTTGAGTCTTAAATCTTCCTAAGCCCTCAAAAACAGTTACATTCAATTTTTTTAAAGAATTTCTATGTAAATTACTTAATCTAGAAACCTCCTCTCTAACATTCTTCAATAAAATATTTGATTCAAAATTAATAGCTTCATTTTTTAATCCATATCCTTCAGAAGAATCCATGTTTTTTTTACTTTTAGCTGCATAAACCATCAATTTTTTAGGAACACATCCCCTTATCACACAAGTTCCTCCTATTTGATTTACTTCTATGATTGCCACTTTTGCTCCATAACTAGCCGCACGTTTAGCCGCCGCGAGTCCTCCAGATCCAGCGCCAACAACAATTAAATCAAATTCAAATTCCAAGACTTTTTTTAATCAATTATTATAACGTTAGTTTATAGCTTTAATTCAAATAGTGAATGGAATTTTGACATGGGATGATTTAAATAAATTTGAAGTAGAAGACCTTGATAGAGTCAATGGTATAAATAATTCCTATGCAAACTTAAGATTATTTGGGCATAGTGAAAATGATGTATTAGTTACCCTCTATAGGGATAGACATTCTTGGTGTCCTTACTGTCAGAAGATATGGTTATGGCTTGAATTTAAGAGAATTCCATACAGAGTCAAAAAAATAAATATGTTTTGCTACGGTCAAAAAGAAAGTTGGTTCCTTGACAAAGTCAGATCGGGAAAATTACCTGCAATTGAATTTAAAGGGCAAGTTATAACAGAAAGCGACGATATCATAGCTTTTTTAGAAAATGAATTTGGAGCACTCGGATCTTTTATTATATCTAGTCACCTTATCAAAATTCGAGAATTAGAAAGAGAAATTTTCAGATCCTGGTGTAATTGGCTCTGCCGAGAAAGCTTTAATTTTATAGATAACTCTTTTAGAAAAAAAAGATTTAAAGAATCCATTTCTAAACTCGATGAAATCCTAAGTAAATCAAAATCAGGTTTTATTGATCCATCAGTATCTAATACTGGTGATAAAGAGCCTGGTGTTGGAGATATAATTTTTATTCCCTATATGGAGAGAATAAATGCATCACTGAGTTATTATAAAGGGTTTAATTTAAGATCTAATTACCGTCATGTAGATAACTGGCTTACCCTTTTTGAAGGGACAAGTGCTTATAGAGGCACTCAAGGAGATTTTCATACTCACTCTCATAATTTACCTCCACAAATGGGTGGATGTTATAAAGAAAGTAATGAACAACAGATTAATTTCTCTAAGCTAATAGATACTGGAAAGGGTCTAGGTAATTATGAATTAAATAAAAATTATGATTCAAAATATTTTGCTAAAATTGCTCTTAAAAGAGTATTAAAGCATAAAGACAATTTACGAAAGGTAAACCCATACAATAAAGAATCTTTTGAGGAATCATTGAGATCAGCGTTGACCCATATGATCACAGGTAAAGTACTAATCCCTAAAAAACTTTCAGGAATCTCTCTAAGATACTTAAAAAATAGAATTTCAGTTCCAAGAGATATGCCAATTATTTCGGCAAGATTATTAAGACAATCATTAAATAAAATTGAATCGCTCAGTTATGTTAAAGAAATAGATAATATACCTTTCAGGCATAGATATGATCAAGATCCTAGAAATTTTATTTCTAGTTAACATTAAAACTATAAATTTTTTCTTGAATCTATTTGAAGTAAATCCCTTATTTTTTGAACTTGACTTGCAATATTAGGATCAATAGATAATTTTTTTTCAACTTGTTCAATAGCATACATAACTGTTGTATGATCTTTACCTCCAAACTCATCTCCAATTCTTGGAAGGCTTAGATCTGTTCCATGTCGCATAAGATACATGCCTATTTGTCTAGCTTGACTTACTGGTTTTCTCCTACTTGAACTAATTAATTCATCAGTAGAAACTTTAAAGAAATCTGACACTTTATTAATAACTTGTTTTGGAGTAACAACTACTCCAACACTATTCGGATCAAGCATTGGAGCAATTGATTGGACTGTCATTGGCAAGCCTGTTATTGATGCAAATGCAACAGCTCTAGTAAAGGCTCCCTCCAATTCTCGAATATTCGAAGTGAACCTTCCTGCTATAAATTGAATTAAATCTCTTGGTAGACTCATCCTCTCTTGTTCTGCCTTTTTTTGAAGGATGGCTGTCCTCGTCTCAAGGTCAGGTGGTTGAATATCTGCAGTCATACCCATTGAGAACCTAGAAATTAATCTCTCTTGAATTCCCGACAATTGATTTGGGGGTCTATCACTTGCAATAACTATTTGACTTCCTGATTCGTGAAGAGCATTAAAAGTATGAAAGAATTCTTCCTGTGTATACTCTTTGCCTTCTAAGAACTGTATATCGTCTATTAAAATCAAATCTACATTTCTATATTTATCTCGAATAGCTGTCATTCCATCTCTTCGAATACCGCTAATAACATCGTTTGTAAAAGTCTCTGTGGATACATATTTGACTTTTGCTTCTGGATCTATTTCTACTCGATAATGACCTATTGCTTGCATTAAATGAGTCTTACCAAGACCTACTCCACCACAAATAAATAATGGATTGAATTCTCTCCCAGGAGATTCGGCAACGGCTAAAGCTGCGGCATGAGCCAACCTACTGTTTGGACCAACAACAAATCTATTAAATACGTAACGTAAATTTAAACCATTAGGATTTTTGAATTGATTTTTTGAAGAGTTATTTTGGTTATTACTAGAAAAAGATCTTGTTTTATGTTTAACGTTCTGTTCGCTAGGTTTGTCTTCATTTGTTGAATCACTACTAGTTTTTGTTTCAGATTTAAAAACAACTTTTACATCATGGCCGCAGATGTCTTTTGCAGCTTTTTCAATTGTT
>QCIO01000039.1 GCA_003216635.1 Prochlorococcus sp. AG-402-L23 | reverse complement strand
AATTTGAAAATTCTTCTCTTTCTCATTAATTTGATTCATCTTTTCTAAGAAATTTGGACCATGCATCTCATTTTTTTTTAATATCCTATCTACCCATGCATGAATCATTTCATGACATAAAGTACTATTTATTTCACTGCTAGATAATTTACTCAAAATAGGTTTCGATAAGATAATTTCAGAATCTACAAGACCATTAATTCGTTTTGTTTTATAAAAACCAGCAGTAGTTTTTAATCTATTATCACTCCATCTAACTTTTACTAAAGGTTGATTATTAACCGCTAGAGAATTTTCAAAATATTGGTTATTAAATTTATGAAATAAAGGTAAAAGAGGAATTACGGGCATTATGGATTAAAATTAGTATTATTTTGACAAAAAAAGTCATCAAAAACGATTTCTTTTCTTAAAGTAATAAAAAACTTAAATCAACATGGATGCAACACTAGTTAAAGATATCGGAATTAAAGCATTATTAGTTGGCGGAGCAGTACTTGTTTCTTTTTGGACTTTTAATGCAATCAAATTAGTTATAAGCGCCAGAGGAATTAATCCATTAGTAAGAAAGTTTTTTGATCAAATAGCAGCTGGCAGAATTGATGCAGCGTATGGTTTGACTACAAAAGCTTATAAAACTCATGTGAAGCGCCAAGACTTTCTTAAATTTTTAGCTAGTTTAAACCTCAATAAATACAGAAATTTAAAATCAGGAAGACCTAGAGTCCAAGAAGATCAAATCATAATAACTTTGAATTTAAAATCAGAAGATAAACAAGATGAGCTCCCATTAGATTTTACTTTCGCAAAAACTAACAATGATTGGAAAATAGAAAGAATAGCTAAAGTGAATTAATAATTTCTTGTGAGGCAAAAAGAATTGTTTAAAGAAGAGATAATACATCAATTAGAATTACACCCAAGTAGATTAGATAAAGAAAAAATCATCTCAGGAGCAATGGAGGAAGGGCTAGATGATTTTTTTGAAGGAATCCGTATGGCACTTGATCCATTGGTAACTTTTGGTGTAAAAATTGTTCCTGAAAAAGAAAATGAAAAAAGTCAAAGTTTTTTATGGAAAGATTTTAGGGAATTAGCAAATAAGCTTATTAAAAGAGAACTTACTGGTCACGCTGCTCGCGATGCAATTCTTACGGCTATGGAATCTGCCACAAAAGAAGAGTGGAATGGATTTTATAGACGAGTTTTAATTAAAGATCTTAGATGTGGTGTATCCGAAAAAACAATCAACAAGATAGCCAAGAAATTTCCCAAGTATGCGATTCCTATTTTTTCTTGTCCTTTAGCTCATGACAGTGCAAATCATGAAAAAAAAATGATAGGAAAAAAGCAAATTGAAATCAAATTAGATGGTGTACGCGTCTTAACTATTATTAGACAAAATAAAGTAGAAATGTTTTCTCGTAATGGGAAACAATTCCATAATTTTGGTCATATTATCTCAGAAATAGAAAACGTTTTTAAAGAATATCCTGCACCTTATGATTTAGTCCTAGATGGTGAAGTAATGAGCGCTAACTTTCAGGATTTAATGAAACAGGTTCATAGAAAAGATGGCAAACAAACAAAAGACGCAGTTCTACACCTATTTGACTTATGTCCCCTTGAAAACTTCCAAAAAGGGAGATGGAACACTAGTCAAACAAAAAGAAGTTTATTAGTAAGAGAATGGGTAGCAAAACATTCTATTCTTCTAAGACATATAAAAACACTTGAATGGGAAAATGTAGATCTCGACACCATTGAGGGACAGAAAAGATTTGTAGAGCTAAATAAATCTGCGGTGGAAGGTGGATATGAAGGAGTAATGATTAAAGATCCTGATGCTATGTATGAATGCAAAAGAACACACAGTTGGTTAAAAGCAAAACCGTTCATTGAAGTCACCTTAAAAGTCGTATCAGTTGAAGAAGGCACAGGTCGCAATAAAGGTAGACTGGGAGCAGTGCTAGTAGAAGGGGAAGATGATGGGCATGAATACAGCCTTAGTTGTGGAAGCGGATTTAGCGATATCCAACGTGAAGAATATTGGTCAAAACGTAATCAACTCATTGGTCAACTTGTAGAGATCAGAGCTGATGCTAAAACTAAATCCAAGGATGCATTGGCTTTTAGTCTTAGGTTTCCTAGATTCAAATGCTTTAGAGGATTTAAAGCTGGAGAAAAAGTGTAAATTTTAAAAAATAATATTCAACAAAGTAGTCAATGAAAAATGTGTTTTTTAAGTCAAAAAAAAACTAAAAATCTTGGCTATAAAATGTAAGAATAATTATCAGGACTTTTAAAAAACTTATGACGAAGAAAAAAGTTTTCAACTACATAAAAACACCTTGTGGACAGGCAAAATATATCGAATTAGAAGCCAACAAAACTTTAATAGGTAAATTTAGGCTTTTGTGGTTTATCTTAATTGCATCTATTAGAGATTGGAATATTAAAGAGTAAATTCCTAGGAATTTTCAAAATATTCTCTGGAGTATTTAGCTAAGAAATATACAACTAAAAAAGTTGAAATAATCCCAATGATAGTAATATATAAATTATTTGGTGATTGCATATTTTTTAACTCCTGAAGGCTTTTTGCCAAACTACCTATTGAGCAATAAAGAAAAGTTCCTGGAATTATTCCAAGAAGACCAAGAGCGAAATCTCTAAATTTAACATTATTTAAACCATAAAAATAATTAAGAATACTGAATGGAAATATTGGCGATAATCTCGCTAAAAAAATTAATTTAAGTCCGCCTTTTTCTACTACTTTTTCCATAACACTTAATTTTGGATAACGGCTAAAAAGGTTTTTTAACTTTATTGCGAAAAAACTTTTTGATACAAAAAATGCAACTGATGCTCCTATAGAAGCGGAAATAAAAACGATAACTGATCCTAAATATGAGCCATATAAAAAACCTGATAATAAAGATAACCAAGAAGCTGGAAGTATTAATAAAACAATTAAAATATAAATGCAAACAAACGAAAAGACTCCAATTCCAGTATTAAAAAAAAAAGACAAATTATAAATATTTTCTAGGAATATATTCATTCTCAATTCAAAAGTTCGAGTTTTTTAGTAATTCTCTCCATTTGTAACGAACCCTCTTTTAATTTAAACCTGCATTCATTAACAATATCTTTTGGAGCCTTATCAACAAAATTTTTATTAGATAATCTCTTATTTAAATTTTCCAATTCAATAGTCACCTTTTTTAAATCCTTGGTTAACCTTTCCTTTAATGCATCTAAATTTACAAAATCCTGAAAAGGTAAGTAAACCTCTAAATCACTAATTATCCCAGAAAAAGATTTAGCAAAATCTTTTTTATCAACAGTATTAGTTTTAAAAATAAATACTTCAGAAGATTTAGTTAAGATTTGAATATCATCAACTAAAATTTTTAAAAAATCAATCAATTCATTATTATCTGAAATTAGGTAAACAGGAACTTTTTCTGATGGCTTGAGGCCTAATTCAGCTCTCAAATTTCTAATCAATCTAATAATTTCAAAGAGTTGATGGAAGGAATTATCAAGCTTATTATCAACAAATTTATTTTCATAAGTTGGCCATTTTTGAAGAGATAATAATACTTTATCTGGTTTTAGTTGGAGTACATGCCAAAGTTCTTCCGTAATGTGGGGCATAAAAGGATGAATCATCACCAAAATATCATTAAGCACTTTTATTAAAACTTTTTCAGATATTTGTCTATTTTTAGTATCTTTATTATTGAATCTTTGTTTAGCAAATTCTACATACCAATCACAAAAATCATTCCATGTAAATTCATATAGTAGTTTCGCAGATTCTCCCAATTTATATTCTTTCAACAAAGAAGCAACCTTTATATTTACCTGATTCAATTTAGAAAAAATCCATTTATCACATAATTCTAAAGAAGTTTCATCACTCTCATTGAGCGAAAAATTATTATTGGAAGTTTTATTAATTAATACAAATTTAGTTGCATTCCATAATTTATTTGCAAAATTTCTTGAAGCTTCAACAGTTGAAGATGTATCTTTTTTCCTATCAAAATCAAGCCGGATATCTTGTCCAGCGCCTGCAACTTCTCGAATTAAAGCAAATCGCAAAGCATCAGAACCATATTTATCAATTAAAAGTATTGGGTCAATGCCATTACCTGAACTTTTACTCATTTTTTTGTTATTTTCATCTCGAACTAGACCATGAATATACACATCCTTAAAAGGAATATTTTTCGTGAAAGTATTCCCCATCATTGTCATTCTTGCCACCCAGAAGAAAATAATATCGAAACCAGTAACAAGAACATTATTTGGATACCATTTTTTAAAATCCGGATCATTTATATTTGGCCAACCAAGGGTTGAGAATGGCCATAAACCACTTGAAAACCAAGTATCTAAAACATCTTTATCACGAACTAATTTAATATTTAATCCAAATTTTTTATTGGCTTGGATTAAGGCTTCCTCTTCATTTCTTGCAACGACATATGGAGTATTTTGTTCAATTGAGTCTTGAGATTCATCTAAAACATACCATGCTGGTATTTGGTGCCCCCACCATAATTGTCTACTGATACACCAATCATTAATATTCTCTAACCAATCCTTATAAACTTTTTCCCAGCGTGGAGGAATAAACGATGGCTTTTTAGAATCAATTTCATTTAGACATCCTTGAGAAATTTCATCCATTTTCAAAAACCATTGTGTTGACAATAAAGGTTCAATTGGGACCTTACCTCTATCAGAAAAAGGAACAGTATGTTTATAATCCTCTATCTTTGTCAAAAGGCCTAAGTTATCCAAATCTTTGATAATTTTCTTTCTAGCATCATATCTATCTAAATTTTGAAATTTGCCTGCATTAATATTTAAAGTTCCATCTTTGTTCATTACATTAATCTGTTTTAAATTATGCCTTTTTCCTATTGCAAAATCATTTGGATCGTGGGCTGGAGTGACCTTGACACATCCAGTACCAAAATCCTTATCAACATGTGAATCAGCAATAATAGGTATTTCTCTATCAACGAAAGGAACTTTTACTTTGACACCAATATATTCTTTATATCTATCATCATCAGGATTAACTGCCACAGCAGTATCACCCAAAAGAGTTTCTGGTCTTGTTGTTGCAACCTCTAAGTACTTTTCTAACTGTTCACCACTTTCGGAAATTAAAGGGTATTTAAAATGCCATAAATGACCATCTACTTCTTGCATTTCAACTTCAAGATCACTTACAGCAGATTGAGATTCAGGACACCAATTAACTAAATATTCACCTCTATAAATTAAATTCTTTTTATAAAGAATATTAAAAGCCTCAACAACTGCTTCATTTAATTTTTGATCCAGAGTAAATCTTTCTCTATTCCAGTCTACTGAATATCCTATCCTTTTTAATTGAGAAACTATTCTGCCCCCACTTTGTTCTTTCCAGTTCCATGCTCTTTTAAGAAATTCATCTCTTCCAATATCCTCGCTTGTTTTGCCTTCACTTTTTAATTGTTTTTCAAGAATAGTTTGAACAGCTATTGAAGCATGATCAGTTCCTGGTAAACACAAAACATTTTTTCCTAAAAGTCTTTGAAAACGTACTACAACATCTATCAAAGCCGTATTAAATGCATGCCCCATATGCAAAGATCCAGTTACATTTGGTGGCGGAATAACAATACAAAAAGGATCTCCATGATCCTCAGGGTTAGGACTAAACGCCTTTGAACTTTCCCATTTTTCTTGCCACTTTTTCTCTACTTCAAAAGGTGAATAATTCTCTAAAGATAATTGATCATTCATCTCTGTCATATGCAAATTTTATTTCAAGAAACTTTTATTTATTTTATCTTGATAGCAGCCAATTAATGAAAATAATATTAGTTTGCAAAAAAGCCACATTCATTCTACAAAAGTTTGAAGCCAGAACCGCAGGAACAACGTATTGCATTTTGGTGTTGAAATAAGAAATCCACCACCGCTTAAATCACCGTAATAATCTAATTTTAAATCTTTCAGTAAATTAAACTTTTTTACATCCGCATATAAAGTAACTCCTTCAGTTCTTGAGATAGGAGATCCATTACTTGCTCCTGGCCTTAATTTAATATGCATCCATCCTTCGGAACAATTTTTATGATCAAGCAAATCAATTGACATTTCTCCAGGAGAACTGCCGAAATAAGCTTGCCTAGATAGTTCTGAAGCAGAACTTTGACTGATTGAAAGATTGACGATCTCAGTCATTAGAAAAATAATAAATGGGCGATCCAGGGTTCGAACCAGGGACATCCTGCTTGTAAGGCAGGCGCTCTACCGCTGAGCTAATCGCCCTCATAATAAATTATTCTAATAGATGAAGTTGAGAAATTTATACTAAGTATTTAAATATTTCATGATTGAGGCAAAATTTAATTAATAAAATATATCCTATGTCCTCAAACAATAGACATAAATTGGAAAACAATTCCGAT
>QCIO01000038.1 GCA_003216635.1 Prochlorococcus sp. AG-402-L23 | reverse complement strand
TTAATTAAAATAAAACCATTGGTATTATTTCAAACAATTATAGAGGCATTAAAGAGATTTAAAATTATAATTTTTTTATTAGCTTTTAAAAATATATATTGGCAACTAATAAGGCAAGGAAAAGTTTCAATATTGAATAAATATATCTTTATTACTATTAACGACGAAATAAATAAATTTTATTCTCTATCATTTTTAAAATATAAATTTAAAGAAAATTATTTAAAACAGGTTCTGATCTTATATTTTAGAGCTTGTAATAATATAGCTTTAGCTAATAAAATAGAAAAAGAATTTAAATACTTGTATTTGGGTTATGGTCACAAAGTTTATACTGATTTTATTTTTGACTTGTATTTACATCTCTCAGATAAAGTAAGAGTAAATTTTTTTTCTTTAGGACATTATTCTGAAAATATTAATGATATATTTTTTTCACTAAAATTTGATAATTCAAATTTCTTTTCTCCTGCAAAATATACAATTAATAATCTAAAATTAGCAAAATCAAAAGGTAATAATTCAAATGGCAACCTTAATATTATTTATTTACCAGTATTAGGAGATTCACCTAATCATGCAGTTAAATGGTCTAGAATATTTTTTGATTATTATTCCTGGTTGGATCATATTTTTAAACTTATTCAGAAATCAAATGAAACCTGGATTTTTAGAGTTCATCCTGAAGCAATTTATTGGGGAGAAGATACGGCAGCAATTTTAATCAAACGATATAGTTATTATTTCAGAGAAAATATAATTATTCATAATCCAGTTGATAAATGTAAGTTTAAATATAGTATGAAAAATGCTCATAGAATTCTTACATTTAGTGGGACTATAGTTGAAGAGGCTGCCCAGAATAGAATTAAGTGTATCTCAATAAACTCTGGATTGGCAGATACTTTTGATAAAGAATTAGTTTGGATTCCTAATAATATAAAAGAGTTTAATATTTTACTTAGTGATAATCTAGCTAAGAAAAATTTCAAACTAAGTGCAAAAATTTCAAAGTCTTTTGTCGATTATATGAATAAAAAAATAATTAGAAATAGGATACCTAAGCTTAGATGGAAAAATAAATCTAAATTAGGTGAACCGGTATATCAGGTTTATGAGAATTCCAATTTATTTACAAAAGAAGAAATAAAAGAATTAGTTAATAACGAAAATGTTCAGATTTAAAGATAAAATGAAAATAGCTTCTTTAATTATAAAATTCTTTTTATTAAGTTAGTCTTATGTATAATTTATTAAGGAAGTAATTTATTTAATGAGTTTAGCTCCTCAATATTTATTTAGAATATGGGATATTTTAGATTTAAGTGGAAAAAGAAAAATAATCATATTAATTCTTGGAATGTTATTGGCAGCAGTTTTTGATGCATTAACCATAGCTTCTGTTATTCCATTCCTGAAAGCAATAATAGATCCCGAATTTAGTAAACTTCTTATTTTAAAATATTTTTCTTTCTTTCCTACATTAGAAAACTATAAATACAACATTTTAATAACTTTAATATTTCTTTTTTTTATTTTCTTTTCATCTGTATTAAGGATTTTTATTTTGTGGAGAAGTGCTAAGATCTCAAGTATTATTGGAAGTTATTTGAGTACTAAGGTTTTTTCTAATGTAATAAATCAATATTATGAAGATTACACAAATATGAATAGTAGTGAATTTATAACTGCTTCTACGAATTATGTTGAGCAAACACTTCAAATATTATATGCGACATTTACTATCTTATCTTCTTCAATAATTATTACTGGACTTTTATCAGTAATTATTATTTCAAAGCCAATAGTTGCTATCGTTCTCATATTCTTAATATTGTTTACATATATAGCTATTGCAAAATTATCAAAAAATAAACTAAAAAACTATAGTAAGGTTATAGCTTCTGAGAGTCAGAACCAAGTAAGAACTTTGCAAAAAGGTTTTGGGTCTTTTAAAGATATTAAGTTAGCTAATTCTCAGAAATTTTTTATAAAAAAATATAATGAAATTGATTTAAATCTTAGAATAAAACAAGCTGAGGCTTCATTTATTAGTTTTTATCCAAGATATGTATTAGAAGCAATAAGCATTACTGGATTTGTAATAGTTGCATTTATGATTTCGAATATTATAGATAATCCTATCGATTTTTTCCCTTTCCTTGGAACTTTAGCACTGGCGGCTCAAAAACTTCTTCCTCTATCTCAGAATATATATAATAGTTGGGCAATAATTAAATCTAGAGATAAATCGCTTTATTATTTGCTTGATTTGATTAATGAATTAAGTAACAAAAAAGAAGATTTTAATTTTTTAGTAGAAAAAACAAAAGAATTAAATTTTAAAAATTTAGTTTTTAAAGATTTATCTTTTGGATATAAAAGTCGCTCTGATTCTAGCCTACTTTTAAAAAATATAAATTTTGAAATTAATAAAGGTGAGAAAATAGCATTTATTGGACCTACAGGTAGCGGAAAAAGCACACTACTTGAGCTTGTAATGGGACTATTAAAACCATCAAAAGGGCAAATTTTTCTTAACAAAAGAAAATTACATAATGCAGAAGAATTAAATTTATTATATGCATGGCGTAATTCAGTATCAAATGTCCCACAGGATATATATATTTCTGAAGGGTCAATTACCGAAAATATAGCACTTTGCGATTACAAAGAAATTAATAATCAAAAGGTATATAAAGCTGCAAAATTAGCTAAGTTAGATAAGTTTATTGATTCATTAAAATATAAATACATGACAAAACTTGGGGAAAGAGGAATTAAGTTGAGTGGCGGACAAATACAACGACTGGCTTTGGCTAGAGCTATTTATAAGGATTCAAAAATTCTTATATTAGACGAAGCAACAAGTGCATTAGATTATAAAACTGAGAGTGAAATTATTTCAGCTATTGAATCTTTACCTCTTGAATACACAATAATTTATGTTGCTCATAGAATAGAAACCATAAAAAATTGTGATAAAGTTTTTAGAATAAAAAATGGTTCTATAAGTTTAGTAAATGAAATAAAATAATGTTATCAATAGTTACGCCCACTTTAAATAATTTTTTGGGTTTAGAAAAAACTTTTCTTTCTATTAATGATATTGAAAATTTTATTTTAAAAGAATGGATTATTGTGGATTCTAATTCTACTGATAAAACAATTGATTTTATTAAAAATATTAAAAATTCATCTAAAATTAAATTTAATATTTCATATTTAAATATTGAGAAAAGTGGTCCATATGCTGCAATGAATCATGGTATTAATTCAGCAAGAGAAAAATATATTTGGATTATCAATTCGGGAGATTCAATATTAAATTTTAGTATTATAGAATTTAAAAATATAATAGATAAGAAAAATCAAAATCAACTTCCAGTTATCTTTGGAAAGGTAATTCGATTTGATAAAGAAAAAAAATTAATTATCGGAGATAAAAATTTTAGTAAAAATTCTAAATTTAGATTAAATGAGATTCATCCTTCAGTATTGATTCCAAAGATTTTATATGATAAATATGGCCTTTATAATAAGAAATATAATTTAGCTGCTGATTTAGATTTATTGTTAAGATTAAAATCTTCTAATGTCAATTTTGTACATATGGATAATCTATACGTATCTTTTCCATATGGAGGAATATCTTCTAAGAAATTTGAAAGTCTTTTGAATATGCTAAAGATAATTATCAGTAAAAAATTAAGCCTCAAGGGATGTTTATATTTATTGCTAAGATATTTTTATTCACGATTAAAAAATTTAAAATAAGTGTTTGACATTTATTATATTTTATTTTATTTATTATCTATAGATTTAAAAGTCTCTCCTATATATATTCTTTCAAGTTTATATATTTTTAGTTTCGTAAAAATAAAAAATATAATCTTTAATAAGAAAAGTTTTGCTGACTTATCAATTATTTTTATATGTTTGGCAACATTAATTTCAATTTTTGTAGCGATATTAAATGGTAATAGTATTTTATTTATTTTGAAAAATGCTGGAGGTTTATTAGTACTTCCTACTTATTTTATTATTAAAAATAATATAAAGAATAAACCTGATTATTTTTTAAAAATAATTTTAAGAGTTTTTCTATTTATTTCATTAATATCAATTATTTATTTGGGTTTTTCTTTTGTTTTTGGACAAAGTAATGAACTTACATTATTCATAAGGGGATTATTAGGTCATGGTAAAAGATCAGGATATATGGATACGAGATTTTATGCTCTTTCAGTTATTTCCTCTTCATTTCCCACAGGTTTGTTATTAATAACATGTCCTAAAGCATATTATAATTTAGTATTTGAAAATAAAAAAATTAATAAAAATAAACTTCTATATTTAAAATTACTTGGTTTACTTATTTTATTAACAGGGATATTATTGACCTTTTCAGGTGTAACGTTGATATTATTAGGAATAATTATAATCCCAATTATTTACAAAATAATTAAATATATTTTAAGCGGTAAATTTATTGTTAAGAAATCTTTTTTATTATTTTTTCTAAATAGCTTTTTATTAGTTTTATCTTTGATTCTTTTTATAAAGAATATGGATAAATTTGTAAACTTCGATCAAATAAAATCACTTTTTCAAATATCAGTAATTTATGAAATTGATTTAATCGATCCAAGAATTGAACAAATTAATTACATCCTTAAAGAAGGTAATTTTTCAATTTTTGGTAGAGGATTAGGAGCAACTTTTTATGGAACAAACATTCTTAGATCCTTCGACTCACCATATGGGATTGAGATGTCTTATATTAATGTGTTGGACAAATTTGGTTTATTTTCACTACTATTTTTACCTTATATAATCTTAGTCTTAAAAAATTATAAATATTGCTTTTCTCAACTTAAAGATAAAGAAATTGATATTTATAAGCTTTCTTTTTTGTTTAGTAATGCATATCTTATTTTTGCACTTGGAAATCCTTTGATTTTTTCTTTACAATTAAATTTTCTTTCTATGATTTTTCTTGCATTGCTATCTAGTAAAACTGATAAAAGATTATAATCAAAATAATATTAATATTTCATTGAAATAATACTATAAGATTAATGAAGAATTTTGCAGCCTCAATTGTTTTAGCTTCTTACAATGGAGAAAGTTTTATATTTGAACAATTAAAATCTATCTTAATTCAAATGGAATTAAATGATGAATTAATAATTATAGATGATTGTTCAACTGATAATTCAATAATTTTAATTAAACAAATTTTTGAAAAGTATAATAGATTAAATACTTTTTTATTTTCTAATAAAGAAAATCTTGGGCCTAAAAAAAGTTTTGAAGAAGGTTTAAAAAAGGCTTCAAAAGATATTATTGTATTATCTGATCAAGACGATATATGGACAAAAAATAGATTACAAAGAATTAAAAAAAATCTCAACTACTTTGATTTTTGCACCCTAAATTCATATCTTTGGGATAATTCAAATAAAGATTTAAAGGAAACTTCCATACTTACCTTTGATATAATGCCGCCAAGTAAAAGTATTATAAGAAATATTATTAAACCCTCTTTTATAGGATGTCATCTTGCATTCAAAGCAGAATATCTAGACTATATTTTGCCATTTCCTAATTTAGTTTATATGCACGATATGTATATTGGAATATTTGCGATTTTATCAAAAAGTTTGTTTGTAGATAGTTTGCCTACAATGTATTATCGAAGACATTTGAATTGCTATACTCCTAAAAAAACATCTCTTATATTTAAGATATCAATAAGAGTAAGATATTTTTTGGCAATAATTTTTGCTAAAATAAAAATATGGAAATCAAAGTAATATTTTGAAAATCAAAAATACATTTTTATTTATAATTCCAACTCTTAACTCCTATCGCCAATTACCAATTTTAGTTAATTCATTAATTAAACAAAAGTATAAAAATTGGAGGGTTATTTTTATTGATGGAAAGTCTTCTTTAGATCATAAAGAATATTTATCTAAGATTTGTAAAAATAATGAAAATTTTTTCTGGTTTAATCAAGATAAAAATTCAAAAGGAATTTATGGTGCTATGAATACTGGTCTTAGAAAAGCAAATGAAAATGAATGGGTATTTTTTTGGGGATCAGATGACTTTCCAAGTTCTATAAATTTTATGCATATTATTAATAACTTAATTAATGAATATAATATCAAACTAAAGAAATTTCCAGATCTTTTAATTTTTAATGCTTCTTATGTAAAAGAGGATCTTTCATTTTTTAAAAATTCTTATTTTTTATCTAAAGAGAATATAGATAATTTAATTAATAATGATTTTAGAAGATTTTTATTTTATGGCTATATACCTCCACATCAAGCGACTCTATTTAATATGCGAACTATAAAAAATTTTTATTATGATGAGAATTTAAAACTCGCCGCCGATCTTGATTATTTTCTTAGATTATCTAGATTGAATAAAATAAACATATTAACTTCGAATATAAATATTGTTAATATGATAAATACCGGGATTAGTTCTCAAAGGCACTTTATAAGAACTAAAGAAGTCATAAGTTGTTATTTTAAACAATTTGGAATTTTATTTTTATTACCTCTTTTGTCAAGATATTTAAAAAGATTTATTAGATTATTAAAATTATGAACATACATTTATTTGGAGCAACAACTAATACTGGAAGAGCAATGCTCAGAGATCCATTTTTTAATAAAAGTAATATAAATTTCTTTGCATATTCACGAAAAAATACTGGAGTTAATTATCTTGAATTGAATAATCCGGATTCTTTCTCCTTGAAGAATTTAGATAGAGAATCTGTTTTTGTAAGTTGTTCCCCAATTTGGATATTTGCAAATTTTATAGAATCTTTATTTGAATTTGATTTTAAAAATA
>QCIO01000037.1 GCA_003216635.1 Prochlorococcus sp. AG-402-L23 | reverse complement strand
ATAGCAAGAAAGAAAATTGGGGAGCTTCAGAAACTTTTTATCAATTAACAAGAACTCTTTTAAAAGAGAAAGTAAGTTCCTCAGAAAAAATAAGTCCTCTAAGGTGGAAGGAATTAGGTCGCAGACCTAAAGTTAATATACTTGGTCCTTCATTGCTTGGATTTAGATGTAGGGATGATGTTATCGAAATCCAACGTATACTCTCAGAACAAGGAATAGATACAAACGTTGTTGCTCCATTAGGTGCTAGTCCAGATGATATTGAAAGACTAATTGATGCTGAAATAAATATTTGTCTTTATCAAGAAATTGCTGAAGCATCATGCGAATGGCTTAAACGGAACTTTGGAATGGAATATACAAATACTATTCCAATTGGAATAAAAAATACAATTGAATTTATAAATGAAGTTCATAATAATTTGGATCTCCCTTTGACTAATAAAGAAGAATTAGAACACAAGTCAAAACTTCCTTGGTATTCAAAATCAGTTGACTCAAATTACTTAACTGGCAAAAGAGTTTTTATATTTGGTGATGGAACACATGCTATCGCGGCTGCAAAAATTGCCAAAGATGAATTAGGTTTTGAAGTAGTTGGTCTTGGGACATATAGCAGGGAAATGGCGAGACAAGTAAGAGCAACTGCAAAAGAACTAAATGTAGAAGCTTTAATTACTAATAATTATTTAGAAGTAGAAGATGCAATCAAAAAAGCCGCGCCTGAACTAGTTTTAGGGACTCAAATGGAAAGGCATAGTGCCAAGAGACTTGGCATTCCATGTTCAGTAATAAGTACACCAATGCATGTTCAAGATGTTCCTGCAAGATATAGCCCACAAATGGGATGGGAAGGAGCAAATGTAATTTTTGATGATTGGGTACATCCCTTAATGATGGGATTAGAAGAGCATCTTATAGATATGTTTAAACATGACTTTGAGTTTGTCGACGGTCATCAAAGCCATTTAGGACATACAGCTACGGAAACAAAGGATTTAATAAATTCTAACGATAAAAAAGATAATAATCCTAAAGAGGGCATTATCTGGACTGAATCTGGTAGAGCTGAATTAACAAAAATTCCATTTTTTGTAAGAGGTAAAGTCAAAACAAATACTGAAAAATACGCAATCTTGAGAGGAATTCCAGAGATAAGCGATGAAACTCTTTACGATGCCAAAGCATATTTTAGTTGATTTTTACTAATAAACTATAATTAAGTCATGAGTATTTTTACTCATAATCCGACAGATTTAATCCTAAAAATTCAGTTATAAGAACATATTTCCCACTTTTAATACAATTAAATAAATATTTGTTTAGAAACATATTTCATGTGTATTTACGCTGCAAGAATATAGATAATAATTTGTTTTAAGCTTCAAATGACAAGTACTATAAATAGACCTCTTGATGGAGAAGGAAGTGTTCAAGTAAAGCAAGATCCAAAAATAAATATCGAAGAAGGGGCTTTAGTTATTGCTGTGTATGGAAAGGGTGGCATCGGAAAATCAACTACATCTTCAAACCTTTCTGCAGCATTCTCAAAATTAGGTAAAAAGGTTCTACAAATTGGATGTGATCCGAAACACGATAGTACTTTCACTTTGACCCACAAAATGGTTCCTACAGTTATAGATATTCTCGAAGAGGTAGATTTTCATAGCGAAGAATTGAGGCCAACCGATTTCATGTTTGAAGGTTTTAATGGCGTAATGTGTGTCGAAAGTGGAGGCCCTCCTGCTGGTACAGGGTGCGGGGGATATGTAACCGGTCAGACAGTTAAACTATTAAAAGAACATCACTTATTAGAAGATACTGACGTTGTTATTTTTGATGTCCTCGGAGACGTCGTTTGCGGGGGGTTTGCAGCTCCATTGCAACATGCAAATTACTGTCTAATTGTTACTGCTAATGACTTCGATTCAATATTCGCTATGAATAGAATAGTCTCTGCAATCAAAGCAAAAGCAAAAAATTATAAAGTCAGATTAGGTGGGGTAGTCGCAAATAGATCAAAAGATACAGACCAAATTGATAAATTCAATGAAAGAACAGGTTTAAAAACTATGGCCCACTTTAAAGATGTCGACGCCATCAGAAGATCAAGACTAAAAAAATGCACCATTTTTGAAATGGAACCAACTGAAGATGTTATTGAAGTTCAAAATGAATATTTATCTCTTGCCAAAAATATGCTTGAAAGCGTAGAACCTTTAGAAGGAAATCCACTTAAAGATAGAGAAATTTTTGATTTATTAGGATTTGATTAGTCAAGATTAATCTAATCCAACCAATTGGCTTGTTAAATCATAAGTTTGTTGAGAGGTCTTCGTATCAATTATTCTTTTTGACAACTTTTGAGAAAAAGCTTTTCTGCCTATTTTTTGACGATTTCCCCAGCTCCAATGGACTGATGGTTTAGCAAATTCTTTATAAGTTGCCACTTGAGCGACCCTCTCTCCTGCCAATCTTTGTGACACATATCCTTTTGTTATGAATTTTTGAAATATCGGGAAAAGGAATCTAAATAACAAAGGGGTATCTCTAAAAAGTTTTGTATCAGCAACACATCCAGGATATAAAGAATTTACAATAATCTTCTCTGCAGGATATCTTTTTGACAATTCCTGAACGGTCACCATATTGCAAAGTTTGCTATCCTTATAAGCCTTACCAGGTTTAAATTTCTTTCCATTCGCCATACTTATTGGAGATAAAAAACCATTTTTGAATCCAGATAAATCTCCCAAATCAGCTGGGGCAGGGATGGGGATCCTTCCTCCAAGTTCTGAATAATTAGCCGTAACAGTCCCTAATACTGTGATTCTTGGTTTGAATACAGTAGATTTCCCATTTAAAAAGATTTCTCTTTCAGAAGATAAAATATTTTCTATAAGAAGGTTTATCATAAGAAAATGCCCAAAATGATTTACTGCCATAGAGTTTTCAAACCCCTGAGGAGACCTTTCAGGTCTTTTTAGTCTCGGTTTATAAACTGCTGCATTACAAATAAGAGAATTTATTGGCTTTTTAAATCTTTCTAATATTTCATCGCAGCCTTTTCTTACATCATCCAAGTTAGAAAGATCTATTTCTATAAAGTGAACATTTTTAACTTCCTCTTTTGTTAAGGATTCCTCAGCTATTTTTATAGCCCTTTTATTCGATCGATTAACAGCTATAACCTCCCATCCAAATCTTAATAGAGGTTTTAGAGTATTTAATCCAACTCCTGAGGTTGTTCCTGTTATTAGGACTAAACCCTTAATGTTCTTACTCACTAGAAAAAAAGTTAATAGAAAAATAAAAAGTAGAATAATTCAAGATCATCCTTATCAACGCCATATTACTCTGATAATGTCCCTAGAAATTATTTGATCCTGATCCTTCATAAATCTTTGCTCACCTTCAGAAGAGAATAAATCATCAAACTTATTTGTTAAAACATTAAATCTATATTTTTCGTACAAAAATGAGTTTTCAATTTCCCTTAATCTGGTCAACCTTACTTTAGAACTATAACCAAGTTTAATCAGGCTTATTATTGCTAAAAGGGAAAAGCTGATTTTTATAATTAAAAAAATCAATGATACAAAATTATCCTCTCTCTGTTGTCTTTTTATAAATACAGATCCTAAATATTTTTTGTGAAAAATACTATTTTTATAAAAAGATTTTGACAAATTAAATACTTGATATTTTTACTGAATAAATTAATTCAGTCTTACTATATTATTACCTTATAAATTTTAAATTTTCTAATAGACTTTAGTTCCTACCTAAACTAATTCCTAGTCTTAGTGCTAAAACACCTGCATGCATAACAACTATAAGGCTTAATGCAATAAGATTTATTGTTTGAGTTGACTCCATGGTAAAAAAATTATTTTCTATATTCTCCACCGAAAAGAGGAAATTTGAAACACTATTACAAAATGATGTTACGTAATTAACAAATTGAAAGAAAAAATTTATTGAAAATTATCATAAATAAACCTACAAAGTTAATTTTGGGAATAGAAAATCAGGCTTTAATTTTTTCAACAAATAATTTATCTGGATTTGATCAAATGTCTTTAGATTTAAATTCTTTAGAACAGACAATTTCGAATCCTGAAATAATTCTCACATTGAGGTTCTATTATTGGACTGGGGATTGGCTTTCAATTGGTTATCACCAAAAGGAAATTCCTCTTCATTGGAAAAATTTATTATCAAAAGGGGAAATTAATATTGTTAGACGTCCCTCTGGAGGGGGCGCTGTTCTGCATTCAGGAGGCATAACATATGCATTAACATTTAAAAAAACTTACTACAAAGTCTTAAGTTATGAAATGGTTAATAATTGGTTAATTAAAAGTTTTAGAGAATTAGGTCTAAAATTACAATATGGTAGTTTACAAAAATCACGCATTAAAACAAATTGTTTTGGGACTTCATTAATTTCCGATTTAGTTGATCAGGATGGGTTTAAGAGAATAGGTAGTGCCCAATTTCGTAAAAAAGGAGCATTCCTTCAACATGGAGAGATTCAAACAAATCCTTCAAGAGATTTGTGGTTCAAATTATTCAAAGAAGAAGCTCCACCAAAAGTAAATTTAAAAGTAACAAATGATGAAATAGTTCAACATTTGAGAAATTCATTCCTGAAAAATAAATCAAATATAAATTTCAAAAATATTGTCATAGATAATAAAAAATAGAAAATTTTAATGACAAGAATTTTTAAAGATCTCCTTTCTGCTTCATTGAATTAATTATTCTTGGAAATTCAATTCCTAAGGGATAATGATTTTTAAAGTTGAATTTGTTAACAATCTCTGAAGGCAAATTAAAACCTAATTTTTTCAATACAAAGTTTCCAATTTTTGACCTATCAATTATCCCTAAAGGGATGTCTGCAGCATTGAGAACCAACAAAAAACCTTCATTTGTATCTTCTATTCTTTCTATAGTTCTCCATAATTTATCGTTATAAGATACAGTTTCAAAACTATCGATTGGTTTCTTAAAATCTCCAACAAAGTTCCGTTCCCATTTTTTTAAGGAAACAGTTTTTAAAATATTCTCATCAACAAAACCGGTCCATCTACCATTATTCGTAACAAAAAAATATTTATCCGATACATCCTTTTTATTTTTTATTAATGTATTAAATTCTGAGAAATTTGAATCATATTCAATTTTCCTCAAAGGCTTTAATTTGATCTCAGAAACTTTACTAAATTTAAGTATGTTTTCAATTTTAAAAAATTGACTTTCAGATTTTGAAGAATTAACTCCAAACAAGCCCAAAAAAGAGAGAATAAAACCAAAATAAAAGTTAAATCTAAATAAACAAACTATCCCAAAAAATAAAACAAAAAAAGATAATAATAAATTTAATTTATTGAGGAAATTTCTTCCTTTATTTTTATTTCCTGAGAAATGCCAAATAATACTTTTCAATAAATTCCCCCCATCTAAAGAACCAATTGGAATCAAATTTAAGAAACCTAAGAATAAATTAAATATACCTACTCTAGCAATTACATTAACTGCTATTTCTTCTTGAGATGCACTATTAGTACTAATTAAAAGTAGGATAGATGCTGTAGCAAAACATAAAAGAGGTCTAACAATTGCAATTTTTATATTACCTGAAGCAGTTTGACAATACTTATCTATTTGTAAAATTGCTCCTAGAAAATAAAAAGTAATTTTTTTTATTTTTACACCCTGATTAAGGGAAACAAAAGTATGAAAAATCTCATGAAAAATAATTGAAGATAATAAGAAAAAAGAAGTTAAAAATCCTATAATCCAAGCTTCTTTAGTATTGTAAATATCACCTGAAGTTAAATTAACCTGATTACTTATGCTCCATGAGAATAAAAAGAGAATAGCGAACCAATAAGGATGAATTTTAAAGGGAATTCCCCATATTTTAAAAACTTGCCAACTTCTCAAAAATAATCTCCGCTATATTGAGCAATAATATTAATTTTACATAAAGGATAATTATATGCCCAAGACTAATACTTTAATTAAAATTTGTGGCCTGACGTCAGAAGAACAAGCTCTTCAAGTCTCAAAATTAGGAGCGCATGCTATCGGCATTATTTCAGTAGAAGATTCGCCAAGATATGTATCAGCTGAAATTAAGAAAAAAATTTTTAAAACCTTAGAAAGGTTCTATCCAAACATCGAGAGGGTATCAGTTGTACAAAATTGTCCAATAGACTTAATTATTAAAAATTTCTTAGGAAACCCAAGTGAAACTATCATTCAATTACATGGAGATGAAGATATTGATTACTGCAAAAAAATAAGGGAAAAAATTCCCAATATTGGCCTATGGAAAGCTTTCAGAATAAACACGGAAAAGGACATTGATAAAATCAAACCCTTTGAGGATTTTGTTGATGCGATACTGCTTGATTCTTGGAATAAAGAAACTTATGGAGGTTCAGGAAAAAAAATAAAATCCACTTACTTAAAAAATCTGCAATTTAGCAAGCCTTGGTGGTTAGCCGGTGGGATATCAATTGAATGGATTGATGAAATCCTTACAGGAATCAAACCTGATGGGCTAGATATTTCTAGTAGTATTGAGATTTCTCCGGGTTTAAAAGATATAAAAAAAACAGAAGAACTTTTTAAGTTTTTAAAAAGGGATTAGTAATTATTAGTAGCGGACTGTTGTTTTACAAGCTCAAAAAATTCTTGTTTTAAACTTAAATCGTGTCTAAAATCGCCTCTCACCACAGAATTAATCATACTTGTGTTTGGTTCTTTGACTCCCCTCCACTTCATACAATAATGTTGGGCCTTTACAATAATTCCTAACCCTTTAGGTTCACATAGTTTTTCGATTTCATCTGCAAGTATCATTACAGCTTCTTCCTGAATATGAGGTCTTGAAAAAACCCAATCAGCAACTCTCGCAAATTTTGAAAGTCCTATGACTTTATTCCCAGGTTTAATACCTATC
>QCIO01000036.1 GCA_003216635.1 Prochlorococcus sp. AG-402-L23 | reverse complement strand
TGGCGATAATGTTCTCATGAGAGAATTCGCTTCAAGACTTAATAGTGATCTAGTAGATTTTAAAAATATTAATGATTTTAAAATACATAAAAATAGTCTTGTTTTTTTTGCAAATATTGATAATCATCAACAAACTATTAATACAATCGAAACTATATATGGGAAATCAGATTTAGCAATATACGCACTAAAGCATCCTTTTCAAGGAATAATAGATTTTCATATCAGCTCTAATAATTTAATATGTTTTTTTTCGATTCAATCATATTTATTTCATTTATTTGTTAGTAGAATCATAACTTCTATTATTTATCTTAAAATTAATATAAAAATAATAAGAAATTTTAAAGACTTATTATTTTTATTATCATTTAGAAATTTATATTATGAAAAATTAAAAAGAATAAATTATATTATCGCTTCTTGCAAAGAAGAAAAGAAAGTATTAAATAAAACATTAAAAAACTGCGAGATAAAAATCATACCGCATTTGGTAAATTTAAATTATTCAAAAAACAAATTATCAAAATCTTTAGATAATAAATTTGTGTTAATTGCGGGAAGATCAGAAAAACGCAAAAATATATTTGCGACCTTGAAACTAATTGATAAATATAAAAATATAAAATTTAAGGTTGTTTTAAAAACAAATTGCTTCAATAACAAAGATACTAAGTACTCAAAGAATTTAATAAATGAATTGAATAAAAGACCTAATGTAATCATTAAAATAAATTTATCCTTGGAAGAACTTATGAAAACTATTAAACAATGTAGTATTTTAATTAATCCAAGTTGGTTTGAAGTTAGTTCAATGATAGATCTTTGGGGCCTTTACTTTGAAAAAAAAATCATCACAACAAAAAATAGCTACTTGGAAGAAAGTAATCTAGTGAAGTTACATAATCCACTTGATAAAATGTCCTTAATAAGGAAATTTGATCTATTTCTTGAGGAAAATAATTATGAATTATAAAAGAATACTTATTACTGGGGGATATGGCTCAATAGGTTCTGTATTACTTCCTCTTCTTAAATCCCTCTATAAAGAATCTGATATAGGAATAACAACAAATAAAAAAAAAGGAATTAAAATTTATAAAAATTTTTCAAGACCTTTATTTTCATCTGATTATTTAAAGAAAATTTATGAATTTGCTCCTTCCGAAGTTTTATTGATGGGATCAGATTACCATCCAAGATCTAGTGTGGATAATACCGGTAAAGTTATCCTGGAATTGCAATTTCCAACATTTAATCTGATTAATGAATTAATTAAAAATAATATTCTAAAAAAAGTTATTTTTGTATCTAGTTACAATGCACTTAAAAAGATAAAATCTGAAAATTTATTGTCCTTAGATAAGCCAATTAATCCATATGGTTATGAAAAATTAACTTCTGAATTAATACTTAGAAATTTATGTTTTGAAAACGATATCTCTTTTTACTCTATTAGACCAACTAATGTTGTAAACCCACAATCAAATAGAAAAGATTTAGGAGTAATAAGTAAATTTGCTTCATTGGTGATAAAAAATCAAATTCCAGAATTTATTGATGATTTCAAAAAATACAAAGATTACATACACGTAAAAGACGTCGCTGAGGCAATCTTAAAAATATTATCTTCTGATTTAAAAATAAAATATGCAAATTTAACAATTGCATCCGGATATTCTTCTAATTCAATCACAATTTATGAGAACTTAAAAAGAATAAATATAGGTAAAGAAATAATACCACCTATTAAAAACGATATAAATTTAAAAGATACATATTCTTTTATAAAATGGAAACCTAAAATTACTCATAATGAAATTTTAAATGAATGTCTAGATTCTAAAAAATCATCGATTGATAACGAAATATGATTACAAAATATAATTAAAATAAAATTTTTTCATTGATTTCCTTTTACAAAAACTAAAGAAACGAACAATTGAAATTTGATAATTTAAATTAACGAGACAGAAATTCATTATTACTCAATAATGTAGCAATAATAAATATAAAAAAACAATATAGAAACAGGACCAATTAGAACTGGCAGATTAACAAAAGATAATGGGATGTATATGGGAAAGTAATTAGAAATATTTGTAAATTACCTTTGCGAATAAGAGACAAATCAATAAATTCAATTTTTAATAAGCAAAAAATATGTCAAAAGCTTAAATAATAATCTGAGAGTAATAATTATTTATATCTCCAATCTCTTGACTATACAACTATTAAAGAAATATCCAAAAAGGAAGAAATTTGCATAATCAAATAAAGAATAAAATCGATAGAAAAGGCATAAATGTTCCTATTATTTAAATTTATCATTTGGATAAAATTTCAGACAAAAGCTTAAATAAAAGATCATTTAGAAGAATTTGATTTGACTTTTAAAAATATTCAATATTAAAATCATTAAGACTATTGCATTTTATAAATGAGAATATTTATAAAAAAAGTTAAAATTAAAATAAAAAAATTCAACTTTAACTTATGGTGAGGTATTCAATTTGTAATTGTGGAAATAAGAACACAATAAAAATTCTTGGAGAAAAAAATAATTATCAAATCAACTCATGTATTAAATGCGGACATGGCTATGTTGCAAATTCAATAAGTAAGGAATTCCTAAAAGATTTTTATGGATCAACACGAAAAGATACAACTTTTGAAGAAGATATTCTTAAGCAGGACTTCCCTGGCGATAAATCCGATGCTTCAAAATATATAAATTTACTAAAGAATCATAATAAAAATATTAAAGAATATCTTGAGGTTGGTTGTGGATGGGGATATGCATCAGAACAAGCTTTTAAAGAAGGATGGAACATTTCAGCTATTGAATTAAGTAATAATTGTGTTTTAAGTCTCAAGGAAAGAACTTCTTCAAAAAACGATATTCAGAAAATTGGTTTTGAGGAATTTATGCCAAAAAATAAAGATCAGCTTTATGATGCAATATTAATGAGTCATGTTCTAGAACATTCTATAGACCCCATGGAATGGCTAGGTAAAGCTAATTCAATGCTTATGAAAAATGGCATTTTATTAGTGGTTGTTCCACAGTTTAAGGGTTTCTATCGTTTGTTAGGATTAAAAGACCCTATGGTTTGTCCTCCAGAACACTTAAATTTTTTCACGAAAAAAAGCCTTAGGATTGCCCTAAGAATTTCTGGATTTAAAATTCTCCATCATAAGGGTTATTCTAGATTTCCATTTCATAATATTTGGAAAAGAAGGATTAATAGTAAATCTTTTACAAGGATAATTTATGAGTTATTGAAGCCTTTCTTGTTAATTGCTGATTGTTTTGGTTGTTCTATGATTCAATATGTAGTTTGTCGAAAACAATGAAAGGTATAAGTTTTAGGTATTTTTTTTGAATAAATATAATCTTTAAAAATTAGGAATTGTTCCATTTAAAATTTAAACTCTTAAAAAATCATGAAAATTGTTTTTAGAAAAAGTTAAAAAAAATTGATTTTATTATTTTTACTGGTGTTGCTGGTGGAATAAAAAAAGAACTAAAGCAATGGGACATAGTTATCCCTGAGGAATTAATACAATACGATATGGATGCGAGACCAATTTTTAAAAGATTTGTATTACCTGCTTTGAATATGGATAGAATTAAGACAGACCCAAAGATATTAAATTGGGCAAATAAAATTGTTAGAGAAAAATTAGATAAAAAAGAATTACCATTTTATAAAAGTTTGTACAATGGTCTAGTAGGAACAGGAGATCAATTTGTCGCGAATGAGTCTTCAATTGAACACCTTAAAAGTATTCTTCCAGATATTTTTGCTGTTGAAATGGAAGGAGGAGCTGTAGCACAAGTAGCATATCAAGAAAAAATTCCCTGTTTGATAGTAAGAGTGATTTCTGATAATGCTGATGATGAAGCTTCCTTAAACTTTAACGAGTTTTTGAAGTTATATCAAAAGTACTCTTGGGATTTAATAAAAATATTTCTTGATAATCTTGACAGTAAATCTCTACAAATATAAGTTTAATCATAAAGTCATATCTAAACTTATTTGTAAAATTTAAATATTAATTTATTGAAAAAAGTAAGTGAACCATATTTAACTAGTGATTCTTATTTATTTTTAAATGTAGAGTTAGGATGAAAAAGTATTATTAATTATTATAAAAAAATATCCATTTGGAATTAAATAATAATTATTTATTAATTTTATATTGCAAATCAATTGGCATGAAAAGACATTTAAAATTGCGTATTAGCAATATTTTTAATATTTAAGATATTTATTTCAGTTGTTTCATAGCTCTTTTTAGAAATCTAAATTTTTAACAATACTCCAAGTTTAAAAAATCCATATCCTTTATTTAATTAATTTTTATAAGTTAGGTATCTTAATTTTTTTAAGAAAATTTAGATAAATATAAACTTATTTAGGGAATTTATGATTTTCTGCAATCTCTCAGTATTTTTAACTAAAAATAAATCATATATTTTTTTTAGGCAAAGAAAATTAAAAATATACTTTTGATTTCATATCATTTAAATTTTTACTGCTCTCAGAATTGTTCGCAGAGAGAATATATTAATACATATTTAAGCGTAAAATAAACTATATAAAATAGTCCAAAATCACTCAGACTAATTGGAATAAATAGCTGAAATCCTGATGGAGCCAAGCGGACTCGAACCGCTGACCCCCTGCATGCCATGCAGGTGCTCTACCAGCTGAGCTATGGCCCCAAATCGTTGTAATAGCATTCATATCAATAAATCCTAGCATATTGTAATTAAATCCCTGATGTGCTTCATAGTGCTTAATAGTGGCTAAATAACCAATTCTCCGCCAAAGTATAAAAAAATACTTGTGGAACAAGTTGGTCAGTTCGAGGGAGGGAATCCAAAGCCGAATTAATAACCAAGTAACTTTCCGATACCCAGATAATCAAAGGTAGGACTGCTGCAAATGTGAACTTAGCTTGGAACGCTTAAACACAACAAAAATTATAAAAGGAGTGGAGGCCCTAAATGATTTAATTACCCTAAAGATGCTATTGATTACTAATTTTTAGAACTTACTTTTAGACATTAATGCTATAAATAAAAAATATGTCTCTTGGGGTTTATATAAGTACACTACCCACTAAGTTGACCCCGTGCCAACCCTTACTTGCTAACAAAAACATTAATTGCCAGTAGATATAAATAATTATTAAAAAAGATTTTTTAAATAAAGAAAAGTAAAATTATAGGGCCGCAACATATTAGTGATTTAGACTTAAGTTAAAATAGATTTATTTTAAACGAAGCAAATATCAAGAGATTATGAAACTTTATTCAAAAAATTTTATAATTTATGATAATTAATTTTCATCAGGTGATTAATTTCGGCTTAAAAACAAATTTACATCATCCCCTAAATTTTTTTTGATTTTTTGGATTATTCTCTTTTTAAAAGATATTTTTTTGTAACCTGAATTTAGTCCCGAGCAGTTAAAGTTACAAACTTAAGATAAGAAATACATAACATCAATTGTAAGAAATATACTAAAAATAGTCTTCAAGTTTATATAAACATTCTTAATTTTATTTTTAAAGCATAGAAAATTTTAAAGACATAGAAGATAAATAAATTCCTTAATTATTTTATTTAAGTTGTTATCAATTAATGGACCTTCTAAATTATTTTTAGATGTTCTAAGCTTTATAAGTAATATAACTTTAGATTTCCATATTAATAATGTAATTATTGTTTCTATTTTTAAAAAAAATACAATAAATTAGCAATTATTTTCTAAAGAGTGTCTTGAAAACTGAAGATATTATAAAAATAAATCTTTTTAATAGTATAGTAGGGATTAAATTAATCGATTATCATTTGAGAATAAAATCTTGATTCTATTATGTCAGTTATCAAGTCAGCTAATTTATTATACAAATTTGTCTTAATAGCAATAGCTTCACAATGTTTGTCCGCTAATACTGATCAGTTGTCAAATAATATTAAGTTTTCTCCAATTATTACAGTTAAAGAAAAGGAAGAACAAAAGAAAGAACCTCCAAGCCCTGGTCTTAGTTTTGGAGCCCCCTCTGCATATGGAGCGAGTGGCGGTAGTGTTTTCATAGGGGTATCATATGGAGCTGATGGTCAAGATGGACTCTTTACCTTTTACAACAAAGATAATGAAAAAGTGGCGGATGGATCAATGAATTTTGGTTTTGGAATAGGAGACCCCAACCAATTAGCTGCAGAAGTTTCTGTTGGTATAATAAGTATGACATGTCAAAAAGGCTCTAGTTGCTTTGGTGCTGATGGCACTATGGGAGTAAAGTTACATAAAAAGTTTGAGGGAAAATTTGTTGATGGTTTAGGAATAGGTTACTCAGACTTGGTACGTTGGGGAGAGGCTAGCGATTTTGCATCAATATATGGTGTTGCAAGTAAAGATTTTAAAATTAACAATAAAGATGGATTACTAAGTTTAGGAATAGGTACTGGTAGCTTTAGATCAAAATCTGATATGGATTCTAATAAAAACAATCCTAATCTTTTTGGAGGAGTTGGGATTAAACTTTCTTCAAGACTTTCAATTGCATCAAGTTGGAACGGGAGCACCTTAGGCGCAGGATTTGGCATAAGTCCATTCTATTTTCCTCTCTCTGTCTCAGCAGGTGTTACAGACATAACTGATGTTAATGGACAAGGTTATCAGTATTCCATCAACATTGGTTATTCCTATAACTTCTAAAATCCTTATGATCCATAACCTGCAAACCTCACTTATCTTATGAACCTCCTTCAAAAAGAAAAATTTTTTTATAAGTCGCTTATATTGTCTACTTTAGGTTTCCTATTGTTAATACCTATAGAAACATTTGCAGGAAAATCAGCATTACCAGGTGGTAAAAGCTCACCTTCATCTAGCTCAAATGATACAACAGCCCCTGATGCTCCCAACTCATTAGTAAATACCTCTGATTCAAACGACTCAACTCCAACTTTTACTGGTAATGCAGAACCTAATTCTAAAGTCACCTTAAATTTTTATAGTGGCTCCATTGTAACTAGCTCTGCCAAAACAACTTCCAGCAAGAAAGGAACTTTTACAGTAACATCACCAACACTTGAAGATGGTCGGTATTCAGTTAAAGCAACTTCTACAGATTCCGCAGGAAATATATCTTCAAAATCCTCTTCTATTGCAATCACTATCGATACAACAGCTCCTGATGCTCCGACTTCTTTAGCTACATCCTCTTCTATTACAAATAATTCAACTCCAACAATTACTGGTAATTCAGAACCTAATTCTAAAGTCTCTTTATTTATTGATTCCTCCTTGCTAGGTACCACAACTGCTAGTACTAAAGGAGCTTTCTCCTTTACTC
>QCIO01000035.1 GCA_003216635.1 Prochlorococcus sp. AG-402-L23 | reverse complement strand
TTCTTAAAACTTATATTTGAAACAATAATTTTAAGTCTTTTATCAACTGGAATCGCAATTAGTTTTCCTCCATTAGTAATAGGAATTTTTAACAACAATTCTTCTAAAATTTTTATAAAAACTTTTGCATTTTTATTACGTTTAATACCTACACCTGTAATACTTCTAACTCTATTAACTTTTAATAATCCTTCTGTGTCTTTAGCAGCTTTAACATTAGGTCTTCACAACGCTGGCATTACAAGCAAATTACTTTTTACAAATCTAGATAGCCAAGACAAGAGAAATTATATTGCGATGAAATCTCTAGGAATCTCAAAAAAGACTAGTTGGCTTTTAGGTTTATTTTCTCAACAAGCAAAAAGTTACTTAGCGTATTGCGCTTATAGATCTGACATCATTATTAGAGAAACTGCAATTGTTGGGGTTATTGGAAGTGTTGGTCTAGGTTGGCAATTGCAAGAATCACTAAGTTCCTTCGCATGGCAAGAAGTTACCATAGTTTTGATAGCTTATAGCTCCATTGCAATAGTTGGCGAATTAATAAATGGTAAAATCAAAAATAGTTTAACTTGATTTGTAAGAATAATTTGTTAAATCAAATGATTATTTTTTCCCAGTTATAGTGATTAGTTTACCAAAACAGCTAGTTGTAATTGGAGATAGCTCAGTTTATGGATGGGGAGATAATGAAGGTGGTGGATGGTGTGAGAGGCTTAGAAAAGATTGGTGCAATAACCACAATGGGCCAATTATTTATCAACTTGGCGTTAGGGGAGATGGGATAGAAAAAGTTTCATCTAGATGGGAAAAAGAATGGTTATCTAGAGGAGAAACGAGAAGAAATAAACCTAAAGCAATCCTACTAAATGTTGGTCTTAACGACACTGCAGCAATTGGTCAGAAAAACGGAAGACATCAATTAGATATAGATGGATTTGAATATGGATTAGGGAGACTAATTCATGAAATGAACTCTCAAACAGATGTCTTTGTTATTGGACTGACGCCAATTGAAGAAAGCAAAATGCCGTTCGCAGGATGTCTATGGTACTCAAATGATTTTTGTAATTCTTATGAAAGGAGAATGGAGGAAGTATGCCTAAATCAGAATGTCCCATTTCTTCCTACTTTTAGAGAAATGTACTCTGATAAAAGGAGTAAAAATTGGATTACGCATGATGGAATTCATCTAAATTCCGAAGGTCATTTCTGGCTTTTTCAAAGACTGAAGAGCTGGGAGATCCTTACAAAATGGAAGGAATCCTAGGTCTTTCCAAATATTTTTAATTTAAAAAATATGAATATATAACAAGAGCAAAAATAGCAAGAACAGAAGCAATGCTTGTCTGAATAGCATTTACCAATTCATTACTTAATTTATATTTGTTTTGAAATTCAGCACCAATAATACTTTCAGAAAGTGTTGCCAAGAATCCTGAAACTATAACAATTATAAAATGATATTTTGTAGAAATAATTGATAGACGAAGCATTATAAAAGCCATAAATATTGATCCCAAGACACTAGACAATGTTCCTTCTAAACTTATCCCTCCTTCAGTTCCTCTCTCAACCTTTTTAAATGAAGTAATTAGATATGTATCCCTTCCAAACCTTTTCCCAATTTCGCTGCCAAAAGTATCCGCCAATTTTGCAGCAAAACTTGCAGCAAATCCTATTTTAAACATTACTACGTTGGCAGCATTAAATTTGGTCATAATGGCAAGAAATAATCCTGTAGCAGAAGAGCCCCATACATTTTCAGGACCTCTTCTACCACCTCTTTTTTCGGCTATTCCTTGTTCTTTTTTAAATTTAAAACCTATTTTGGTAACCAGAGATCCAAATAATAAATAAATTACAACTGACATCCATCCCTGCCAAGACAAACATCCCCACAAAATAGTTCCTAAAATTCCTGCACTTATCCAACCACCTTTTGTCATTAAAGGAATCTTACAAAATATATAAATCAAAATAAAATTAATGCAAAAACCTATAAAAAATTGATTTCTAATTAAATCCATATTTATCTAATTCCTTAATTTCATATCAATTCTCCACTGATTTAGAATTGATGATGCGTTAATACTAGCTGTAGATGTTCTTAAGATAGTTTCAGAGAGTTTAACAAAGGTATTATTGTTTTTATTAAAAAAATCAATTTCTTTAGAGGACCAACCTCCTTCAGGCCCAATTACATTCCAGAAAATACCTCCTTTTTTATTTACAAATTCTTGCTGTTTTCTTAACCATTGATTTAAGTCATAACGGGAATTTTCTCTGGTAATAGAAATTGAAACTCTTTCTTGATTATCTCTACTTTTTAGCCATTCAATAATATCCATACCATTTAAAATAGATGGTTTCCATAATCTCTCACTTTGCTCAACTGCTTCTTTGATAATTGAATTCCATCTCAAAAGTTTTCTCGAAAAATTTAAATTTTTATTTACCTGTCTTTCTGAAAATAATGGTTGTATAAAATCAATTCCTATCTCAGTACACATTTTTAAAATATCATCAAAACCACTTTTTGGTATGACAACAGCTATTCCCAATAAGTAAATTTCTTTTTCTCGAAATAAGTGAGGTTTTTTTAATTGACTTATTTCTAAACAATCATTCTTAACTTTTATAGCTTTCCATAATGAACCCTTTCCATTAGCTATAAATATTTCTTTACCATTTTTTATCCTCATCACTTTATTTATATAATGAGCCTCTTCATTAGTCAGTTCTAAATTATTGTTCTTAATATTTTCAATTCTTTCATGGGAAATAATTAATCTTATTAAGTCTTCCATATAAAATACTTAATCCTTGAAAACTATATCTTCATGTTCTTCAATAGCCCAATCATCATTTTCACCACCAATAATTAATTCTTCAATTTTTACATAATTATTTGATATCTCATTCAAAGAATTAATTAATATATCTATTGAAAGGGAGTCTGAAGTACCAAAATCAACCCAACATCTTCCCCACAGATTTTGATATTCCATAATTCCTAAATTATGCATTAAGGCTGGAAGAGATGCGTTTTTTTGATCATTATCGTAGGACATCCAACTGAGATCAGAACCTTCTTCATGAGTTTGCAAATTTTCAGAGTTAAATCCCCCTAACCTTCCTAACACGTACCAACTATCAAAAACACCATCTAAATAATTTTTTTCATCTTGAGTTGGTAGTTCTGAAAACCTTATCCATATCCAACAATTAAAAGGATCAACTTCTCTAAAAATAATATTCATATTGACTAATAGCTTTTTAGATCTATAGCTATTATAAGTAAGTTATTACTAGATTAAAATTCATACCTATAACTTAATTAATAATGCTTGATTTAAAAGAAATATCTTATCAACCTCAAACTGGTGAAAGAAAAATAATAGATAATCTAAATTTAAAAGTTCATGAAAATGAAATCATTTTAATTTGCGGCAATAGTGGTTCTGGGAAAACAACACTACTCGAAATAATAAGCGGATTAACAAATCCACAAAAAGGAAAAATTACTTGGAAGAATAAAATTTTATCTTCTAGAAAAAGAAGATGGTTTTGTGGAGTAGTATTCCAATTTCCTGAAAGATACTTTATAGGTACAACCATTGGGAAAGAATTAAAAATAGGCCATAAATCTTTAAGAGAAAAAAATATAGAAATAGTTTTAAATAAAGTTGGTTTGAAAAAAATTAATCTGAGCCAACCACCAGAACAACTAAGTGGCGGACAACAAAGGCGATTAGCTGTAGCAGTTCAACTACTTAGAAACCCCTCAATTCTTTTACTTGATGAACCAACTGCTGGATTAGACTATTCAATGAGAAATGATGTGAAGAATTTAATTCTTGATCTAAAAAATAAAAATACAATTATTATTGTTACCCACGAACCTGCCTTATTTGAGGGAATTCCTTCTAAGATATTAGTCTTGGAAAAAGGGAAAATCAAAAATTTTATGAAAGAAAATCATGAAGGATAGGATAGTTAGAGCTACTGCAGCAAATGGAGGAATAAGATTAATTGCAATCTTAACAACAGAATCTTCTTTAGAAGCAAAAAAAAGACACGGTCTTTCTTATTTAACCACCTGTATCTTAGGAAGAGCATTTAGTGCTTCACTGCTTTTAGCAAGCTCGATGAAGATAATGCATGGGAGAGTTACTTTAAGAGTTAGATCTGACGGACCTCTAAAGGGATTACTAGTTGATGCAGGTAGAGACGGGAAAGTTAGAGGTTATGTAGGGAATCCTAATTTAGAATTGGACCTAGTCAAAGTAGACAATAATAAATATTCTTTTGATTTTACAAAAGCATTAGGTACAGGATATTTAAATGTAATTAGAGATAGTGGATTTGGAGAACCCTTTACAAGCACTGTTGAATTAGTAAATGGAAATATTGCTGAAGACTTAGCTTCATATTTATATCATTCAGAGCAAACTCCCTCAGCTGTATTTATTGGAGAAAAAATTCAAAATAAAAGTGTTATTTGTAGTGGTGGCTTATTAGCTCAAGTTTTACCTAAAAAAGACACTGACCCTCTACTAGTCTCACTACTTGAAGAAAGATGTAAAGAAATTAATTCTTTCAGCGAAGACCTATTTAATGCAAAAGATAATCTTCTTTCGTTAATTAGAAATATATTTCCCGATATTGACGATAAATCAATATCTGAAAAAGCTCGTTCGCAAGAAGTTAGTTTTAAATGCAAGTGTTCCAAAAAAAGAAGTTTAAATGCAATGAAAATTCTTGATAAGAGCGAGTTGGAGGACATCCTCAAGAAAGATGGCAAGGCAGAATTGGTTTGTGAATTTTGTAAGAATAAATATCTTATAAATTATGAAGAAATTAAATCGATGATAAAAAATCAATCATAAGAAAATTACACCTAGCCATAAAATAATCATGGCTGGAATACTTTGAATTTTTTGTATTGATAAAGAATTGTTTGATACTTCCTGAATGAAAGAATTATTTTCAAGTAATCCACCAAATATTAATCCTATCGAAAGAAAGGTAACACTCCAGCCTAGAGAACCTATAAATCTTTTTCCCGATTTAATTTGAGTATAGGTAAGTATTAATGTTGAGATAGAAAGCAAAAGTCTATTATTAGAGTCTGGACTGATAAATAACAAAATTAAAAATAATAGCCCAACAGATATTTTTATTGAAAGATTATCAAATGAAGGGGGCGTTATTTTTGGCAGACCATATTGACTTGAGTTCTTAGAGTTATTATTTAAATTTTTTATCTTTGAAAGCAGTGGGAAATTATTATTAGTAAGTTGATTAATTTGTTTTTCTTTTTTTGAAGCACTCACAGCTTCATAGCTTACATTTCCTGATTGCCTAGCTTTCAAACTACCCATCAGTAATTGATCAAAAGAGGATTCTATTTTTGCTTTCAAAATTAAGTCTTCACCAGCCTCTTCAACTTTAAGATCTCTAGCCCTCTGAATATCCTCAAAAGCAGCACCTTCTTTTACACCCAAAATTTCATAAGGTGATTTTTCACTATTATTTTTATTACTGTTTGAATCCAAAATTTTTCCCCAATACTAACAGATTAACCAATTTTATAATCTATTAAGACATTATAAATCAATTGGTTCAACTCCACTGACAACGGGCGCAACTTTATTTAAATTTAATTGATTATTGTCTTCAACAAATTGATTTAGATTCCACTCATTTTTGAAGAGAATAACTGGCCTATTCCAACAATCTTTAACTATTTTACAATTAAATATTCTGCCTAGTTTTTCAATGGCGGGCCATCCATCAGAAACCCATCTAGCTAATTTATATGGCATTGATTCAAGATTTGCATCTACACTATATTCACTTTTTAACCTGTGAGTTACTACTTCCAACTGCAATTGACCAACAGCTGCGAGTATAGGGTCTCTTTTGCTCTCATCAAAATCATAAAGAATCTGAACAGCACCTTCTTCACGAAGTTCATTTACACCCTTTCTAAAGTTTTTAAATGCTGATGGATTTGGATTTCTTAGCCAGCTGAATATTTCAGGACTAAAGGATGGTATACCTTCGTACTCTAAATGAGTTCCAGTATAAAGAGTATCTCCAATAGAAAACATTCCTGGATTATTCAAGCCAATAACATCTCCAGGAAAGGCATCATCAACTACTTCTCTGTCTTGCCCAAATATTTTTTGTGGTCTTGATAATCTGATTGTTTTCCCAGTTCTGGAATGTTTAACTGACATATCCTTTTCAAATTTTCCACTACAAACTCTTATAAAAGCAACCCTATCTCTATGCTTTGGATCCATATTTGCCTGAAGTTTAAAAACAAAACCACTAAATTCATCGCTTGCAGGTTCAATATCACCTTGATTACTATTTCTTGAAATTGGCTTTTGAGCCATTTTTAAAAAGCTATCTAAAAATGGTCTTACACCAAAATTAGTCATGGCAGATCCAAAGAAAACTGGGGTTAAAGAACCATTAAAAACTTTTTCTTTTTCAAATTTCGATCCTGCCTCATCAAGAACTTCTAATTCTTCAAGTGAGTTTTCAAGTAAATCTCTCTCTACATATTTTGATAGCTCTTTATCTTCAAGACTTAATCTTTTCTCATTCGATTGTTTCCCTCTCACGGCTTTATCAAATAAAATAACCTCTCTCGAAAACCTATCAATAACTCCTCTAAATTCTTCGCCACTTCCAATTGGCCAGTTAATAGGCAAAGTATTTAATCCAAGTTCTGATTCAATTTCATCAAGTAAAGAAAATGGCTCTCTTCCTGGTCTATCCATTTTATTTATGAAAGTAAATATTGGTATTTTTCGCATCTTGCAAACTTCAAACAATTTTCTAGTTTGAGGTTCTAGTCCTTTAGCAGCATCTTCCAACATAACTGCATTATCAGCAGCAGCTAATGTTCTGTAGGTATCTTCAGAGAAATCTTGGTGTCCTGGTGTATCTAATAGATTAATTACTGATCTTTCATATTCAAATTGCAATACAGTTGATGTGATAGAAATACCTCTTTGCTTCTCAAGTTCCATCCAGTCTGACGTAGCTTTTCTCTGGTTACCCCTAGCCTTTACTGCGCCTGCCTGTTGAATGGCACCTCCATATAAAAGAAGCTTTTCAGTAAGAGTCGTTTTCCCAGCATCTGGATGTGAAATAATTGCAAAATTTCTTCTTTTATTTACCGCATCCAGTATCTCTTTATTATTTAGAATTTTATTACTTAAGCTCATTTATACAATGTAAAGACCTATCACTTAGTTCTTAAACATTACCATACACTATTAGATATTTATCGCCGTCTTCAAACACATCTAAAGAGGATAGATCATTCTTTAAAGTGAAATTTTTTAACTCTTTAAAAGTATAAGAAGCTCTTAAAGATGCATAATAATCATTAGTTAAAATCTCACTATATTTAGTTGAACATTGTGCTTTGAGTTCTAGAGCAGACTTTTCATCTAATGGCCTTTTTAAGTCCTTGTGAAAATTTACAGTGATATTACTAGACAAAGTTCTTATAGTGTTGAAGAAATCTTCAAGATTGCTAATGTGATGAATTAAACTGTTACTTACAAGTAAACTAATCCTTTTTTTAAGTAAAAATTTATTTGATTTAATGTCCTTGATATCAGAACAAATGTAGCGTAAATTTTTTAATTTTTTCTTATTAGTAG
>QCIO01000034.1 GCA_003216635.1 Prochlorococcus sp. AG-402-L23 | reverse complement strand
GCAGATGAAACTAATCAAGATTCTGATGATAGTACAGATAAATACGTAAACCTAGTCTGGGGTGACTTTATGGGTGGCTGGGCAGGAGGAACGGATCCATATACGCTTGCCAATCTTAAATTTAAAGTTGCAGAAGGAGCAGAAGACTCAACAGAAGCATCAACATCAATAAGAATAGAAAGTTCTGAAACAACAGTTGGTTATAACTTCTACGGAAAAGATATTACTTTAAGTTCTAGAAGCGATGATGACTTATCAGAGCAAGATACAGGACAGATTGACGATGATCAGGATATAACCTCTTCAGAAGAAATGGTTTCCTGGGAAATTCATACAATTAAGGTTGATGAACTTGATTTTACTAAAGGTTATTTATCTTGGTCAGATCATACATGGACACCCATTATAAGTGGTTATGAAAAAGTTTTAGGACAGGATCTTGATGGAGATTCTTTTGTCGGAATTAATACAAATGACTTAGGAAGAGTTTCAACTGATAAAGTTGGAGATCAACTTAAGGTCTCTTCTGGAGGTACTGTTTATATCTGGGACGGTATTGATGAATCTGCAGATAAATTAATTTCGGTAACTGATAATGCTGGAGGAACTCCTGTTTTCAGAGAAAAACATGAATGGGAATTTGGTAGTTTTTCTATGGAACCTTTTGCGGTCGCAAAATTTGATGGAGGTGAAGAAGATGATTATTACAGGCTCCTAATTAAAATAACAGATTCATTTGAGGGATCTGATGGTTCAACTAACGAAAGGGTAAATTGGGATATTTATAAATTATCTCTAGATGGAGTAATTGATTATTCAGGAAATATTTTTACAGAATCAATTACTTCTTTCGAAGGTCCAAATGCTTTTGATATGGATTTAAATGGAGATGGCGATAAATCTGGAAAAGTTGTCGTAAATAGAAGAGAAACAGATTTTTCGGATAACTTTGGAGTCTCTTTTGGCTCAGATTCTGACGGATCCTTGTATATTCTTGATGATAAAAAACAAATTCTTATTAATGACTCGTTTATTGAAAGTTCTAATAAGTGGGGTGATGGAAGTTTTGAATCTACTGCAATAGCTGCTACTAAGCATTCTTCAGGTTACTATCAGTTAGCTGTTAAACAAAAAAATACTTTTAATGATTACCTGACGAGAGAAAAAATAGTTAACGAAGACTGGCAAATTTATGCGATTAATTCTGATGGAAGTATTAATTGGCAAAAAACTTTCCATACAAGAAACATACGGGATGAAGAAATTAATTTTGAACAAGATCTTGATGGAGATGGATCAATAGGTTTTAGCGCTTCTTCTTTAAATGATGTAGAAACAGATACTACTGGTTATTTACTCAAAAGAGATGATTTTAAATCTCTTTACATAACTGATGAGAATGGGGAAAACCCTATTGCTATCAAAGAGGATTGGGGAGGTGCTGCCCATTTCGATCATCGATCCGACTGGGGTTCAGGAACACATGAATCTAAATCAATTGCAGCTGAACAAAAAGCTGATGGAACTTATGCAATTGCTATTAAAAATACGAATATTGATACATATGGAAAACATATTCAATGGCAAATTCTAAATGTTTCAAAAGATGGAATAGTTTCCAGAGATTACGAAAGTGAAATATGGACTGAAGATATTTCTCTCTATGAAGAGTCAATATTTAATCAGGATCTAAATGGTGATGGAGCTATAGGTATAGATTTAGAAATTACCCTCCAGCAGGCAGCCACTGAAACAGATAATTACGGGGATTTACTTTATAAAAATAGGCAAACTGGAGCATTCTTCATTCTTGATAATAAGGATACTGAATCAACTGATGATGATGAATTAATACAAGTCACTCAACCTTGGGGAGGTACTGCTCAACTTGATTTTAATATTGATCAATCTCAAGTAATAGGTGGCTATTCAAATTCATCTGTTGCTGTGGCAGTTGAAGGAATTACTTATAAAAATACTTCTGGTAATGAAGTTAATGGATTTGTAATTGCTCAAAAGCATTCTGGTACAGATGGTACATATAGTTGGGAAGATTGGGAATTGATTTATACAGATTCTTCAGGAAAAATTGATGACAGTATGAGAACTTGGTCTTCATCGATTAAGGATAAAGAAGAACTATTTGGAACAGATGCCTCTCAAGCTGATCTTGATCTTGATGGATATCTTGGACTTTCTGCAGATTCTTTACTGGACATAACAATAACTGATTCTGATGGTAATGAAAAAAATTCTGATTCAACTGGAGATTTATTAAAAACAGATAGTAATAATGCTTTATATATTATTGACGATAAGGATAATTCTATTATCCCTATAGTTGATCAATGGGGAGGAGCACCATCATTTACCTTTAGTGAATCAGGTGGTTCAGGGAGTATGGCTTATTCCCATGAACGGAATCCTGTGGCAGTTGAGTCTATAAGTGAATCAAATGAAGAGAAATATTTACTGGCAATTAAAAATGTTGATACTTATGGTTCTGGCGATGATTTAGAAACATATACAAATTGGGAGACATTTAAAATTGAGAAAGTTAATGATAAATGGCAATTTAATTGGGATACAGCTACTTATTCTCAAGGTATTGGTAAAAAGGAACTTGATTTTGGACAGGATCTTGATGGAGATGGAATTATTTTTGATCCAAATAATATAAATTGGGATGATCTTCTAACCAAAGTAGAAACGGATACTGCTAATTCAGGTGATGAAGGAGTTTATCTCTTTAAAGATAAAAACTTTGGAACTCTTTATATCAGAAAGGGTACTGAAGACCCATTGATGATAGTTGATGAAAGTTTAACGCCGGTAACTTTCGACTGGAAAGATACTTGGGGTGGAAATACTAATGTTTCAAACGTATTTGCCGTAGAAGGAGTTGATGGCGACGACTCTGATACAAATCCTGATTTTTATAAGTTAGCAATTAAGAGAGAATTCACATCAAGAGACGGTGATAAAACTACTCGTTGGGAAACAATTCAAATAGATCCAACTACTGGAGTAGTTGACTGGACATCAGCGACTTCTGGTGAGGCTTCTCCGCATGAAGAAGATTTAAATCAAGATTTAGATGGAGACGGAGAAATATGGCAAGCTGCTAAGCAAACGTTTACATCTATAAATTCTGATGATAACGGGGTTATACCATCTCTAGATAGTAATAATGTTCTATTTCTTCAAGCTAATTCGAGTGCAGAGAGAAAAGCAGTAACTGATCCTTCCGGAAGCCTTATAAGCTTCAATACTACAGACACATTTGAAGATGGTAAAACTATCACAAGTGCAGTATATGCTGCAGAATCAGTTTTAATAGATAGCAAAGAAACTTATAAGGTTTTAATACAAGTTACAGAGACAATTTCAGATGGTTCAGATCCTTTAATTACATATAGAACTGTCAATGTTGATCCATTAACAATGAAGTTAGATTGGGCAACTTATACATCCTTTAATGATCCTAAAGTTCTTGAAGAAACCTTTAATGAGGATCTAGATAATGACCAGGAGATTACAAAGATATCAGTTTCTAGTTCTAGATTTGTAGATAGTGATACTGTTGGGGCCAAACTAAAAATTATTGATAGTACAGGTAGTTTATTTGTTCAGGATGGTGAATTAAATTTCGAGATTACCAATCCTGATGGAGAGATTGCATCATTTAATACTGAGCAATCTTGGGATGGAGGTTCTTTTTCAGAGAGTGCCTTAGCTGTACAGAAAGTTGATTCTGCTGATGGAGATACTTCGAAAGATGTTTATAAATTAGCAGTCAAAGAAACTAATACTTATGGAGATAAAGAAGATATTATTTATAGAATTTACTCACTCTCAATAGGTGGGACCGATAATTCTAAGTTAAACATTTCATATGATTCAGTTGATTTCCTCACTGCTGCAGATTTAAACGAAGTTGAGTTTGGACAGGATCTTACCTTAGATGGCACCATTTCCATAGGCGCAACTTCAGATGCTGCAGGAACATTTGTTTCTGATGTTACTTCAGGTACTGACGATGCAGAGGTTCAAGCGAAATTTGGTAATACTGCTCAATCAGACATTAAATCAATTTCTAATGCAGGTGCATCTGATGACAAAATTGAGATGTTTGTTAAAGGAGTAGATGGATCTGCAAAATTAAATTATGAAATGGACGTAAAAGTCGTCCAAGAAGCTAGTGAGGCAGTTATTGGTAAATTAGCAAGGGATACTGGTGGACAAGCTGATAAAATTGTTCCTTTAACTGGTGTCTTAGACTTTTCAGTATCTAATTCTTCCCTTGCTGGGGAAATCGTTTCTGTTACATGGGTACTGCCAGAAGGAACAAATAACCCAAAATACTATAAAAAAGATCAAAAGACTGGAGAATATTTTGATTTCGCTTACATCCCTTCATTAGGAGAAGGATATCAATGGGATGAAGATAATAGAACTCTTACTGTATACGTAAGGGATAACGGTCAATATGACTCCAACCCAGTCTCTGGGGAGGTAAGAGACCCAGGAGTTATTACAAGTAGTACTTCTGGTAGTATTACTGGACCTTCTGGTAGTGCAGGTGCTGCAACTAGTTCTAAATCAATTAAGGACGGTGCTCAAGATATTCATACCTTTACAGCAAGTTCCGAAGCTACTTGGTCGTTAAATGGAGGAGCTGATCAATCACTATTTAATATTGATTCTTCTTCAGGCGCACTAACATTTATTGATGCACCAATTTATGCCTCTCCTCTTGATGCTGACGGAAATAATCAATACATAACAATTGTAAGGGCCACTTATACTGGTGATTCATCAACATCTGATCAGACAGTTACCATAACTATTGATGGAGTAGCGCCTTCTATTAAAGGACTATCAGGCTCTTCAGGAGATGAAACCAGCAGTATTTATCTAAAAGGTGGATCAGATTCTATAGGTACATTCTCATCTGATGAGACAGTTACCTGGAATATTGATGGGGGAGCTGATGCAGCATTATTTAATATTGACGAGAATTCTGGAGTTTTCACTTTTTTAAGTGCACCAGATGCCGCCAACCCAACTGATTCAGATACTAATAATGAATATCTTCTAAATATAAAAGCTACTGATTTAGTTGAAAACTCGTCGACTCAGTCTGTCATAGTAACAATTGATGAAACTGCTCCATTAATTACTGGACCACAAGGAAGTTCTGCAGGCGATCTTACTTCAACAACGTCTATTGATGAGAACACTAATTCGGTTGTTACTTTTTCTGCAAATGAGACTGTTGTTTGGTCTAAAAATGGAGGGTCAGATTCATCTAAGTTTAATTTAGATGCATCTAGTGGTGAATTAACATTTATTAATGCTCCTGACTTTGAAAACAAATTAGATTCAGATGCTAATAATGATTATGAAGTTATTATTAGAGCGACAGATAGCGCCGGTAATACCTCTGATCAAACATTGACGGTAAACATTGACGATGTTGATGATGTTCTTCCTTCGATACAAGGTGCATCTGGTAATGCTGGTGATGAAACAAGTACAGCTTCTGTAGAAGAGAATTCAACTTCAATTCATACATTTACAGCTCCTAATGAAGAAAATTCTCTTACATGGAATATTAGTGGTGGAGTTGATCAATTAAGGTTCTCTATTGATGAGACTTCTGGCGCTCTTTCATTCATTAACCCCCCTGATTTTGAATCTCCTACTGATAGTGATGAAAAAGGTGATTATGTTGTTGAAATAAAAGCTACTGACGCTGCTTCCAACGTAAGTTATCAAACAGTTACGGTTGATGTAACTGATGTCGAGGAACAGACTGACTTTGACGCCCCTGTGATTGTAAACGCTCCAAGCTTGGAGATCTTAGTAGAAGAAAATATAGAAACTTTACTAACTACTTTTGAGGCAAATGAGAATGTTACATGGTTCTTTGATACAGGTGCTGATATTTCTGTCTTTGATCTAGATAGATCAACAGGGGTCTTGACTTTTAAAGCCTCTCCAGATTTCGAAGCACCTCTTGATATTAATCAAAATAATGAATATGAATTTACAATAATTGCTAAAGATGGAGCACAAAATCAATCAGATGCATTATCAGTAAAAATTACCATTACTGATATTGATGAAATAATTCCTACAATTACTGGCCCATCTGGAAGCGAAGGAGATAAAACAAGTATTAAATCTATTAATGAAAATACAACAGTTGTTCATCAATTCTTAGCTAGTGAAGACGTTACTTGGACTATTGAGGAAGGAAATGATTCTGATAGCTTCATAATTAATCAGTCAACTGGAGAACTGACATTCGCATCAGCGCCTGATTATGAGAATGCTCAGGATATTGATGCTGGTAATGATTATATTGTTTATGTCAAAGCTACTGATGCAGCAGGATTAAGTTCTAAGCAAGGCCTTACTGTATCTGTTTCTGATGTTGATGAAATAAATCCTATTATTTCTGGACCTTCAGGAGATCCTGGAGATTTAAATACATCTATTGATTCGCCAGAAAATGCAAATCAAATTTTTGCCATCTCCGCAAATGAGAGCGTAACTTGGGATCTAACAGGAGGTTCTGATTTAAATAAATTTAATATAGATTCTTCTGGTGTGCTTTCTTTCAAAGAAATTCAATCATTTGATGATCCTCAAGATTCTGATGGAAATAATGTTTTTGAAGTCAATATAAGAGCTACTGATACTACAGGTAATGAGTCAAGTCAGACAGTCACAGTAAATCTTACTGCTGTAGACTCAACTGCTCCAACAGTAAATGAATTTACTCAGAGTGAATCTTCCTCAGGGACAGTTAATATCTTTGAACTTAATTTAGCTGAAAATCTACAATCAATTTCTACTTTCACTGCTAATGAAAATGTTACTTGGTCAATAGATGGCGGCAATGACGCAGATAAATTTGTTTTAGGTGAATCCACTGGAGAATTATCATTCGTTTCTTCACCTGATTATGAAAATGCTTTAGATAGTGATAATTCAAATAACTACATAGTTAATATTAAAGCCACAGATACTTCTGGTAACGATACCTCTGGTATTGCTACTATTACAATTACAGATGTTGACGAGGTAGCACCACTAATTACTGGATTCTCGGGTGAATCAGGTGATTTATCTAGTGAAATATCAATAAATGAAAAAGTAGCAGCTATTGGACAATTAACGGCTAGTGAGTCAGTTACATGGTCAATAATTGGTGGTGCTGATTCAAGTAGTTTTACTTTAGATGAGTCTACTGGTGATTTGGCATTCAGTTTTACTACGGATTATGAACTGCCAAGAGATTTAGATAAGAATAATTCATATTTCGTTCAAGTCCAAGCTACAGATTCTGTAAGCTTAACTTCTTCTCAACTCATTAGTGTTTTAGTTGTCAATTTAGATGAAGTAGCACCAGCATTTACAGATCCCACTGGATCAGCTGTTTCAATTAGCCTGAATGAAGGAGAAACAGATATATATACATTTAAATCTGATGATGATACTGCAACCTGGTCATTAGGAGAATCAGCAGATAAAGATAAGTTTGCAATAGATGAAGCAGGAGCCCTCTCATTTGTTTCTGCTCCGGATTACGAAACCCCAACTGATGATGATGCTCTCAATAATTATGTAGTAAATGTTGTTTTAACAGATCCTTCTGCTAACTCTTCAACTATGGCTGTCACCGTTGATGTAACCGATGTAGATGATACCAA
>QCIO01000033.1 GCA_003216635.1 Prochlorococcus sp. AG-402-L23 | reverse complement strand
TACTTTTACAGGTTAGATTTGGATCTAAATTCTATTCAAGGTATTGATAATTTAGAACTCATTTTCAAAATTATTTACCCTAATAAAGCTATCCTTACTGATGAAAATAACTCAAATTTAGAAATCACAAAAAATCTAATAATTTGGAATTTAAATCAAGGGCAGATAAATAGTCTTGAATTTTCTTTCTGGAGCCTCAACAAACTTTTGATTGGGATATCTATTATTTTAATAATTATAATATTGGCTTATTTATTAAGATTCTATAGATTTAAATTAGGTTCAGATTTACCTCAACTTCCATCAAAGTAATTACAACTCTGCTGGATTAACATCTACTGTTAAAAAAACATTTTTTGGAATAAGTTCCCATAATATTGATCTATCAGGTAAAGGTATCTTTGTTCCTTCAGGACCATGTATTAATATCTGCCATCTAAATTTTTTACCGACTTTAGCAATTAAACTAGGAGCAGGACCAATTAATTTCCAGTTCTTTTTCTCACAAAAATTGAGTAGGTATTTTGCTAATTTTATTGCAATTGACTCAGTTAATTCATAATTTTCACCTGATAATTTAAGAAGGCAAATCATGCAAAATGGAAATAAATTAGCATCTTTTCTCAATTTCGAGTTTTCACTTAAGAATCTTTCATAATCTCTTTTCTGAAGGTATGAAATTACCGGGTGGTTAGGTTTATATGTTTGAAAAATTACTTTTCCTTTTTTTTGAGCCCTGCCTGCCCTGCCAGCTAATTGCAAAAACAATTGTAATGATTTTTCTTCTGCCGAAATATCTGGGCGATGAAGCAACCCATCTGCTGCAATAACTACTGAAAGAGTAATATTGGGGATGTCAATCCCTTTTGCCAACATTTGAGTTCCCACAAGAATATCAGCATCGCCTTTAGAGAACTTTGAAAGAATATCTCTATGACCATCTTTTCCTGAGGTTGTATCTCTATCAAAGCGAAGTACTCTTAAGTCAGCAAATTCTTCATTTAAAAACTCTATTACCCTTTGTGTACCTATTCCAAAAGGTTTAAAGGCAGTTGAATGACAATCTGGGCAACGATTGATCAATCTCGATTTATGATCACACCAATGACAGCTTAACCATTTTTTCCCTTGTGAACCAAGATGCACTGATAAAGGAACGTCACAGTTAGGGCAATTTATTAAATATCCGCAATTTCTACAACTTAAAAATCCACTGTGCCCCCTCCTAGGGATCAAAATTATCGCCTGCTCTTTTTTTAAGCGTAGTTGAGAAAGCAATTGTAATAATTCATTGGAAAAAATTTTCATATTTCCTTTCTTGAACTCATCACGCATATCAATAATTTTTATTTCAGGAATCTCATTACTAGATATCCTTTGAATCATTCTTACCAATTTAAAATTCTTTTCAAAAATACACTTTTTCCAAGTCTTCATTGATGGGGTTGCACTCCCAAAAATTAACTTTGCAGAATTCCTTTTTACTATTTCAATAGCAATCTCTCTTGCGTCATAACAAGGCATAGGACTATCTTGTTTATAAGAAACATCATGCTCTTCATCCATTATTATTAATCCTAGATTTTTAATTGGAAGAAAAACTGCAGACCTTGTTCCTATTACTATTAAAGGGTCATTAGCATTATTAATTTTCTTCCAAACCACACTTCTATGATTTGGAGAACAGTTACTATGATATTCGTAAACGACATTATTAAATCTCCGACTAAACCTATCAATAAGTTGAGGAATTAGTCCGATTTCTGGGGCTAGTATCAAACAACTTTTTTTCTTAAGAAATTGATCTTCAGCAATTCTCATATAAACTTCTGTTTTACCTGAACCTGTTTCGCCCCAAAGAAGTAAAACATCTCCTGGTTTCATTGTTTGAAATTCTTGAAATGCAATTTTTTGCTCATTTGTAAGATTTGGTTTTTTCGTTGCAATATGATCATTTAAAAAAGAATTTAATTTAGTATTGATATTTTTTTTTCTTTTAGATTTAACAAGGTAATTTTTACTGACCATTGAGTTAATTAGAGTGTAATTAAAACCAGACTTTATTAATTCACTTTGCCAATTACCTTTTTCAGGCAAAGTATTCATTAAAAAAAATTCTTTTTTGGTTAATCCATTTTTCTTAATATCAAATTCTTTTTTAGTTTCAATCCATATTTGATCTTTTAAACCTTTAGAAAAATTCTTATATTTACCAATCCATCCAGGAGGAAATGCAGTTTTAAACATTTTTAAATTACTAACCATATAAAAAGAGGCTAGGGACTCTATCCATTGTCTCCAAGAGTCATCAATTATTTTTTTCTGCAAAATACTTTCAACAAACAAATATCTTATGCTTTTTCCTCCAGAAATATTTGCTTCATCATTATTGATTGTCGAAAAGTTTTTTTTTGAGATCACCAACCCATTCAATAATCTCCCTCTTAGTCTCACACTTACAATATCTCCAACTTCTGCTCCAAGATTATTTCCATCTAAATAGTAAAAGCTTTCATTACTACTACCCACATCAAGCAAAATTTCCAATTTGTAGGAGATATTTAATAACTGATTACTTGCCGGCTTCAAAACTTTTTCTTAGTATTGGATTGTTGAACATTCCACAAAGTGTTTTTTGCACATTGTAAGTATCCTGCTCTTAAGGGAGACATGAAGCTTTGATCATTGACTGAAAATTCAAAAAATGATCTGCCTGTCTGAGAAATCCCAAGACTTTTTACTTTAGGTAATCTATAGCACTATTTAAATTTTTCAACAATTTAAAAAAACTTTTTTATTCAAATGCCTGAAAAAGTTCTTTTACAAATTAATGGGGAAATTTACTACTAAATGTACAAATTAGCCCTAAATAAAATTTAATCTAGTTAAATTCACCGTAGAAAGGAGTAAATCATGTGTCCAGTAGCAGCTGAATCAAAGAATTCTAAACCCAGCTCAAAAAAAAAGATCAATAAAAAAATTAATACAAACTCAAGAACATTAGTTGAAGAAGATATTAATAAAAATGGTCGAAGTTTAGATACATCTTCTGAGTTAAACGAAAGCAGTATTGAAAATACTAATGAATTTAGTGATTCTGAAGAAGAAGATAAAGGGCTTGGGAATATAAAACTTGGCCCAAAAGGTATCTACACTGAAGATTCAATAAGAGTTTATCTCCAAGAAATTGGAAGAATTAGACTGTTAAGACCAGATGAAGAAATTGAACTTGCAAGAAAAATTGCTGACTTACTCCAATTAGAAGAACTGGCAACTCAATATGAGTCAGAAAAAGGACATTTCCCATCAGTTAGAGAATGGGCTGAGTTAATAGATATGCCTCTTTCCAAATTTAGAAGAAGACTTCTTTTAGGTAGGAGAGCTAAAGAAAAAATGGTTCAATCAAATTTAAGATTAGTTGTTTCCATTGCTAAAAAATATATGAATAGAGGTTTATCATTTCAAGACTTAATCCAAGAAGGAAGTTTGGGTCTAATTAGGGCAGCGGAAAAATTTGACCATGAGAAAGGATACAAGTTTTCTACATACGCAACTTGGTGGATTCGCCAAGCCATTACAAGAGCAATTGCGGATCAAAGTAGAACTATTAGATTGCCAGTTCACTTATACGAGACAATATCCAGAATTAAAAAAACCACAAAAGTCCTTAGCCAAGAATTTGGCAGGAAACCTAGTGAAGAAGAAATCGCTGAGAGTATGGAAATGACAATTGAAAAATTAAGATTTATAGCTAAAAGCGCGCAGCTTCCTATTTCTTTAGAAACTCCAATAGGGAAAGAAGAAGACTCAAGACTCGGAGACTTTATTGAGGCTGATATAGAAAATCCAGAGCAAGATGTTTCTAAAACTTTATTAAGAGAAGATTTAGAAGGAGTATTAGCAACTCTAAGTCCAAGGGAAAGAGATGTTCTCAGATTAAGATATGGAATTGATGATGGAAGAATGAAAACTCTTGAAGAAATTGGCCAAATTTTTGATGTGACGAGAGAAAGAATTAGACAAATAGAAGCAAAAGCCCTAAGAAAACTTAGACATCCAAATCGAAATGGGGTTTTAAAAGAATATATAAAATAAAAAAAGTTAAGTATAATTTTTAGCTTTATAAACTTGCAAAAGAATAGCTTAAAATAGATTCGACTTTATTTTAATTCAAACTCAAAATAATATTTAATGACTAATTTTAAGCTGAAAATAGCTAGTAGAAGAAGTAAACTGGCAATGGTTCAAACTTTATGGGTTAAAGATCAACTAGAGAGGAATATTCCCAATTTAGAGGTATCTATAGAAGCCATGGCAACTCAAGGTGACAAAATCCTCGATGTAGCATTAGCAAAAATAGGCGATAAAGGTCTTTTTACAAAAGAACTTGAAGCACAAATGCTCGTAGGTCATGCAGATATCGCAGTACATTCACTGAAAGATTTGCCAACCAATTTGCCTAATGGCTTGAAATTAGGATGCATCACAAAAAGGGAAGATCCTGCAGATGCTTTAGTAGTAAGCAAAAAAAATAAATGTTATAAATTAGAAACCTTACCTGAAAGTTCGGTTGTGGGAACAAGCTCTCTAAGAAGACTTGCACAATTAAGAAATAAGTACCCGCATCTTGTTTTCAAGGATATCAGGGGAAATGTTATTACAAGAATCGAAAAATTAGATGCCGGAGAATTTGATTGTATAATTCTTGCGGCTGCTGGTTTAAAGAGATTAGGCTTTGAATCAAGAATTCACCAGATTATACCAAGTGAAATTTCCCTTCATGCAGTTGGCCAAGGAGCTTTAGGTATTGAATGTAAATCTGATGATAAAAAAGTTTTAGAAATTATAAAGGTCTTAGAAGATAAACCCACTAGTCAAAGATGTCTAGCGGAAAGGGCTTTTTTAAGAGAGCTTGAAGGTGGATGCCAAGTCCCAATAGGTGTTAATAGTAATATTGATAATAGACAACTTTCCCTTACTGGTATGGTAGCCTCTCTTGATGGAGAAAGACTCATAAAAGATCAAGCTATTGGCAATATTAATGATCCTGAACTGGTAGGGATAGAACTAGCAAAAAAACTAAAGCTCCAAGGTGCCGACAAAATACTTAGCGAAATATTCGAAGAATTTAGAGAAAACAAAAATTAGTTAATTTACTAATTTAGGATCAATTTCTTTTTTGTATCTCTCTTCACAATCTTTAATCACTTTAACAGCTTCTTGTTTCCCAAAAAAACCATTAACAATACATGTTCCAGGTTTTTTTAGATCTTTATAGTGCTCCCAATAATACTTTGTTTCTTTTAACCAATGCTCTCCAAGGTCTTCATAACTTGAAATATGATCCATTCTTTTATCATCTGCTAGAACCGCTATTACCTTATCATCGACCTCTCCACCATCATCAAATTTCATCACCCCAATAATCCTTGCCTCCACAATAGATCCAGGTATCAATGGCTCTGTTACACTAACAATTTCGACATCAAGTGGGTCTCCATCTTCATCCCATGTCCTTGGTATACATCCATAAGCAAAAGGATACGCAAGTGAAGAATAACCTACCCTATCAAGTTTAAGGTGACCCGTTTCTGTAATTAATTCATATTTATTTATGGTGTTAGAGTTCAATTCAATAATAGTATTGATTATTGTATTTGAGCTATCAGTGAATGCGTTTAGTATATGCAATAAATTTGGTGTAACCCTACTTGGGGGTTGATTAAGGTTTGCCATCAAAAAATAATTTTTATTTATCTTACATCCTCACACTCAACCAAATTCTTTAAAAGTAATTTTTCAGCAAAAATTGTCTATTTTAGACCTTAAATGATTAATAAAATATTCTGGTGATAGTTCTTCGTTGGTGACCGTTCTTATCAATTCCATAGAATTAACTGATCTGCCATATTTATGAACATTATTTTTTAACCAAAAGATGATTTTTTGATAATCACCATTTTGGATTAAATCATCTATCAAACCTATGTCTCTTTCCATTTGAGAAGATATTTGCGCACTTATAAGATGACCTAACAAATATGAAGGGAAATATCCAAACGCACCTTCACTCCAATGAACATCTTGTAGACAACCTTCTGAATCATTAGATGGTTTTATTCCTAAAAATTCACCATATCTTTTATTCCATTCCTCTGGAATATCTTCAGCAGGTAACCCTCCCTCAATTAAATCTATTTCAAGTTCCGTTCTAACCAGAATATGTAAACCATAGGTCAATTCATCTGCCTCAACCCTATTTAATCCTGCTTCCAAATGATTAATAGATTTCCAGAGTTCAAAATGATTTTTTAATTTACATCCAGCTGAAACAAATTTCTTAAAAAATCTTTTCGAAAAAGATTTTGATTTAACTATTCTATTTTCCCAAAATAATGATTGACTTTCATGTATACCCATAGAAGTTGCTTGACCTAACGGCCAAGAAAACCATTGATGACTTTGTGATGGCAGGCCTTGCTCATAAATTGAATGTCCCCACTCATGTGCAGTTGCTAAAAAACTTGATAATGGTTCACCTTTAACAATTCTTGTCGTAATCCTATAATCATTAGGCCCTAATGTAATCGAAAAAGGATGGGGAGATTTACCAGCAACAACTAAATCTTTATCTCTCCCAAACTCATCAAGTAATTTAGAACATAAATTCTGTTGAGATTCTGGACTTAAATCCCACTGATATTTCTTTGACTTGTTAATTCCTCTAATCAACTCTGGGAGAATATCTTTCAAAGGCTGAAACATTTTATTCAACCACTTTAAAGTTAATTCAGGCTCAAAGGGTTGGGCTAGAGTCTCCCATGGTGAATATTGATCTGATGTTTGTTTTGCCTCTTCAATCCTTAATTTGACTAGTTCTTCAAAGAATGGGAGAAAAACTTTAAAATCTGATTTTTTCTTAGCTTCTTGCCAACTTTCATATCCTTTAGATTTTGCCTTTGCTAAAGACTCAACTAATTTAGGATCTAAGTTTTTCGCTTTATTAAATTCCTTGATTAAAAGATTAATGTTTCTTTCTTTACCTTTAATGAATAGTTGATTATTGGAATTTTGTTCATTATCTAATAATTCATTTTTAGCTGATTGTATTAAATTAGAAAATTCTTCAGAAGAATTTCTTCTATGCAAGATTCTTGCAATATAGGTAAGTTGTTCAGACCTCCAAGAAGCCCCTTTCTTGGGCATCCCAGTATTCTGATCCCAATAAAGTGTATTTTGGATTGAACCTAATATTTGAGTTTCTTTAAGATAAGCCCCCAGCTTATTCCATTGAATTTCAGCCAAAAATTTATATATAAATTAAATTCATTTTAAGATAAAAATTTCGATGTTTGCATAAAACATACATTGTTTATCCATAATAGAATATTAATTAATTGAGTTTTTACTTGTATGGAACAAATATTTTCAAAATTAGAATTTATAACTAATGGTGAGGGTTTTATTGACATAACAAATGATTTAAATTTATTTATTGAAAAAAATAATTTTGATTCAGGAATTTTAAATTTAACTTCACTTCATACCAGTTGCAGCTTAACTATTAATGAGAATGCTGATCCAAACGTACTAAGAGACTTAAAAAAATATATGCAATCCATAGTCCCATATAATTCCTACTTAACTTTATCAAAAAATAGAGAAGAAATTTCTTATAAACATTATCAAGAAGGGGCTGACGATATGCCAGCACATATTAAAACATCTTTAACAAACACTTGTTTATCTTTGAGTTTTCAGAACAGCAATATTATGCTGGGTACATGGCAAGCAGTGTATTTATGGGAACATAGATTTGATCAAAAAGAAAGGGTTTTAAATATACATATAATTGGTGAGAAAAGGTAAAATATTTATAATGTAATTAATAAAAACTAATATCACTTATTTAATGGAACCTTACCTTTTACAAGATGAAGCATTGAAGGAATTAGTCATCAAAATTCCGGGCTGGGAAATTAACAATGAACAAATCCAGAGAGAATTTAAATTTTTTAATTTTATTGAAGCCTTTTCATTTATGACTAAAATTGCTTTAATCTGCGAAAAATATAACCATCATCCTAATTGGGAAAACGTTTATTCAAAAGTAATAATTAGGTTAAGCACTCATGATTTGGGGGGCATATCAAATCTGGATCAAACATTAGCTTCAGAAATAAATAAAGTTTTCGATCAATAAAATTACAAATTTAAATTTATTCATTTAAAAAATTCGTCAAAATGTCTAAAAAGTTATTACCTGTTACGATTATTAGTGGATTTTTAGGTTCAGGCAAAACTACACTTTTAAATCATATTTTAAAAAATCAAGTTGGTCTTAAAACAGCTGTTTTGGTTAATGAATTTGGAGAAATAGGAATAGATAATGACTTAATAATAGAAGGTTCAGAAGATATGATCGAATTAAATAATGGCTGTATATGTTGCTCTATTAATGGTGAATTATTAAATACAGTATCCAAAGTTTTAGAAAGATCTGAAAAAATAGACTATTTAATTGTCGAGACTACTGGGCTAGCAGATCCATTACCAGTAGCCATGACTTTTTCAGCTGGAGATCTTCGAGAAAAAGTAAGATTAGATTCAATCATCACTGTTATTGATGGAGAAAATTTTGATTTTGAAATTAATAATACTAGTGTCGCCTATTCTCAGATTTTATACGGAGATATCCTTCTCCTAAATAAATGTGATTTAGTCAACGAAGAAAAATTAAAGAAAGTCGAAAAATTTATAAATAAAATAAAAAAAGAACCAAGGATATTGAGATCAACCAATAGTGAAGTTGGATTACAAACAATAATGAGTGTAGGGCTATTTGAAACAGATA
>QCIO01000032.1 GCA_003216635.1 Prochlorococcus sp. AG-402-L23 | reverse complement strand
GATCTTGACCATCGAAGTTATATCCTATGGCTGTTGTTGATTCTTCTATTCTTATTGATGTTGGTGCTTCTGTTAAGTCTGCTCCTTCTGCAATTTTGAATTTAAGATTGGCAAGCGTATATGGATCCGTTCCTCCTGCCCAGCTACCCATAAAGTCTCCCCAGACTAGGTTTACGTATTTATCTGTACTATCATCAGAATCTTTATTAGTTTCATCTGCTAAATCTTGACCAAAGGTATTGCTGACTACCATCGCAGAGAGCTGATCATCTACAGCTACTAATGTCAAAAGACTTGAGTCGTAATAAATATTTACACCAAGTCCAGTTGTAGCAGAACCATCTGAAGAATTATATTTAAGTGGTAAAATTATCTCTTCTCCAGACTTACCAGTAAAAGAGGATAAGTTTGTTTCATCAAAAAATACTTTTTGATCAGCCATTCAAATATTAGATATTACAATTAATATTAGCTTAGGTAATTCTTTCTAATAAGTTATGTTTTGAAATACAATAAACTGTTACCTTTTTTACTCAAAATTTTAGCGGGATGTAAAAATATTTTTGACTATAAAATCATAATTCTTTAATTGAATCAGTTTTGTTTTTAAAAGTAGAGAGCAGTAGTTGAATATAACTCACTTTTCTTAGCTTAATATTTGCGGTTAAAGTCATTCCAACTTTAAGATCTAGTTTTGTTTTATCTTTAACTTCTAAAAATTGATTAGAGAGCTTAACGGTAGCAGGGTAAGCAAATCCAGGACGATTCTCTTGAGGATTTGGCTTAAGAGAATCAGAGCCAATACGACTTATTTTTCCTGTAAGAACTCCAAAATCACTTGCAGGGAAAGAATCTATGCTTAAATCAACATCCATTCCATTCTTTACAAATCCAATATCAGCACTAGGTATTTCTAAATTTGCTTCAAAAGCACCAGTTGGTACGATTTTTAAAATTGACTCAGTCATTTGTGCTGAATAACCAACGTTCTTGGGTTGCAAGTCAAAAACTATTCCATTTACTGGGGACTTTATGGATTTATATCTAATATTCACCAAATTCTCTGCAAACTCACCTTTTATTTCGGCTTCACTTTTTCTTAAATTTGAAATTTCTTGTTGATAAATAAGTTTCTTTGTTTGCAAGTTTGAACGAGTTTGGATAATACGAGACTTCAAATCTTGAATTTTTAATTGTTGCCTTAGTATTTCAGCCTCGGAAATAGCTCCTGAATGAAGCAATCCTTTCAATCTTGTTAATAAATCATTCTCAATATCTAAGGAAATTTCATAGCTTTCAAGTAAATCATTATTGAAAATAATAAAATTATCGAATTCATCCTTTTTAAGTTCTAATTGATTAGAGGTAATATTTTGTGAGGTCGTTAAAGTGTTACTCCTTTCTAGATTTGCTTCATCATCAAGCTCTAGGAGTATATCTCCTTCATTGACATAATCTCCTTCATTGACAATAATTTTCTTCACAATCCCACCCATAGGCATTTTTATATCAGTTACCTCTCCGATTGGTACAATTTTGCCTTGAACTACAATAATTTCATCAGTTTTAGCAATTGATAACCATCCAATACCAAAAAGTGTTGTTCCAATTATTGTCCAAGTAACAGAATTGATCCAAAATCTATCTTGTTGAAGAAGTCCCTCATAAGCAGCATTTTTTTTTGAAAATGCATAAAGTATGTTTTTTCTTATTGGCAAAAAAACTTTATTATTTAACTTCACTAAATAAACCTCTGAAAATCTCAAATAAAAAGGCTTTATAAATCTATAAGAACTCTCAGTTTTATTTTTTATTTTTTTCCCAATACTTGAAGATTTTAGCTTTAACTTATCTAAAAAATTTGATAATTTTTTTGATTTAAGTTGTGTATATTTTTTTTGAATAAGATTTATAAGTTGAGAATTAGTTTTACTTGTTTTTAATTTATTTTTAAAAGTTTTAACGTTTTTATCAAGAAGCGATTTTATTCTTATTCTCTTTGATTTTTTTGATTTATTCATTTTATTTCGGCTGATTCCTGTTGATTAAAGAGAGAAAAGTATGCCCCTTTATTTTTAATTAGTGAGTCATGATTACCTTGTTCAATGACAGCTCCGTCATCCATCATAACAATTACATCTGCATTGCTCACAGTTGCTAATCTGTGAGTTATGAAGAAAATTGTAGAATCTTTGTAATATGATTTAAGGTTTTCAACAACATTCCTCTCAGTAAAATAATCAAGTGCACTTGTAGCCTCGTCCATTATCAATATTTTAGGCTTTAATAATAAGGTTCTAGCTATAGCAATTCTTTGTCTTTGTCCTCCACTCATAGATGTCCCCCTTTCTCCTATTTGGGAATTATATCCAGCTGGTAATTGCATAATGAAATCATGGCAGGACGCAAGTTTTGCCGCTTTTATAATGTCTTCATTAGAGGCATCATCTTGATTTAAAGATATATTTTCCGAAATAGTACCTGAAAATAATAGAGGTTCCTGTGGTACTATCCCTATTTGTCTTCTGAGAGAGTAAAGTTCAACCTTATCTATGTCGTAATTATCAATAGAAATATTGCCATTAGTGGGAGAATAAAGCCTTGAAAGAAGTTTAACTAATGTACTTTTTCCACTTCCACTTTTGCCAACAATTCCAACAAAAGTTCCAACAGGAATATCTAAATTAACATTTTTCAATGCTTCTCTTGAGGTATTAGGAAATTTAAAGTCAATATTTTTAAAGGAAACATTACCTATGACTGCAGGAAGTGGAATTTTTCCACTGTCTTCCTCATTTGATTCCTTATCAGTATTTATAACATCACCTAATCTTTCAAAAGATATTCTTAATTCTTGGATATTTTGCCATATTGTAGATAATCTCAGAATTGGCTGGGTAACATATCCGGAAATAATTCTAAAAGCTATTAGTTGTCCCAGTGTTAGTTTACCCTCCAAGACCATTGAAGCTCCAATCCACAAAACTAATAATTGAGAAATTTTTTGCAATACTTGGCTAGTTTGAGTTAAAGCAGTACCGGTTATCAATTTTCTAAATGTACTTGCTATATATTTGGAATAAAGTTCCTGCCATTTCCATCTGCTAGTAGTTTCTATGTTTTGTGCTTTTACAGTTTGTATACCTGTTATTACTTCTACTAAATGACTTTGAGTTTTAGCATTATCTTCAGCAGATTCTCTAAATTGCTTTCTGAATAATGGGGCTCCTATAATCGTAAGCCCAATTTGAATGGGTAAAACAATCAAAGCTATAAGTGTTAACTTCAGTGAATAAATTATCATTACTAATATATAGATCAAAGAAAATGCTGCATCTAAAATCGCACTTAAACCTTGGCCAGTAATAAAGTTTCTTATTTTTTCTAATTCTGCAATTCTAGTTCCTAATTCACCAACAGGTCTTCTATCAAAATACTCAAGAGGAAGTCTCAATAAATGATCAATGACCTCAGATCCTAATCTTTGATCGATTCGATTTGTAGTCTCAACGAAGAGAAATGTTTTCAGACTTCCTAAAACCCCCTCTATAAGAGTTAATACGAGCAACGCGATACCAAGAACTTGCAGTGTATCAAGACTTCTCTGACTTATGACTTTATCAATTATTACCTGAATCAAGAGAGGATTTGCAAGTGTAAATAGTTGAACAATAAAACTAGCTGCAAAAACTTGAATTAGTACAGATTTATACTTTCTCAATGCAGGAATAAACCATGTAAAACCAAATCTATTAACTGGAGTTGTGCGAACTCTATCGACAGTTAAATAATCTATGCCTTCTGGGAATTTTTCCTTTATATTTTCCTTACTTAATTTGACATAACCTTCTCTGGAAGAGGCCAAGAGAATACCCTGATCATTACTTTCTAAGACTATGGTCAATGATGAATCTAACAGAATTAATGATGGAGACTGTAGCCTTGTTCCTGCTTCAGGGGGAACTTTAGATTTTATTACGTGAAGCCCTAATGCAGCAGCTATCTGCCCATAAATTTGTAAAGTAGGCTGTTTACCAGACTGTCTAATATCTTCAAATACATTTCTTACCGCATCTTTCCGCAGAGGAAGTTTCATGATTTTAGCTAACATTTGAAAAGTAGCTAAATCTTCATCATTTTTATCCTTAGGAATTATTAACTTAAAGTCATCTGGTATTGACTTGGATTGAATAAATTTTGCAATTGGAGTTTTACCAGCTTCCTCTACACTTTCTACTATTTCTGCATCTTTTGAAAATTTATTGATTGAATCATTTAAGTCAGGAATTAAATCATTTACAAAAACCTTAGGGATTGCATAAAAAAACAAATTATCAGAATTTTCAACTAATGAATTAATTTTTTTTTCTTCTTTTAAATTACCCAATGAGACATCTTCTTTGGAATAGAAATAAGATCTATCAAAAATTTCATTAGTAATATTTTTTATTTCTTTAGTAGGAATTTTCTTGAAACTTTTATTAGCATCATTAAGAATCTCCTTAAAATCAAAATCAGTTTTTGGAGTCTTTTTAAGGAGATTATTTAATATAAAAAATATTTCTTGTGGAAATATTGTTTGATTAATATATGATCTAAAGTTCTTATCCTCAGCATATATTTTTTCAAAAATATTTTGATCAATAGAGTATGCTAATAAATCCTCAGCAGCAGTAATGTATTCCATAGGAGTATCATTAATAATACTTGAATGGCCTAATAAGCTACCTTTTCCAAATTTATGAACCGATTTTAATTTGTTATTAAATTCACCAAGTAATCTTGCGTAGCCAGTTTTAATTATGAATACTTTTGCTGGAATTGTTGATTTTTCTACAATTTCCTGACCAACTTTAAACTTTAAAATTGTTATATTATCTAAAAGTAAATTTAACGAAGCTTCATTAAGTTCTATAGGAATGATAGAAATTAATTCCTTTTTTATAATTGTCATTGATTAAGAGCAGAATTTTTGTTTGAGTTTTTTTGAATAAAAGAATTAACAAGACTATTGATCTCTTCATCAAAAATTTCTTTGCACATTTGTGATTCTACTATTTCATTAAAGCTCGGTTTGATTAATTTTTCCAACCTTAAAACACACCACCAATTATCTAATAAGAAAGGCTCCGATAATTCTCCCTTTTGCATTACTCTTAATTTATCTGCCAGACTTGGATGGCCTTGATTTATAGGAACTGGGCCTATAATTCCTCGACTATATTTTTCATTTCCTTCTGAGTATTTAATAGCTAATTCTTCAAAACCTTCTTCCTCAGACTCAACCTTAAAATATATTTCTTTAGCTAATTCATGATTTGAAGTCCTTATTAAACTATAAACTACCATTTCCAAATCCTTTCTTCTTTCAAGAAATCTTGTATTTGCTTTGTTATTATATTTTCTTTTTGCAAATTCAATTATTTTTGCCTGTTTAATAACATCTTTCTCTAACTCAGATTGACTTATATAAGAAATTTCCAGAAATTTTTTTAAATCTTTTTCATTTTTTATTTTATTACTAAGCATAAAATTTTGAAAAGCTTTAGTTTTTAATTCATCATCTAGTTCGATATGAGATATCATTTTTGCTACCAAGATACTCTTTATAAAGCTTTTAAAAAGATTGTTTTCTATTAGAAAATTTAGACCTTCATTTTTTAGAAAATTATTTAAATCAATCGTATAACCTTTATCCACTTTAAATAATTAAGATCTTTAAAAATTAACACCTTAAAATTAAGGCTGTTTAAAATTATTAAGATTAACTTATATTGTCATATGTTTCTAACAAAGCAATATTGTTTAAGATATGTTCCCATGGCTCTTCATCATTGAAATAAGGAGAATTATGACTAATAGCACCATTAATTAAATCCTCTTCTAAGAAAGAATCCCGATTTAATGATCTAAATATCAACAAGCCATCACCTAAAGCGGTAGTTTCACCATCCTTATCAACATCATATAAACCTTTTGTTATGTTATTTTCTAGAAACTTATGAATTTCATTTGAATTTCTTGTGGAAACTTTCGAAACAGCTTTCTCTATTAATTTATCACCAAGAAAAGCACCAGAGAATAATTTTCTTATGATCATTAATCCATCGCCTAGTTGAGTTTGTACACCATCACCATCCACATCTAAATTAGAAGTAGAAAATCTAAAAGTAGAATTTTCCAAATTGTTTGTCCCAGTATTACTTTTTGCAGAATCTACAAATCTTTCCGATTGTTGATTAGTTTCATCTCCCCACATTTTGATAAGCGCAATTTCATCAATTGGTGAGAGATTAGGTTGAGAGGTTGAAGAATTATCAAAATTATATGACATAACTGTATCTTCACTTGTATGCCATTTCCCATTGGGATCATCATCAGGATGACGCATACCTAATGCATGGGCAATTTCATGTACGATTGTATATGCAGTATTTGAAGAAAGACCTTCAAATTGATCCATTAAATTTCCCTCTGAAACTGAAAAAACCACATCACTTTGAAAATATTTTTGGCCATTTTTAATTCCATAATCTATATAAGTAATTCCCAAATTATTTCCTGATAAATCTGAAGAGTAGATATCAATCAAAGCTTGTTCTGAAGAATACACTCTTTCAAAATCTATATCAATAAGATCATCTATTTCATTAAATACAGATTGAATAAAAAGCTCTTCTCCTAAAGAAATTTTATCTGCATTTAAATCAAAACCAGTATCAATTATTTGATCTCCGAGATTCGTATTTATAAAATAGGTGAGCTTATTCTGGTAAGTATCGCCATTGAATTCGAGTATATCTCGTAATATTTCATTTCCTCTTTCTTTTAATTTAAAATCAGAATTTATTACATCAAAGGCATTTACTAGGGCAGCTTTAATAGTTTTTTCCCTAGACCTGAAAATTTTCTGTATATTATCTTTTTCATATATTGCAGTTAATCTAAGATTTTTTTCTAGCAATTCATCAGGAATTATAAATATTTCATCTGTAGCAATCTCTTTCCATTCATTATTTTCATCAATAACTTCCCACTTAAATGAATAATCACTTGAAATTTCTCCTTCATATTTGCTAGTAACTTCTAATGTTCTTCCAACTTCAAATTCTCCCGAAATATATATTCCACTTCTAACTTTTGGTGAAAAGAACTTTTCTAAAAAGCTTTTCATTTCTTGAGCAAAGAAATTCTTACTAAAACTACTATTTATACATTTCTTGTATTTATACATTTCTTATTCAGATCTCCTTTCATATTATCAACTAATAAGAATTACTAGGTTTTAAATATTAAATTTTAATTTTCAAAATTAGAAGATATTTTATAAAATCTTAAATTCAACTTAAATTAGCCTAGAAAGTAACTCATACATTTTATTTTAGATAAATTATTAAATATTAAGTCTAGAATTTGTTTAATTAATCTAGAAAATGCTAAATAATATAATTACTTTTGAAAATTTTGATTCATTAAATGAATACAGCTATATAACTGTTCCAGAAGGAATAAATGCTACTTTTAATTTTACATCTAATAAAAAAGTCACATGGGAACTTGAGGATTTTGGAGATAATGAACATTTCGAAATAAATTCTCAAACAGGTGAAATAAAATTTGCTAAAGTCCCAGTTTTTGAAAAACCATTAGATTCTAAAGGGACAGTTATTAGTCTTAAATTAAATTCAAACAAAGACTCACAATTTTTTATTGAACTTTTTGATTATGAAAGTTCAGAATTTGTAACTACAAATATCACTGCTCAAAATTTTCTAAAATATATTAATGATAATTCTTATAAGGATTCATTCTTTCATAGAGCAGTTAATGGTTTTGTTTTACAAGGCGGGGGTTTTTATCTTTACGAAGATAAAGAGGGTCTCCTTTACTACGATGAAGTCGAATCTAAAGGCACTATAAAAAATGAGCCAGGAAATTCTAATCAAAAAGGAACTATCGCAATGGCAAAAGTTGGGGGGGATCCTGATAGTGCAACTTCGCAATGGTTTATAAATTTAGGTGATAACTCTAATAATTTAGACAATCAAAATGGAGGCTTCACTGTTTTTGGAAGGATTATAGGCAATGGAATGAAGATTATTGAAGAGCTAGAAATAAAAGGAATTAATGAGATTGAGTACTTTAATTTAGGATATTATTTAATGGGCTCGGCTTTCTCTAATTTACCTCTTTGGGAGAAAGAAAGTATCGACAAAGTTGCATCAAATAATTTTGTCGTTATTGAAAATATTGAAGTATTAAATGAAAATTCGCTAATTGAATCATATAAATACAATTTAAAAGTTAAAGCCATAGATGAATTTGATAATTTTTTGACTCATAATCTTGTTATTTCTGTAAAGAATATTGATGAGGATGTTACAGCTATTACTGGATCTGTTAAAGAAAATACAATTGAAGTAAATACATTTACTAGAGATGAGACTGTTTCCTGGGAAATTAGTGAAGGAGACGACAAAGATAAATTTACAATAGATGAAACAACCGGTGCCTTATTTTTTGTAGATGCTCCCGACTTTGAAAATCCAGGAAGCGCAGCTAATGATAATGCTTATAGTATCGTTTTAGTTGCCACTGATAATGAAGGTAATGAGTCAATTGAGGCAGTTACTGTTAATGTAACTAATGTAGATGAGACTCCAGCACTTGAAGCCATTTCAGAGCCTAACCCTGATCCATTAGAAGATTCTGCAGAACCAGATCCAGAACCCGAAATTATGATAGAAACAGTATCAGAGCCATTCAGTCTTATTTGGACGAAACTTTTAGGATCTTCTTCTGATGATATCTCTTGGGGAATAACAACAGGAAATGATGGATCGATTTATATAACCGGTGAAACTTCAGGAGATTTAGATGGACAAGCTAATAATGGTGGTTTTGATGCCTTTATAAGCAAATTTGATAGTAATGGGAATAAAGAGTGGACGAAACTTTTAGGATCTTCTGCTCATGATTACTCAGATGGAATA
>QCIO01000031.1 GCA_003216635.1 Prochlorococcus sp. AG-402-L23 | reverse complement strand
ACAGAAGATGAATTCTCATCCATTGATATACTGCTGGATTGAGCGCCTGCTTCTCCTGAGAATCCTTGAATCTCTGGTGGGATTTCATCTACATCAACACTTAAGGTGATGTCTTTACCATAGAAGTTATATCCTATGGCTGTTGCTGATTCTTCTATTCTTATTGATGTTGATGCTTCTGTTAAATCTGCTCCTTCTGCAACTTTAAATTTAAGATTAGCAAGCGTATGTGGATCCGTTCCTCCTGCCCAGCCAGCCACAAAGTCTCCCCACAGAAAGTTTATGAATTTATCTGTATTTCCATCAGAATCTTTATTAGTTTCATCTGCTAAATCTTGACCGAAAGTATTGCTTACTACCATCCCTGCAAGCTGGTCATCTACAGCTACTAATATCAAAAGACTTGAGTCGTAATATACCTCTACTCCAAGTCCTGTTGTGGTAGAACCGTCTGATGACTTGTACATCAAAGGTAATGTGAATTCTTCTCCCTCACTACCAGTTGCTTCTGATAAACCTGAGTTGTCAAAATAGACTTCCTGATATGGTTCCGCTGGTGGATTAATAGAGGAATCTGTAGAAAATATAATTTTGGATTCTGGTTCAGGAGTTGGTTCTGGTTCTGGTTCTGGTTCTGGAGTTTCGATACCTAATTTAAGATCTTCACCTTTGAAGGTATAGCCAGTAGCAGTCTCAGAACTCTTTATTCTTATTGATGTTGATGTATTTGTTAAATTTGCTCCTTCTACAACTTTAAATTTAAGATTGGCAAGCGTATGTGGATCCGTTCCTCCTGCCCAATTACCCATAAAGTCTCCCCATAGAAAGGATATGTGTTTATCTGTATTTACATCAGAATCTTTATTAGTTTCATCTGCTAAATCTTGACCAAAGGTATTACTTACTATCATTGCTGCAAGTTGATCATCTACAGCTACTATTTTTAGAAGACTAGAGTCGTAATATACCTCTACAGCAATTCCTGTTGTAGGTATACCATCAGATGACTTAAACTTAAGAGGTAACGAAAACTCTTCGCCCGCATTACCAATGAATGAAATTAAATCTGAATTATCAAAATATACATAATGTATTCCCATTTATTTTAGTTTTCTTGAATCAATATAATTAATAAATAATAAACCAAAAATAGATGAAAATATTTATTATGCTTATAAAATAATTAATTTCATAAGAACTTTATGCTTTACTAGCAAAAGCAGAAGATAGTTTCTCTCGCATTGCTTTATACATTGCAGTTTCAAAAGTACACAATAATTTTGCTGTCATTTCAGGACGATTTAAGTCCCCTTTCTCAATATCATCTTTCAGTAAAAGATAAGCATTAGAAGTGATTTGCCTGGCTCTTCTTCATGAGATTCCATATTTTGCGGCAACAATGAATTATGGTCTTGGTTTTGATGATCCAGAAGAGTTAGCCTACTACAAAAAATTCATAAATAGAGATAGATGATATGAAAAAAGACCCAACTAAAGAAAGGGGTAACTCTAAATTGGAAAACTGACGAAGAGACGGATAAATGAATCTAAATACTTTTTTGTTAATTGATAGAAGTATCATTCTTATTGGTCTGCCTTTGCTGATGATTTTTAAAGGGAAAAATCTTATCTAAACTGTCCAGATTTTAACCATATCTAAATACAATTGTTGATCCTTTATCCGTATAAGGGAGTACATCAAACCGTACATATTTATTAGTCGGGTAGCCTGTCTGACTAGTTAGAACATAGTTGTAGTCGTCATGAGCAAATGTCTACCAAATCCAAACTTAATGAAGATCATAAAGCTGAGATTGAAAAAAGATCAGAAGATGAACTTCTTGAGGAAGAAATCAGGAATCAGCAAACATTGGATAGCTTTGTTGAATCTTATAAAAACTGGAGCTAATCAAATCTTATTTATCAGGAGATATTTATGAACTTAAAAATATCACCATTCTCAATTTTGAATAAAGAGAGAAGAGAAATTGATTATATCAAAGGAGTTTACAAGAGAAAAATTCAAGCTGAAATTGAACTTTATAAACATGCAGAGGATGAAGATAAGAGAGATACAATCCAAGCTCAAGAGATATTGATGCTTGATAGGATTTCGATATAGTTAATCTTTCTTTTTTTTCTTCTTCTTATCTTTCTTTTTCTTCTTTACCTTCTCATAAACCTCATCAGCCTTTTGTTCAATACTATCCAGCTTATTTGAGAGATCTTTTATAGCTTCTGCTTTTCCTTCTTTAACTACAGTATCTTTTACCTCAATAATTTTAACTGGCTCTTCTTTAACTACGATATCTTTAACCTCTTCAATTTTAATTCCAAACTTACCTTTAATAAAATTTGTTATAAAAATAAGAACAGGTACATGGGCTAGACCACCTATTACTATTCTTGTTTCTGAATAAGCCATTCATTTAGTAAAAAGGACTGAGTTATTTAAGCATAGATTTAATTTTTAAATCACTTTTATTAAGCCAATAAACATTAGTAATTATTTCTTGATTCGTAGATCAAAAATCTTGCTATTAATTAAGTAGAGACTTTTTTATTAAATGCCATTAGACGTATTTCTAATGAACATGTGTGTTGTAGTTATAGTATTGCTTATCAGAAGAGAAATCAAACTTAAGAAGGCGAGATAAATTATGAAAACACAAATTTTTAAAGGGCATTACATTCCAAATATCCATGCTATTACTCTTTTACTAATTCTTCTTCTATGCCTGTGGTTACCGCTTGCACTCAGATTCTTATTAATAATCTAGTCGAACTAATTAGTTAATACTCTTATCCTTAAACTCTGCTATATCCTAATTTTGTTTTAAAGATCTTATATGGAACTCCTGTTCCGTTCATGGCTTCAATAACTGTATCTCCCACAGTTCCATAAATTTCAACAGTTAAAGCTCCATCACAGAGTCCAGCGTGAGCCTCAAGATAAACACCTAATGCTGGATTAGCTAAATGAGCTAGTAAAGCATCATCATTTTTATAAACTTCTGACCATACGAAACGAAGAGGATCATCAGGATCTTGATCAAAAGTATGATGGAGCATTCCTGGTTCGTCAGCTTCAACAGCTTTATCTGTCTTATCTGCAATTTCTAAGTATTCTTCAACCTTATCTTCCTTAACTTTAAGTTTTGCAAGAAGCATAAATGGAGTATCTGATCCAAAACTAGACATAAAAAAAAGACTCTTACGAGCCTGGGTGATGGGGACTCCTATAATGACAAATTAAAAAGAGACAAACAACCCCATCAATAGGTAAATTTTAATACTTACAAACACTATATGTAGTGCTAGTATTTTATAAAAGTCCGGGTGATGGGGATTATCCAGCTTTTTGATTGGGGCGAAGCTAACGCCCTTTTTTTATGGGTATAACTTTTTAATAGCTTCTTGTTGTTCTTGTTTTTTTATTTCTTCAGCATCATAAACAGAACAAGTATTCTGATTAAGTGATAAAAAAAAAGCACTTTTCGTAAAACGTTTGAATATAGGAGTCAGTATTAAAATTCTCACTTTTTATATTTGCTAAATTGCTCAAACATACTTAAATACTGCAAAGGAAACACCCTAGTTAAATTTTCTATTCTCTCTTCATCCAATACAACACCCTCTGGTAATTTCTTTACTAACTTTGGAATAGCTTTTTTTGTTTCTTCTCTGCAGAAGTTAATTCTATAAGTTGCTTCTTTTTTTATATTCGTTTTAATTAATCCATCTTTTTCAAGCACGGATTTTAAATCAAGATCATTTCCTTTCAGAAGAGCAATTAAAGCAGTATCTGCAATTTTTAAAGCTTCCGCAGGTTCTTTATCTTTGTTTAATCAAAATATCCAAGTACAAGCACCAACTCCTAATGCACTTATAATACAATCATCATTTCCAATTTCATCACAAGGTAATCTAAAAGACTGTTCAATTTTTTTTAGATCATATCCATTCTCACCTTCTGGAAAAACAGCGTGAGCAGAAAAAGGGAATAAAAATAATATTTTTGCAAGGGATAAGTGTTTCATTTATTCCCAAGTTTCCATATCAGTAGTTCCTTGTGATCTTTGCATCCAGGCATATTTCCATGTACCATTTTCATTTTTAAAAATGCAAGTATAAGTTGAAAGATCTTTATTTTGATTTCCTTTGTAACTGAAAATTTCATTTAAAGTAAAAACTGCATAAGCCATCTCACCATAAATTTCAATTTTGTGAATTTTAATTAGTTCTGAGGATTCTGCAACTAAGTCTTTACTATCGAACATTCCCACTAATCCCTGAGCAGAGATTGGATTTCCACTTGGTCTTACAGCCAAAAAATCTTCAGTTACATTCGGTATTAGAAAAGAAGAATCTTCACTGGTTGCATAACCATTTATTAAATTTTCTATGGCTTGAGTACTTGACATTAAAAAGGAGCTAATTGCCCCTTATTTTATATCGACTGTCAATCAATAAAATTATCCCATAGCAGTAATATCATCTGAAAAAAGTGGACTGAAGATAAATAACAGCACTTGGTAATGGATTAATGGTTAACAGAAAATTATTTGGCGCTGCTTTTGCAGGAGATGCTCTTAATAAAGCAATTTCTAATAGTGCGACCAGAACAAAAGATGAGATCCATAAATATATTTCCGCGATGAGTGATGTTGGGTCTGTAGTTTAAAAGGGGAAAAATAAATCCTTACTACTGACATCACTTCGATAAGGTACTAATACATAGGAATTACTCAAATCTATTGGCCTTTAAATAGGCTCTGGATTGCTCTCTGGCATGAATTATTTTATTGGATTCTGAACGACAGGACTAGAACCTTCGACTTAGTGCTCCAACAGCACTCCTATTATCATTTGAGAATATCCAAAAATCAAAACTATAAATAGCAAATAAACAAGATAGTCGAACTACTTTGAGACTGCATGTTCCTCAAAGTACGTACTTATATTTAATAAAAAAATAGCCTTAGCTACCACTCTAGCTATACCCTAAAACATAGTATCCAATGTTAATTAGCTGGATGATTTGATAGTTTTTTAGGAAAGTAGATCTAAACTTAGAGGGTTAAAACTATCTTTTTTTTATGTCACCTAATAAAAGCCCAAATATTATCAAATACTGCGTAATTACATCTACAACTTCGATAGTACTCATTTTTCTCTCTTTGATACCTATTTCAAAAAAGGCATTTTATTGGAATCAATGCTTTAAAAAAACTTTCCAATGGATTGACAAAAACGAAATGGAACTAAGAAATTGGGATAAATCATCAAAAGAAAGTATTGCAGTAGCAGTTTGCAATGGTGCTGTGTACGAACCTAAATTCAAAAAAAAGTAATTTATTGATGGTCGATCTACAATAAGGGGAAATCAACTTCTTTTTTATATAAACTTTAGAGGTGAATCACACATATGATGATATTTAAATAGAAACCATCGTAATAAGAAGAAACAAATGATATGGTTAGGATCTAAGGTTTCAACATTTTCGCTGAGATTCAGATATCTTTAACAAAGATTGTCTTTAGTAATGACACTATCATCATATAGGATGCAAAGAATTTATCTTGCAGCGACCATGAATTATGGTCTGGGTTCAGATAATCCTGAGGAGTTGGCCTACTACAATAAAATCAAAAAAAAGATGGATGATATGAAAAAAGAACCACTTAAAAAAGGGATACCCCTTGATTGGGATACTCCTGAAAGAATAGATAAATGAATCTGAATACTTTTTTATTAATTGATGGAATTCTTATGCTTATAGGTCTACCATTGCTTATGATTTTTAAAGGCAAAAAACAAAAGCCCTAATAAAAAATGTTGCATAAGTACCCTGCTATCAATATTAAATAAATATCCTTAATCAGAATCCAGATATTGCTTCATAGAAATCAGCGTCTGGCAGTATTTCCTTCAAGGGTTCAATCTCCTTGGCAGGACCTTGGACCTGCACAGTAATATCTGACACTTCAAAAAGCTTGGGAATCATATGTCCCATATTTTTGAAATGAAATAAAGCTGCGGCTCCATCTTTATAAGCCTCTCTTACATAAGCCTTATCTGACCCACATGTAGTGATATTAAAGAAAAGACAGTCAGGTTCATTAGCTTTTGTCAGTACCAAAATTTCCTCTAAAAGAGCTATGCACTGATCCATCTTCCCATCCTTGATTGTGAAGTGGGGATGAATTGAGACCATGGTTGTATCGAGAGACATAAATTTATAAATATTTCTCCTATCTTTTTAGCAAATAATCTTTATGAGCAAGTTAAAAATATGGATTATCAATAAATTAAGAATTTTAATTTGGTATAGCATGTACCGTTTATATATTTTTTGGTAGCTATTAATTGGATATGAGTTATTTTGCTGAACCTAACCATATTGAATATGATGCATGGTTCGATGAAAATATCGACCCACTAGATCTTGTGAATTACTCAGATGAAAAGGAGTTCAGTGATTCCGTACACTTTAAGTTTCATAAGATGTCAACAAGAAACTTAACGATTGGTTCTTCTGATAATTTTCACTGGTAAGTAAAAGATTTTTCACTCCATAAATATTTATGAATCTTAAGCATAATATGTTCCATCACTTTCTCTTCTTGCCTTAGCTAATACAATTTCATCTACAACTTTTTCAATCATGTAAGCACTTTTTTTGCCAAAGCATTTTTCTTTTTTAATGCTCTCAAAATCATTTGGTATTGAATTATTATGTTCACAACAATCGCATTTAATATCAATTTTCATACCTCTGTAAACCTCCAAAGCCCTAGAAAAAATCCATTGCTGAACTGAAATACTTTCCCAACTATCAAAATTCGACCATTCATCAAAATCACTATTAAGGATGCCTTTTAATCCGTCAGCCTGATTTACATATACTAGGAATGAATCTTTTCTTGATTTATCTTTAATACCAATTGTTTTGACAGAATTTTGATCCATTACTTATTAATCTTATTCTAGATCCAGTAATCTAAAGGAAAATTTCCAAAATTATAAAAAAAAATATCTTAAATAAGATCATTAATTGCTTTATTTAATCTAGAAGTATGATTTGTATTTCTAAGCAGTTCAAAATCCTTAAAATCAAACCCTGGACCAACACAACAACTCACCAAAGTAAATTCGCCTGTACTTTTTGCCGCTTGCCAGTATCCAGATGGAATCATTTCTACTGGATTATTGGAATCTAAAATTAAATTTCTTATTAACTTATTGTCATTATCTAGGCACCATAAATTAAGAGGATCACCCCTTAGATAAATCCAAATTTCATCTGCATTTTTTACTCTGTGCCAAGCACTTTTTGCATCTCTCTCCAAAAGATAATAAATTCCTGTAATGAAGTTTCTAATTTGGCCGTCTTCCCTTACAAGAGAATTGTTACTCCTTATGATCTCCCTGAACCATCCACCTTCAGGATGAGGAGATAAATTAAATTGTTTAATTATATCTATATTTTTTTGATTAAGATTCACTTAACAAACATATTTTAAAAATTCCTATTGAAAATAATAGCAACTTGTAAATAAATCAAAATAAAATTAATTTTTCAAAAAACTAAGCACAAATAACCGACAAGTCTACAAAATTCTTATTTTCATCTGCCAGTTCAGTAATTATTCTATTGAGCCATTCAGAGGTAGTTTCACAATAACCTACGTTTAAAATAGTTTTTTGCTTTGCTGTTTCTTTTTTATTCATAGTTGGAGTATTTTTATACAAACTAGTCTTTAATTAATTCTATGTGAATAAGTCTTAATTACTATCTATTTCAAAAAGTCGTATTTAATACATATTTAAGAACTGCTCGTAAACAAATAAAATTAAATCGTTGACAAGAAAATCTATACAAGTAAGAGTAGAAAAAATTTACTATTTAACCTATGAATAACATCAAGATTGAGGAATTGATGAAAGTAAGGTTCGATGGTATTGCAAATAGAATTGGGCAATTAAGCAAAAGGGAAAGTGAGTCTTTATTGCTTGAACATCTTGAGTGGTTGGAAGGTGGATGGGAAACAGAAGAAATCTTATTTTTAAAAAGGCCTTACAGAAAATGGTGGTTCTAACGCCGCTTTTATAAAAAATTAACAATGACCTAAGGGTCCAGGACCAGATCCTATTTTGTAAGAATTTTCTAAACATTTTTCAACAAATAATTTTGCTTTTTTTATAGAATGAAGCGTCTCAAAGCCTAAAGCTTTGTAACCACAAATAGCAGCACTTAAAGTACATCCACTTCCGTGGGTATTTTTTGTATTAATAAAATTATTAAAGAGCCACTCTTTTCTACCATTCAAGTCAAGAAAAAAATCCTTCCCTTTCATATCTTTTAAACCGCCACCTTTTATGAGAACCGCTTTAGCTCCAAGACCAATAATTTTTCTTGCGGAATTTTCGATATCTTCTTTACTCCTTATTTCTAAACCAGAAAGTAGATTTGCTTCATAAATATTTGGTGTTACCAGATCCGCAATTGGTAATAAGATTTTTTTGTAAGCATCAATCGCAGAATCTTCCAGTAATTTAGAACCAGTTCTTGTAACCATTACTGGGTCAATAATTTTGGTTATTTTATATTTATTTAATTTTGATGCAGTATCATTAATAATCCTTTCATTTAATAACATTCCAGTTTTTAAGGCATCAATACCAAAATCAGCAAATAAAGTATCTAACTGACTTAATAAAGTATTCTTCTCTACTGCTTCAACGCATGTAACCTCAATACTATTTTGTGCAGTAATACATGTAATAACTGAACATCCATGTACTTTAAGGGCCATAAAAGTTCTCAAGTCAGCCTGGATACCTGCTCCACCTCCGGAGTCACTTCCGCCTATTGAAAGTGCAATTTTAGAGTACATTGTTTAACAAACTAGAATTTATAAGAATCATAAAAATATTCTAAATTTAAATTAGAAATCTGAATATGCATTAAAAAAATCTAACTCTAATTCCATAGCTCTCCTGTATAAATATTTTGCCTGATTAATATCATATATTTCTTTATTAGTATCAATAAGATTTTCAAGTGAATTTGCTAGCTTTTCAAAGCTCTCATCAGAGTAAGTCATTATCCATTCTTTATATTTAATATCAAAATCCTCCTTACACAAACTTTTACCTATCCAAGAATAAAGTCGCATAAATGGAGTCATTGCAAACATTATTTCAACGGAGCTAAGTCTCTTGGAAGTATCATCGAGGAAATCTGTATAATTTTTAGTAGTTTTTTTTATATAGTTATTAGACAAATCAATATCCCATTCTCTTGCATAAGTTTCATGAAGTATTAACTCCTCTGAAACGCCCATTAACAGTTCACTTAACTTCCTAATTGAGTACTTATCTTTTGATTTAGAAACAGCAAGACCATATGCCTTAGCAAAAGTCTCTAAAAAGAAATAATCTTGAGCTAAATATTCTTGAAATAT
>QCIO01000030.1 GCA_003216635.1 Prochlorococcus sp. AG-402-L23 | reverse complement strand
CAAAAAATTAATAACCACAAACCTTATTGGTTACTTGTTAACCTTAAATTTGGGGATTTCTGCAATGATAAAAGTAAACTTTTGGAGGAATTTCAAAATTTAATGTTCAAATCTCGTCTAATCAAATGATTAACATAAATGAAGAAACCTTTTATGAAGGTGGTCCTGCTAAAAGTGATTTAATAATTAATCTTATAGCAGCATTAACAATTCTTGGTTTGCCATTTACCTTTGCCGCAATAGTTAGAGCATTGTGGTTGAGATATAAAATTACAAACAAAAGAATTACAATAGATGGTGGATGGTTTGGCAAAAACAAAACACAAGTTTCATTAAGTAAAATTGAAGAAATCAGATCTATTCCAAGGGGATTTGGTTCATATGGTGATATGGTTCTTATCCTAAATGACGGATCAAAGGTTGAAATGAAATCATTACCTTTGTTCAGAGAAAAACAAAAATTTATTGAAGAAAATATAAATAAAAGAACACAAATTCCAAATTTCAACGAGGTAGAAGGATTTGCTACTAAATCCTAAATTAATTAATTACAAAAACCTTTTTTTCCTGTAAAATAAAATGTCTAATAAATTTACACTTTCTTTAATATCGTGATAGGGTTCATTTCTGAAAAACTACTTATCCCGATTCTAGATTTTTTCTACGGTTTAGTTCCTAGTTATGGTTTAGCGATTGTTGCATTGACAGTCGTAATTAGAATTGCACTTTTCCCTCTAAGCGCTGGTTCAATTAGAAGCGCAAGGAGGATGAAAATTGCCCAACCAGTAATGCAAAAAAGGCAAGCAGAAATAAAATCTAAGTTTTCAGGAGATCCAAAGAAACAGCAAGAAGAACTAGGAAAATTAATGAACGAGTTTGGCAGTCCACTCGCAGGTTGCCTCCCTTTGATTGTACAAATGCCTGTGCTATTTGCATTGTTTGCAACTCTAAGAGGATCTCCATTTGCTGATGTCCCTTACAACATAAATCTCAAGGTCGTTCCACAGGATCAAATAGCAGCCATTGATCCTAAACCTTACAAATCCCCAAGACACTCTATATTCATTACAGAAAAATCACATTTCCCTGTAGTAGCAACAATACCTAATGGAACAAAATTAGGAACAGAAGAATCCATAAAAATAAATTTACAAACAACAAATGGTAATAGCTATTTGGAAGTTTTATCTAAATACGATAATGGATCAAAATTTCTCCCCACTTGGAAGGTTTCGAAAGGAGCAGAAAATCTTAAAGTTTCCCAGGACGGTACAGTTACAGCAATTAAACCTGGTGATGCAACAATCGAGGCAAAAATCCCTGGTCTAGCTGCTAAAAGTGGTTTTTTATTTATTAAAGCTCTTGGTCAAGTTGGTTTTTATGTGGATGGGTCAATTAATTGGGATATTGCTACATTAGTTGGTGCCTTTGGATTAACCCTACTTCTCTCTCAAGTTTTATCTAGTCAAGGGATGCCTGCGAATCCACAACAATCAACAGCAAACAAAATTACACCCGTTATGATTACTGGAATGTTTCTGTTTTTCCCATTGCCAGCAGGAGTTTTACTATACATGGTTGTTGCTAATATTTTCCAGGCATTTCAAACTTTTCTGCTTAATAAAGAAGCTCTTCCTGAGAATTTACAGAAAATTTTGGATCAGCAATTATTGGCCAAAAATGAAGTTATAACAACTTCTGCTTCAACTATCTCTGATAAAAGATTACCTTTCGAACCTAATAGTAAAAAATAATCTTAATCTTAAATAATGAATTCTTGGTGTAGAAATTTAGAATTACTCATAAAATCAAGAACCTCATTAATTTGGGTCAGGACTAAAGAAGAGGAAAGATTAGAAAAATTGGTTAATTTCTCTTGTGAAAGACTAAATATAAAAAGATTCATTTGCTGGGATTGTGTTAGCGGTATAAAAGGATTAATAAATGAAGAAGGTAAATTTTCTAACAATCCGTTAGGGGTACTTAATTGGCTTAAAGAACAAAGTTTTGAAGTATCAACAGTTTTATTAGTAAAAGATTTTCATAAATTTTATGATGATCCATCTATCAATAGAACTATTAAAGAACTATCTTCAGCACTAAAGAAAACTAGTCATAATTTAATTATCAGTTCTCATTTATTTCCATCATCAGAAGAGCTGGATGAATTAATGACAATTGTAAATTTACCTTTACCTGATCAAAAAGAATTGAAAAATCTAATAAAAAAAATTGCTATTAATACCAATTCAAATCTTGAAGAACAAGACCTAAACGAACTTTCTATAGCTTCAAGTGGACTAACTGAAATAAAAGTGAAGCAAGTCACTGCAAAGGCCCTTGCTCAAAGAGGAAAAATAAGTAAACAAGATATTAAAGATATTCTTGAAGAGAAAAAACAAGTGATCGCCAGAAGTGAAATTTTAGAATTTTTCGAAGCCAAATCAGGTCAAGATGATATTGGTGGACTAAATGTTTTAAAAGTTTGGCTTAATCAAAGATATAGAGCCTTTTCTAAAGAAGCAAGAGACTATGGACTACCTATTCCCAAGGGGGTCTTACTTGTTGGAGCGCAAGGAACTGGGAAATCGCTTACCGCAAAATCAATTTCTAAGAGTTGGTCGATGCCTCTACTTAGGTTAGATGTAGGAAGACTATTTTCTAGCCTTGTTGGTTCAAGCGAAGCAAGAACAAGAGAAACAATATTAAGAGCTGAGGCCATGTCTCCTTGTATCCTTTGGATAGATGAAATTGATAAGGGGTTTGGTGGCGATGCTAGAAGTGATGGAGGGACAAGTCAAAGGGTTTTAGCAAGTTTGCTAACTTGGATGGCGGAAAAAGAATCCGCCGTATTTGTAATTGCTACCGCAAATGCTATAGATAAGCTTCCTGCTGAATTATTGCGGAAAGGTAGGTTTGATGAGATATTTTTTCTTGATTTACCAAATTCTGAAGAAAGATTAAGTATTCTGGATTTGCACTTAAAAAAAAGAAGACCAAGTTACAGTTTTCCTCTCTCTACTATCATCGATAGAACAGATGGATTCTCAGGAGCAGAACTTGAACAAGCAGTAATAGAGGGGATGCATATTTCATTCTCTGAAAATAGAGAACTTATGGAGAAAGATTTAATAAAGGCAGTTTCTGAATTAGTACCCTTATCTAGAACAGCTAAAGAGCAAATTAATTTACTAAAAGAATGGTCATCCACAGGTAGGGCACGTTCAGCTTCCTGACTAAGTTTTAATTTATTAATGATATTTCTTAAGTTATGAATCATTAATTTAGTTAATTTTTAGTCAAAAATGCCTAATAATTAATTTAGATTAATTATCTTTAATAAGTTATAAAAAAAAAGAGTGTTAGATCAAAAATTAATAAGAGAGAATCCAACTTCAGTTGAAGAAAGTTTATCCCTTAGAGGAAAAGTTTTTAATATTTCCCAAATACAAGAATTAACTCTTCAAAAAAAAGAAATTGATATAGAAATATCCAATCTCCAATCTGAGAGTAAAAAATTAAGTAAATTGATCGGTCAAGAAATCAGCAATTCTCAAAACAATGATTCCCCCGAAGTAAACAATTTAAAGAAAAAAGGAAATGTATTCAGAACCAAAATTTCAGAATTTGAAGAAAAAAAAAGAACATTAGATAAAAAAATACATAATGAAATTTGTAATTTGCCAAATTTACCTAGCAAAGATGCTCCTATTGGAAAAGATGAAAGTCATAATGTCCAAGTAAAAACTTGGGGAGATCCTTTAGTAACAGAAAATCTTAAGTCTCACTGGGAGATAGGCGAAAGACTTAATCTTTTTGACTGTATTAAATCAACTAAAATATCAAAAAGCCGTTTTATTACACTTATTGGTAATGGGGCCAGATTAGAGAGGGCATTGATAAATTTTATGCTCGATATGCATACTAAAAATGGTTATTTAGAGTTAATGCCTCCAGCTTTAGTTAATTCAGAAAGTCTTACCGGATCTGGTCAGTTGCCTAAATTTTCAAATGAAAGTTTTAAATGTTCTAATGACGACTTATGGCTTTCTCCCACAGCTGAAGTTCCACTAACAGCTTTTCATAGAAATGAAATTATTGATCCAAAGCAATTACCACTTAAGTATGTTGCATATAGCCCATGTTTTAGGAGAGAAGCTGGAAGTTATGGAAGGGATACTAAAGGTTTAATAAGACTTCATCAATTTAATAAAGTTGAACTATATTGGTTTTGTGATCCAATTAAATCTATAGAAGCTCATAAAAAGATTACTTCAGATGCAGAAAGTATCTTAAAAAAGCTCAATCTACCTTACAGACTAATTGATATTTGTACTGGAGATTTAGGTTTTTCTTCAAGCAGGACTTTTGATCTTGAAGTCTGGCTACCAAGTAGTAAATGTTACAGGGAAATTTCAAGTTGTAGCAATTGTCTAGACTTTCAAGCTCGCAGATCATCAATAAGAGCAAAAATTGATAAAAAGAATACATATCTGCATACCTTAAATGGTAGTGGGCTCGCAATTGGAAGAACTATGGCTGCTATTCTTGAGAATGGCCAGCAAACTGATGGGAGCGTAAAAATTCCAGATGCTCTAGTTCCATATTTTGGATCAAATTTTTTAAAAACTGCTTAAAATAATTAGATGAACGTATTAACCTCAATAACAGTTCTAGGATTTCTCATTTTTTTTCATGAGATGGGACATTTTCTTGCCGCAATTTTGCAAGGTATCTATGTTGATGGGTTTTCAATTGGTTTTGGACCGTCAATAATTCAGAAAAGATATAAAAATATAACCTATTCTCTTAGAGCCTTTCCCTTAGGAGGCTTTGTTTCCTTTCCTGATGAAGAAATAAATAATATTGACCCTAAAGATCCAAATCTTTTAAAAAATAGGCCAATTATTCAAAGAATTATTGTAATATCAGCTGGGGTATTTGCTAACTTAATTCTTGCCTATACTATTTTAATTTTAAATGTAACTACTATTGGGATTCCATTTGATCCCGATCCTGGTATTTTAGTCTTGGCTACTCAGCCAGAGAAGGCTGCTTCTATTGCTGGATTACAAGCAGGGGATAAAATCTTAAAAATTGAAAATAGTGCTTTAGGAGTTGGCGATCAAGCAGTTTCGGCTTTAGTAAAAGAGATTCAAAATTCATCAGAGAACCCAATTTCAATAACAATTGATAGAGATGGAGTTCTGAAAGATTTAACTTTGGTACCAAAAAATATAGATGGGAAGGGTACAATAGGAGCTCAATTACAACCTAATATAAAAAAAGAAACTAAAAAGACAAAAAACATATTCGAACTTTTTAAATACACTAATAATGAGTTTTCATCACTCTTGGTAAAAACAATACAAGGTTATAAAGGATTAATTACAAATTTCTCCTCAACAGCTCAGCAATTAAGTGGGCCTGTCAAAATCGTTGAAATTGGTGCTCAACTATCACAACAAGGAGGAACAGGGATATTATTATTTGCCGCTCTAATTTCTATAAATTTAGCAGTTCTCAATTCTTTACCATTACCACTATTAGATGGGGGACAACTTGTTTTCACTTTGATTGAAGGTTTTAGGGGAAAACCAGTACCAGTTAAGGTACAAATGGTTGTTACTCAATCAAGTTTTTTTCTTTTAGTTGGACTCAGTGTGCTGCTTATAATAAGGGATACTAGTCAACTTTTAATAGTACAAAGATTATTAAATCAATAATTTTTTGAATTTGTTATCCAAGCTGTTAATATAGTTAATAGTTTAAAAATTCTACTAAATGGCTAAAAAGTCCATGATTGCGAGAGATGTCAAACGCAAGAAGCTTGTACAGAAATATGCTGCAAAAAGAAAATTATTATTAGATGAATTCAACGCGGCAAAAGACCCAATGGAAAGATTAGAAATACATAGAAAGATACAGGGACTTCCTAGAAACTCTGCCCCAAATAGAGTTAGGAATAGATGTTGGGCCACTGGTAAACCAAGAGGAGTCTATAGAGACTTTGGTCTTTGCAGGAATCAATTGAGACAAAGAGCTCATAATGGTGAGCTTCCTGGACTAGTTAAATCAAGTTGGTAATAACAATTAAGTTTTTTTTACTTCATTTTCTATTTTAAAATACATAATTAAACAATTTAATATTCACTTATGGGACAATTTTAAAAATTTTTATAGTTAATCTAAATAATTTACTCAATATGTCCCTATAAAATGTAAGAATAAATTATGTATAGATTTATAATTTAAAAAGTGGAAGGACAAAATAAGTCGATCACGTTTGACGGACGAGAGATACGACTAACTACAGGACTATATGCTCCTCAAGCAAATGGATCAGTAATGATTGAGTGCGGTGACACCTCTCTATTAGTTACCGCAACAAAAACTACAAAAAAAGATGCTTCAGACTTTCTACCTCTAATTTGTGACTATGAGGAGAAATTATATGCTGCCGGAAGAATTCCTGGTGGTTTCATGAGGAGAGAAGGTCGTCCTCCAGAAAGAGCGACTTTAATCTCAAGATTGATTGATAGGCCAATGAGACCTCTTTTCCCATCATGGATGAGAGACGAAATACAAATTGTTGCCTCTTGTCTTTCTTTAGATGAAAGAGTTCCAGCAGATGTTTTAGCTGTTACTGGCGCTTCAATAGCAACTTTACTTGGAGAGATTCCATTTTATGGGCCAATGGCTGCAGTTAGAGTTGGTCTCATAGGAGATGATTTCATCTTAAATCCAAGTTATAGAGAAATAGAGAGAGGAGATTTAGACATTGTTGTAGCTGGTTCACCTGAAGGCATTGTCATGATTGAGGCAGGTGCTAACCAGTTATCGGAGCAAGATACTATAGAAGCTATAGATTTTGGTTATGAAGCAGTTACTGAACTTATTAAATCGCAAGAAGATTTACTAAAAGATTTAGGAATAAAACAGATTAAACCATCTGACCCTGAAGAAGATAAAACATTGCCCTCTTATTTAGAGAAAAATTGTACAAAACCTATTGAGTTAGTTTTAAAGAAATTTGATCTTTCAAAGGAAGAAAGAGATCTTGAACTCGAAAAGATAAAAGTTGATACTCAAGATAAAATTGATTCTTTAAAAGAAGACAACCAATTAAAAGTTCTTCTTTCAGAAAATGAAAAATTATTAAGTTCCGACTTTAAAAAATTAACAAAAAAATTAATGAGGTCGCAAATTATAAATGAAGGGAAAAGAGTTGATGGAAGAGATCTCGACGCAGTTAGAAAAATATCAGCTTCTGCAGGAATTCTTCCAAAAAGAGTTCATGGTTCTGCATTATTCCAAAGAGGTTTAACCCAAGTATTATCTACAACCACATTAGGTACTCCTAGTGATGCTCAAGAAATGGATGACCTAAATCCAAGCACTGAAAAAACTTATCTACATCACTACAATTTCCCTCCTTATTCAGTGGGAGAAACAAGACCAATGAGAACTCCTGGGAGAAGGGAAATTGGCCATGGCGCATTAGCAGAGAGAGCAATAATCCCTGTATTGCCTGGCAAAGAAACATTCCCTTATGTTCTAAGGGTAGTTAGCGAAGTTTTAAGTTCCAACGGATCAACTTCAATGGGGTCTGTATGTGGAAGCACGCTTTCATTATTGGATGCAGGGGTTCCTTTAAAAGCTCTTGTAAGTGGTACTGCCATGGGCTTAATCAAAGAAGGTAAAGAAGTAAGAATTCTTACAGATATTCAAGGCATTGAAGACTTTCTTGGAGATATGGACTTTAAAGTTGCAGGTACTGATAAAGGCATAACTGCTTTACAAATGGATATGAAAATTACAGGTTTACCAGTCTCTATTATTTCTGATGCTATCAAAAAAGCTCGACCTGCAAGATTACATATCTTAGAAAAGATGCAAGCAGCAATAGACAAGCCTCAAGAATCACTATCTCCTCATGCTCCCCGACTATTAAGCTTTAGAATTGACCCAGAGCTTATAGGAACAGTCATCGGACCCGGAGGAAGAACTATTAAAGGGATCACAGAAAGAACTAATACAAAAATAGATATAGAAGATGGTGGGATTGTAACTATTGCTTCTCATGACGGAGCTGCTGCAGAAGAAGCCCAGAAGATCATAGAAGGATTAACGCGCAAGGTTCATGAAGGTGAGATCTTTCCTGGAGTTGTAACAAGAATAATACCTATAGGTGCTTTCGTAGAAATATTGCCAGGCAAAGAAGGAATGGTTCACATTTCGCAGTTATCTGAGGCAAGAGTTGAAAGAGTCGAAGACGTAGTTAGACAAGGAGACGAGGTAACCGTAAGAGTTAGAGAAATTGATAGCAGAGGAAGAATAAATCTTACTTTAAGAGGTGTAGGACAAAACAATGGAATGTCTTATCCAGAACCAACCCCTACTCCAGTTGCGCCGCTTAATTAAAACTAAAAAGGATAAATACTATACTTCTCAATAATTTCTTTTATTTCTAAACATATACTTTTGTGCATATCTTTATTATTGGAGGCAATTATTATGCCTCCCTGTTCAAAATTGGATTTCCCATAAGTAAGTTCTTCATTATTTAAAGTAGTTATTGACCCTCCTGCGGCTATTAAAATGGCTTCAGGAGCAGCAAAATCCCAATCTTTTGGAGAACTTTTCTGAGGTAAGCTTAAACATATATAAATATCACATTCTCCTCTAAGAATTGATGAAATTTTACAACCTATACTTCCCATTATCTTAACCTCATTAAAATTAATTTTTTGTATTAAATTATTTAATGTTTCATTTCTATGATTTTTACTTGTTGCTAAAGTCATATCTTGAAGACTTTTCTTAGTAAAGAGAGTTGGTTTAAGTTTTGAGCCATCTCTTTTTTCAAGCCATACCTTTTCTCCATCTGCAATCCATAACTCATTTTTTTCTGGAATTAATACAATCCCTAAATAAGGTTTATTTTTATAATTTAAGGCTAAATGCATTGCATAATTTTCTGTACATTGCAGAAAGTCTTTAGTCCCATCAAGAGGATCAAGAACCCAAATCCAGTCAGTATTAATATGTGAATTTTCAGGAGATATCTTTACGTTTTCCTCACTTAAAATCTCCCAACTAATATTTTTGTATTTTCCATTAATTCTATTAATTATTAGTTCATTCACTTTCAAATCAGCTAGTGTTACAGGATCTTCATTATGCTTATTTTTAAGAATATTGACTTTATTATTTGAATCTTTTATCAAATTAGAATAATAATAAAAAATATCCGCGGCTTCCCAGCTGAAAATTCTCAGATCATCGATAAGATTATTAATATCTACTCCAAAAGGTAATTTAAGCATTAAATGAAAAAGTATTCCTTATTATCTCATAGAGGAGAAGAGCCAGAAAATGGAACTTTATATATAGTTGGAACTCCAATTGGTAATCTGGACGATATATCCCCAAGAGCATTAAAAATCCTAAAAAATGTTTCTTTAATTGCTTGTGAAGATACTCGGCAAACAAAAAAAATAATGAATAAATTTATAATTTCTAATAGGCTTATAAGTTTTAATAAACATAATTCATTAAGAAAAATACCAAAGATAATTAATGATCTCAAAGAAGGGAAATCAATAGCATTGGTAAGTGATGCTGGGATGCCAGGAATTTGCGATCCAGGAGAAGATATCGCAAAAAGTATAAAATCTGAGGGTTTTGATGTAATTTGTATTCCTGGTGCATGTGCTGCAATAACAGCACTCGTTTCTAGTGGAATGCCCTCCTCTAGTTTTGTATTTGAAGGTTTTCTTCCAAAAAAGAAAAGTGAAAGAGAAAAAATTCTTTTAGAAATTAGCACAAATGAAAAGACTACAATAATTTATGAATCACCTCATCGACTAAAGAGTTTGTTAAAAGAACTATCTGAATTTTGTGGTGGAGAAAGAGAAATTGAAATTGCACGAGAATTAACAAAAAAATTTGAAGAACATGTTGGTAATACTATTGATGATGTAATAGAGTTTTTCAGAGAGAAGGATATTATTGGTGAGATAACAATTGTTATAAAAGGTATTAATAAAAAAAGAGATTTAAAATTAAGCATGTCAAATATCAAAAAAGAACTTAATGAATTAATCAAAGCAGGATTAACCCTATCAGAGGCCTCTAAATACCTAGCCAAGAAAAATGGTATAAAAAAAAGTATAATTTATAATTTAAATTATGCTTAAAGTAAATTCTAAATATATGCAGTTTTTAATTAAAAAATTATCTTTGAATTTGATTTTCAATTCCTGTTTGTTTATATGTCTAATTATTGGGATACAAAATAGTTCAAATAAAAGCAAAGTGAATTTATTAATAGACTATACAATATATCTACCTATTTCTTTTATCGTGGGTTCAAGTTTCATAACGGGATCTTTTTTGGGGGGCTTATTAACTCAGAATTTTGATAAAAATAGAGACTCTAAAGGGAAATAAGTTTATCAGAACTAACAATTCTAGAAATTCCTCTTGAAATAAGTATTGGGGCCACAATTTTAAATACATTGGAGTTTGGCACCTTAATCACCTTTTGTTCATTATTACAAAATCTCTTTGCAATTTTTAAATCAAGATATATCTCTATTGTTTTTCTATTTAAATCATCAATTGGAAGAAAATCCCATTCTGGATAATCTTTTAATAATTTTATTTGTAACTCAACTTTCTTATCTACAATCATATAAACATTATTAGGTAAATCTACATCTGAAATAGGAACTGATGATAACTCTTTTCGATTAGAATTATCTATTACATAATCCAAAGGAGCTATTTCTATAAATGAATCCAATGATAAATTTTCTTTTCCAAAATCATTATCTAAAAATATTTCATCATTCCGACTAGTGGTTTGATTTTTATTTTTTTGTTGAATTGTTGATTGAGAATTACTCTTTTGTTTTTTATTATCGAGAGATTTTATGGATTTTTTACTTTTAAGAATTAACTCCTGATATTTTTCTTCATCAATTTTCTTCTTTAAATTCCTTGAAATAGTTAATTGAGTACAGTTAAATTTTTTGGATAAATTTTCAATATTCTCTCCAGAAGTAAAAAGTTTTATTATTTCTTCTTTTTGTTTTTCGGTAAGCCTTTTAGACAAAATCGATTTCTGTTTTTAATGGTATTAGACATAGTATAAATAATTATCATTTAGATGTGTTTTAAGTATAGATATAATAAAACAAATTTCTCTAAGTATTTCTTAGTTTTTGTATAAAATTTACTTTTTAAACTTGGATAAATTCTGAAGAATTTTTTTCCCCAAGGATTAGATTTATAACACTACTTATCATCGGGATGTTAACTTTATTATTAATTTTTTCTACATGATAAAAATTAGGATATGAATTAACTTCTATAAACATAACCTCATTTTTTTGAGTTGGAATTCCATCAATCCCAAGAATAATATAATTATCTTTATTAGTATTTAATCTTATTTCTTCATATAAAACAGAAGATTCACGAATTTTCTTTACTGAAGAATTAAACCATTGATTTGCCTCTTTTGATTCCTCTAATGGAAACATTTTAATCTTTGAATTCTTATTAATATAACCTTCATGCTTTATTTGAATATCATAATTAGGATTATTTTTATCATATTCCTCACCATGAATCATCCCCCACGCATATTTGCTAAGTAATAAACATTTATCAAAAATAATTAAATATAATCTAATAGTTATTTTTCTAGAATTAATTAAAAAGATGTTTTGTACCTCTTCTTGAATAATTTCATCTTTAGCAAGGTGAACCGATTGAATATCTGAACTATGAATACATCTAACTTGTTTCCCGCCTGTTCCATATCTGTTTTTAATATAGGCAAGTTTCATAGATTTATTTTTTTGATATACTTTTAGAGCACTTCTAATATCAAAATGAGTTTTAGGAAAAATATTGTTTAAATTATATTTATCAATTAATTGGCCAAGCATTTTTTTATCAGATATATAATTTGATATCTTTCTAGGAACTAATTTAATAATCCTATTTTCAACTGGGAATTCAGGATATTCTTTACCCCCATATGTATCGAAATAAGTAAAAATTATATTTCTAAATTTATTTATATCTATTC
>QCIO01000029.1 GCA_003216635.1 Prochlorococcus sp. AG-402-L23 | reverse complement strand
ACAGTTGAATATATTTCTACAAAAGGCATTCCTGAACAAATTTCATCTATTCTTCTAGTGGGCGCCATTATATTTATTATCTTGGGTACTAGATTTTTATATTTGGTGAAAAACAAAAAATCGGTTCATTCTTTTTATTACTATTTCTTATTCCAACAACAATAATTTTTCATGTATTTCCTTTCCATCAAAGAGCATTATTTTTTAATCTCGGATTGATAGGTGGATAAATTATTTCTGCAATAAGGGAACCAAAATAAATAACTTAATTAAAGAAAACTAAATATTTTTTTTTCTCTCTCTTAATTCTGGAAAGCAATTCGCAATATGAATTAATTCATAAACCTCTTTGCTATCGTATTTTTTATTAGGAATTCCACTTCCCACCTCTATGCCTCTCTCTTTCATTTTCTTTAATATCAATTCTTGTCTTTGCATACTTGACATTGACTTAAATCTTTTAGTTCGTTCTTCTTTATTCAATAGATTTTAATTTAGTTAAACTTTATTGTTAATGTTATATCAATTAGCGATTAATTAAATAAGTAAGAAAGCCAGTAAATGTAAGTAATTTAAATCCAATAAAAAAAGGCAAATATTTTTTGAGCTTTTTGCCAACGGGCAATAATGTGTTGAATGAATTGATCATGATTTACATTAAAAATCTAATTATTTCGAACATCCTAACGAATTTTTTTTAGAATTATCCCATTTCGAATTGTACATTTTAAAAAGTAGATCTAAACTATAAGCGTTACGTCCCTTTTTTTATGAATGATAAAGAAACAATAATTTCATTATTAAATGAGTTTGCTAATCCAAAAAAAATGGCCTCATTTTTTGTTGACAATGCAACTCCAGATTTTCTATTCATAAGACCAAGTGGTAATCCTATAGATGCAAAAGGGTTCGAACAAATGATTACTGGTGATATAGTTCAAGAAAAGGCAGAAATAACCAAAATTCACCGATTCGAATTTTTAAGCGAAAATATAGTAATGTGCATTTTTACACTAGGTTCAAAATTTACTTTTAAAGGAACACCTAATGATGACTTACCAACAGTTACTTCAATTTTTAAAAAAGTAAATAATGTTTGGAAAATTCACTGGATGCAAAGATCTACAGGAAATTCGGATTTATCTTTATGGGATTAGCAAAGTTAATAGCTCTTTTAATGGTGCTTCTACTTTTAGGTAGCTCTTTTATTGGTTTAATTTTTTATTTTATAAAATAAATACATCAATTAAAGAATACCCAGTAACTATTTCTTTTTTTAGAAAACAATTGCTTATTTTATTAAGTAATTTGATTTTCAGGTAAAAATAAAAACTTTAGACAGACTAACGCCTATATCTAATGCTAATAAAGCAATTAGTAACTTACTCATTTTTTAGAACTCTCAACTATTTTTTTGTAAAGTTCTTCAGAAATAGGTTGCATAACCTTTTAAAAAATATAATTACAAAATAGTTATTTTAAAATTAATTTCTCGTTACTAAATATACGAATATATAAATTTTTAAATAGGTAAAAAATATCTCCACAATAAGTTTTTCTTATAAAGCATTAATAAGTACTGAGTTCAAAAACTTCAATAAATGTACTAACTTTTTTAAAAAAGAAATTAGAAAACTTATTTCAAGTAAATAGATCCTCTATAAGTAAGCTTTATAACCTTTTCTTCTTGTTTTCTACAATATACGAATGACTTTCCATTGAAATACATGTTTACCATGATGCAGCTCCTAAACCTGCTCAAGTCCCCGTCCTATGGCTTGAGTCCTACTGCGGTCTATCAGATGGTAGATCGGACGATTTTGTAGTATTCACTACAATCTATTTATAAAGTATTTATACTTAGATGTCAACAATTAATAGAAACTAAACTTAAATTTAAAATTAGATTCTGCTCTCAGAAACTCCCTAAAAAGAATATAGAACATATAACTACGAGTAAATCCCATAAAAACTGAAACAAATGCTAGAACTACACAAATAGGGCAATGTGGGAATCCCATTATTTATTTTCCAATATAAATTCCAATTCAGCCTCTGCATTGAGAATTTCAATTCTTCTCTTAAGTAATTTAAAAAATTTAATTATTTTTTTCAAAATCAAACCTTCTTTAGGCATCAACAATAATATTATTCTAAGAATGAATATATCAATGAGCAAAAATACTGAATCTATTGATATAACAATAGTTTTGTAGCATACTTATACAACAAACAATACCAACCTATGCTCAGATACTCTTGATCAATTAACCAATAAGGGCTCATTCAGAATCAAACATAAAAATTGGTGATCTAGTTACCTTGCAGTGATATTTTTCTTTTGCTAAAAAAATAGAGCGGGCTAAAGTCCAATACTCCACGAGGATTTAGTCCGCTGCCTAAAGCCTGAGAGTTCAAATTTTTCTTCATTAATATGTAACTATGCTTTATAAGCTAAATATCTTGATTGCTTAATAAATTTATTTTGTATATTGCTATTACAAAAATGATGAGTTTATTTAAATTAGTTACTAAATCCTGATGGAGAAAGCTTTAGTAAATTTCTTTTACTTGTTACTAATAAGATCAGCCGAATCTCATTATGGAGAATCATTTGTATCTGTAGAAGTCCCATCAAAGTCAATCAAAAGTTTTTCTTGATTTTAGAAAGTTTTTAATACTTAAATACATAGCTTTCTGAAAATTCAATAACTAATTTGAGTTAACTTGGTTAATTATCTCTATTGCAAATAAAAATAAGGTTGTTAATCTTGCACTTAAAGAAGAAACTTAATTTCTTAAACTGATGCAATTTGATTATTTAAATTTCAACGACGATGATGGCCTCATGTCAATAGAAGATTTAAGAGCTTTACGTCTTCAAAAAAAGAAAATTGAAAGTGATAAGAAAGCTAGGAAGTATATTCTGGATATAAATCAAAGATATAGAAAAATGAGTACGCGCAAAAGTAATAGCTTTTTAAGGAATATGAACCCTTTTAAAAAGGCCGCATAAATTGTTAATCTTGATTTTGTTAATTTGTTTAACTTTGCAACTTTCAGAGTAAAATTTTAATGGTGTTTCTTTGGAAGAGTTTCACCAAGAGGGGTCAATATTTGGCCCCTTCTTTGCGATGATATTTTTTAATTGAAACTTGTTCTAAAATAGAAGTAATACTTTCCTAGAAGGCGAAAGTGATTTAAATCTTTTGTTTAAAGTTTTTTATTACCACTTAATGAAAACGCTATATCTTCAACTAAATCCTCTTATTAAAAAAACAAAAGGTTTAGCTTATGGACCATATACCAAAATTTATTTAATTTTTTCAACAATTATAAATTTTTTCATTTGCGATTATTAATGGCTTCTCCTACAAGTTGGGAATTCTACAAAGAAGTTGAAACTAAGATTCTATGGGTCAATATTTGTACCCAAAATTTAGAAGGAGTAGCCATTTCGATCAATAAATGGTGGAAGACAAGATATCCAGCATACAAAATCAGAATAGTTTCTAAAAAAGAATTTGAACTAGTAAAAATGCAAGCTGAGAAAAAGGAGCAATAAAATTATTTTTTGGTAAATATTGATGCTGAACTTTTTAACTATTCAGCTAATATGAATGAATTATATTAATAAAAAAATGAACTCTGCATTTGCAAAAGTCTCAAATTTGAAAGTTAACAGGGCTTCAAAAATAGCTATTACTCTCGCATCATCAACTTTCTTTTTGTATGCCTTGGGTCAAGCACCAATTTTTAAAAATATTCTTGCAGGTGCCTTCTCTTGCTCTGGCTAAATAAAATACTGTTTTTTTTAAGAGAAACTAAAAAGCTAAAATAGACAGTGATTGACAGTCGATCTAAACTTAGAGGGATAAACCCCTCTTTTTTGCTGTCAAATAGATTTTTTTCCGAAAAGATAATGACTTTTCTTATTTCTCGTATCAGCTGATGAATATTTCCCCGCACCTATTAATTGATGCTGTAATATTAAGCGCTGCCATTACGATAACTTTGGTATTAAGAGCAAAAGGTAATGCTGCCAGAAAAGAAAAAGAAAATAAATGATTACTAAAGAAGAAGAAAAAGAATTTAAAAAACCTAAATTATATAGATTTTGGAACTTTCTTATTTATGGAAGTTCCATTGCTATTGGAGTTTTCCTAGTTTACTTATATTCTGCTTATGTCTTTATAAATAAATGACATACATATACGGCATAGCGATTACTTATGGGGTTGTGAGTCTTTTATTGCTTGGCGGGTTTGCATACTACACTTTTAAAATTAAACGCTAATTTTTATGTCCTCTTCAATGAAAGATTTCTTAGATAAATTTTTTGATTTATGTAGAGAATATCAACAAGAAATTCCACCTCAGAAGATGGCTGAGATTTTAAGAGAATATGCAGATAGATTAGATGATTGATTGATACTGGCAGACCTAAAAAGATATTAAGGGGATATGATTTCTAGCAAAATTTATACAAAATTTTTTAAAGTTGGAATAAATTTATTGAGGATATTTTTCTTGCAATTATTTATAATTTGAGATTTTTTTTGATCCTTAATCCGTACAATTTTGTGCCTCTAACCGCACACATAAAAAATTGAAATTTATTTTTCAAATGAATTAGAACATAGGTGTAGTCCAGGTGTAATCTTATGGTACTAAATGACACATTTACTATCCAAGAAATTAATTTGGATAAAAAAGATCTTTCATTTAATAATAAGCTTAAAGAAATTGAAGCTTATTGGAATAACGAATGTGCAGAACATCCTATTAACAACAATTGCAAGATTTTTTGTGATTAAAACTTTAACTTTTAGGTATTCTTACGCTTGATTTTTACATAATACCCGTACTAAAGAATAATCAGAGAGAAAGGAGGACGAGCAAATGACTAATTTAGGTATAGAGATTTTATTTTGGACAATTTTAATTTCTTATCTGGGATTAAGGTTTTCTCAAACTTGGAATGGATTCAAAAAACAGTATTAATTAGGAGAACAGAAGATGAAACTACAAACACAATTCACGGTTCCAAACAAAGAATTAAAAGATCTTGATTATGTAAAGAAAGTGGATTATTTAGAAGAAACATTAAATAAAGAATGTATAGATTATCCAAATCAAGTAGATTGCTTGGTTTGTTGCAATTAAAAATCAAAAAATAGTTGTTTTTTAAAAGTAAATAAATTTTTAATCGTATTTATAAATTTTCTAAAAGGTAATTAGCACTATGGAATTAAGATTCTTCCCAATAAATGTTTTTAGAGAGACTCCAAAAGTCACATTCTTCGATGCAGGCATAGGTATCTCTAATGGTTCTGATGTTGTGATCCATTCTGGAGAAGCTATATCTCCTCCAGATGATTTAAAAGATGAGCAATATTACGTTCACAATCATCAAATTGACCACAATTTAGTTATTACCGGGGAGAGGAAATTTATTTTGATAAATCCTTCATGGGACGAACCTCATCATGTGATTTTTTTAAATAGATCTATGGGAGCATTAGAAATTCCTATAGGAACTTATCACAGATCAATCTCAGGTAGAGAAGGCAGTATTGTTTTAAATCAACCCAAAAGAGATAAATTTTTTGATCCTGCTAAAGAATTTATCCCTCAAAAATTAGACAAAATTAATTTAGTTAAGGCAAGAAAAAGCCCACCTGTTTATTGGATTTACGAAAATAACAAAATCAAAAGAATCCATTTTAATCCTCCAGAAAGAAAAGTTAAAACTCTTGTTTGAAATGAAAAAAACAAAAACGCATATATCGCCTAAATTTAATAATTTTAAAAACCTAAATTTAATTATTAATTCTGATACTTATAAATTGGCTCACGAAGATATTGGTTTACTTAGCCGAAATGAAATGCGTGGAGTCAGAATGCTTCTAGAAATTACTAAACCAGATTTAATCCTTGAAGAAAATAAAATTCTTTCAACAATAATTATTTTTGGAGGCGCAAGTATTACAGAAGAATCAGATACAAAAAAGAAAATTGAAAATATAGAAGAGTTAATTAAAAAAAAGCCTAAATCGATACTTCTAAAACGAAATTTAAATAGGCTAAAAAATTTGCTACTAATTAGTCACTACTATCAATCCGCAAGGGGGTTTTCAAAACTTGCTTCAATTAATAATCAAAATAAAAACTGTAACTCTCATGTGATTGTGACAGGTGGGGGGCCAGGAATTATGGAAGCTGCTAATAGAGGTGCATTTGAAGCAAATTGTAAGTCTATAGGGTTAAATATCGATCTCCCTAATGAACAAATCCCTAATGCTTTTATTACTCCAGGTCTTTGCTTTAAATTTAATTATTTTGCATTAAGAAAGATCCATTTTGTTATGCGATCTGTAGCTGCTGTATTTTTTCCTGGAGGTTTTGGAACATTAGATGAATTATTTGAACTATTGACACTTTGTCAAACAGGCATGAAAACTAAAATTCCAATCATACTTTTTGGTAGACAGTATTGGAATAAGTTAATTAACTTCGAATATTTAGCTGATCTTGGATTAATTGCAGATGAACACTTAAATCTTTTCCAATATGCAGACAGCTCATCAGAAGCATGGGAAATTATCAAATCATCAAATATCCCAAATTAGGATAAAAATCCAAAGAATAATAAAGTTGGTTTTGCCATATTGAACTTTATTAAAGAGGAAAATTGACAAATAATTAACTATATTCACGGAAGTACCAAAACTTTTATTGTTTGAACTCTTTATTATATAAGATCTTTTTCTTCAGTAAGGGTATCCAATAACCGAAGAGTAACGTTATTGTTAGGCTCAATACCACTAAATTTATATTTGAAGAGGTAAAGTATTGACGGCAATGATTGATATTTCATTTTCTCTAGTTTTGAATGTACATAATTTCCAGAGGATTAAATTTCTTCATTTGTATTATTCATGAAACGCTTACTACTTTCAACTCTTTTTGAACACAAAAATATCTTTTTATGTATTAATTAAAAATTATTTTATTGTTTTAAATATATTATTTTTAATTTTTCGTTGAACAATAACATGGCCCTTTATATTATTTAGTAACAGAGATTACAACCATAAACTAATGTCTGAAAATACAAGAAATACATATTACGTTTCCACGAATGGGGATGATAATAATCCAGGAACCTTAGATTTACCACTTAGGTCAATAAATAATGCTATATCCAGAGTTGAGGCAGGAGATACAATTTTTATAAGAGAAGGTACTTATAAAGAAAAAATAAATATCGAAGATCTTAATGGAGAAGAAGGCAATCCAATTACTTTTAAAAATTATTTAGATGAAGAAGTAATAATTTCTGGAGAAAAAGAGATTTCAACAGAATGGGGAATCCATGATGAAAATATTTGGAAAACAACGGTTGATTTTGATGTTACTCAACTATTTTTTGAAGATAAGATGCTAACTGGCGCACGTTGGCCAAATATTGAAAAGAATTGGGATGAATTAGATAATTCAAACTCTGAAAATCCAACTCCTTATAGTTATTGGGATGTTGATAATACGAGAAGTCAAGCAACTTTAATTACTAATAATGAAAATAAAAATTTGTTTAAAAATAACAGTGAGAAGAATAGTTTAGCTGATTTAAACATTAGTCTTGAAGGCGCTGTAATTGTTCCTGAAAATATAGGAACAAAAGTTTATCAAATAACAAATCATAATAAAGGGGAATCTACATTTGAAACAACTTTTGATAATGGCGAAACTATAAAAGATTTTTATATTACTGGCCATTTAAGTGTACTTGACAGCCCTAAAGAATGGTTTTTTGACAAAAAAACAAACCAATTGTATTTGTGGCTTAGTGATAATGTTGACCCTAATTCAGTACAAATAAACGCTAGAGGTTATTTTGAAAATGAACATAAAGAGGGTGATGTTTTACTTAAGATAAAAAATTCTTCTAATCTTGTATTTAATGGAATTACATTGAGAACTGGTACATTTAATTTTTACAGATCTAAAGATATAACTTTTGAAAATAGTAAATTTCTATATTCAGGACACAATAAACATATGCTGGGCGAAGATGCTCAGAATCTGACAGCAGAATATAATCAAGGAATATTAGAAATTAGAAATAATGCAGGAGGAGGAAATAATTTAAGTTGGATTAATTGTGAATTCGCCAATTCTTACTCAAGTTTTCTTGATTTAGGACCAAATGGCTCAGGATACAAAATAGAAAATAGTTATTTTCATAATAAACCTAGAGGAGGGGGAGCTATAACAAGTGGCAGAGTTCAAAAAGATCTTACTATAAGAAGAAATACAGCTCATTCTATAGGTTATGGGGGATTAGGAAAAGTTGGATTAAAACATGCCCAGAAGGGAGGTAAAGGTCTTGTCGAATTAAATAGAATCTACGATTATTTTTTTCATGGCGACGATTCAGGAATTCAAGTAAATCGCGGAGCTGCTATTGGGATAACTGTCAGAAATAATTGGATATATGATATGCCCGGACGAAATGGCATTCGATTTGATGGAGATCCTGCTGGAATTGGTGGAACGGCTCACCATAATATATCTTTTGATAACCGAAGAGGTTTTAGATTTAAAGGTGATCAACATACACTATTGAATAATCTTGCCTTTAATAATTCAGCCTATGATATTGGTATATCTCATGATAAATTTTATGGATATTTAGATGGTTATGATGTTGAAAGTCAAGGACTAAATCCCATAGTTGATGGAGTCGAAGTTAATGTATATGAATTTAGAGCTCCGGGAAGAAGAGGCAGCGAAACTAAAAAAGGAAATGAGAATTCTATTGTTCATAATAATGCAGGTAATATCAATACATCTATTCCAGTTTTAAATCCAATCAATAAAACTGGGAATTCAAATCTTAGAGAACGTAATACTCCTATTCAAGATGAATTAAGGGACGTTAGTAATTTTGATTTTAGGCCAAAAAAAGATTCATCATTGATTGACAAGGGAACACATAAACCAGGATTTAATGATGATTTTATAGGCTCTGCACCAGATATAGGTCCATATGAGTATGATCCCCTAAATGAATTAAATTATTGGATCCCAGGACATAAAATTGAAAAAGCAAAAAGTCCAATCCCCTTTAATAAATCACCAAGAGTCAAATCAGATGCAGATTTAATTTGGCTAGAGGGAATAAATGCAATTTCGCATGATGTTTATTTTGGGACAGATCCAGATAATTTAGAGTTCATAACTAATCAAACTAATAATATTTTTTCACCTAGAGAACCCTTAGTTAATGGAGAAACCTATTTCTGGAGAATTGATACTGTTACAGAAGACTCCAAAATAGTTGGAGATATTTGGGAATTTACCAGACCTTTTGCAGAAGCAAAAGCAATAGAGATTCCTACCGTTTTTGTAGGTAATGCAGGAAACAAAAAAGATTGGACAGGTTATGGATCTGTTCCTTATGACTTTTATATAAGTAAATATGAGATAACAAATTCCCAGTATTGTGAATTTCTGAACAAAGTTGCCAAAAAAACTTCTGATCGAGGAAGTAGTGATCTATTTAATGAAAAAATGCGTATCAAACGTTCTGGAGAATCGGGAAATTATATCTATGAAGTAGAAGATGGATATGAAACGCATCCTGTTAATTATGTTGATTATCGAGATGCTCTTAGATTCTGTAATTGGCTCACGAGTGGTGATACAGAAAAAGGTACTTATAATAGCATTGATTCTGGTCAGAGCAGGGGTAATCCAAGAAGTTGGAGTGAATGGGAAAATGGAGCTGTAGCACTTGCTAGTGAAGATGAATGGTATAAATCTGCTTATTACACAGGAAATTCAAGTATAGGCGATTGGTCAGGGGATGCTCCTTTGGGATGGAAAATTTCCTTTGGAGACAATCATAGTAAAAAATTATCAAATGAGGAATCGCGAGAATTTAATGGATGGACATTCTTAAATCCAAAATCATGGCAGATAAACTCCCCCGATGACGGTCGAGAAACTTTTCTAAATGGGGAAGGTGTTATAGCAGTTATAGACTCTAATAATTATAAGATTGAAAATGAAGGTAAAATAAATTCTACGCTTTCAACTCCTCCTATAAATATTTCAGGAGCCTCAGGGAAAGAATTAACCTTGTCTTATGACTCTAGTTGGAGAAGATCTCCTCAGGTAGGGAGCGTAGTTGTTTCATTTGATGGAGGTTCAGAAACAGTATTAAAAGAAATACCCCCACTATTAAAATATGGTGTTAATAAATCTGAAAAATTAGACTTACAAGTCCCCCCTGAAGCGAAATCATTAACTATTTCATGGAATTATGAAGGAGAGGATAACTGGTGGTGGGCTTTAGACAATATAAAACTAACTGATGATGAGAAAATAATCTTTGAAGAAAATTTTGAAGACATCGAACTTAAATCATTTATCGGAGAACGAAATAAAGGTTACAGAGGATATAAAAAATATGCCACTGAAAATGGATTATCAGATGTCATTCTAAAAGCAGAAGAACCATCTTCAGTAGGAAGTATAGAAAGTCCAAGCTTTTACGGCACTTTAGATCAGACTGGAAATGTGATGGAATGGTTGGAAGAAGAAATAGGACATGAATCTAAAAACTCTACAATCAGGGGTGGCTCTTTTAATCCAAATAAAAACGTTCAATTTCAAAGTGATTGGAGATTTCCGTCAAAACGTAATCACGAAACTGATACTACAGGTTTCCGAGTAACAAGTTTACAACCTATTGAGCTTGACAATAAATCAATTAAGAAAAAGCCAACTTGGATTGCGGATCAATGGTCACTTGGAACGGCACTTATTGAAAATGACTATTCTTACAACCTAGAAGATGAAGTTTTTGCGCCAGAATCTCAAGATTTGTCATTTACTATTATCCAAGGCCCAAGTTGGCTTAGCATTGGCAATGACAAAAAATTAAGAGGTACACCATCATTAAATGATCTAGGTGAAAGTTATATCATCCTTCAAGTAATTGATAATGAAGGTTCTTCAAGTGAAACACCATTCCCAATTAAATTAACTGTTCAAGATGAAAACTCCGCCCCCTCAGATATAGAAATTTCTCTTAAATCAGAAACAGGTGATAACGATCAAATGATCTATGAATTATCAACCATTGATCTAGATAAAATAGACTCATTTTCTTATACTCTTGTAAAAGGTGAAGGAGATTTAGATAATGATAAATTTATTGTTGATCAAAACCAATTAATATTTGATGATTTATTAAATTTTGAGGAGAGAGATTTATTTAGTGTAAGAGTTCAAACAACTGATCTTTCAGGGCAATCATTTGAGAAAAAACTAGTTTTCAATCAAGAAATAATTAATGATATTGATAGCAAATCTTCCCTTGTAAGTGAAATTTCAACATCTTCATTACCATTTTCTCAAAGTGTCAATCCATATTTTCTTTATGTAGCTAATGAAGGCGTACATGATACAGACGGTGCTGATACTGTTATTAAATTAACCTCGCCTGGAGTTAATGGCTCATCTCTCACAAGTAGTCTTGTAGGAGAGGGCTTTCATGGAGCATCAGGACTAGCAGAAGATTTATCAAATGAGATTCTTTATATTAGTGGTGACGATAATGTCATTTTTTCTCAGACAACTGGGGATATACCTTCAAGTGTCTTTACAAGCTTGGATAATCCAAATGCTCTGTATTACAGCAAGCAGGATAACTATCTATATATAGCAGAAGCCTCAGGGGGAGAAATTAGTCAAATAGATTTAAGTCAAGCCCAGCCTAGTAAGACTTCAATTGCAACCAACTACAATACACCTCAAGCAGTTGTAGTTAATGAAGATACTAAACATCTTTATTTTACTGATATGAGTGGATCAGTATTTAAGATTGATTTGAACACGGCTAATTTACCTGTAGATGCTGATAGTTCAAATAAAGCTACTGTACTAGCAAATGATGTAGTTAAAGACACAGAAGGTGGAATAGTTATTTATTCTGATAAATTGTATCTTTCGGATTATGTAGAAGGGAAAATAATTACTGTAGATATTTATACAGGCTCAACAAATGAGATTCTAGATTTCTCAAATTTCAAAGCCAGGGGATTAGCCTTGTCTCCAGATGGTGCAAAGGGTGAAAATGGCAATTTAATCAATCCGAAGCTATATATCTCTGGATATGATACGAATGAAATTATTGAATATGATCTAATAACAGATACAGCATATTTATTTGCAAATAATTTAAATCTCATAGGTGAAGGAAATACTAGTCAATCATTAATCAATGGTCCATTTGGATTATTAACATCATCTAAAGATTATCCAGCTTTTTCAATAGATTCTAATAATGACAGTGATGAAGAATCTAACGAAGAAATTCATACCCATGAATGGGATCACTCTCATGGCAATGATGAAGTAGCCACACCTGTTAACCATTCACATAATTATAGTCATTCGCATGAAGGGAACAATGAGGATGGGCACAATCATTCAAATGAAACAAATCTGAGTTCATCTGATTATGATCCAATTCATAATGATGGAACTCATCCTGATTTAGATCATCAGTCAGACAGTGAATCATCCTCACCTGATAATTCTGGTTCTGGATCTTTCCCAACTAACGATTCAGGTTCCGGTCAAACAAATAATGAAACTCAAGAAGTAACAGAACCTTATCAAACAGTATCTGCATCAAGTGATGAGATAACTTTCTCTCCAGGTAAAGATATTAATTTAGATCTTGTTTACACAACTTCTGATACTCAAAATGCACTAACAGGTCTCGGTTTAAAAGTACATTATGATTCTTCCCTGTTTACTCCATCTGGAGATAATAATGGAGTCTCTGCATTAGTAAATACTTTAGGTGATCCAGCTGTTGTTGATGACACTGATGATTTTGATAATGATGCAACTACTGATAAATATTTAGCTATTACATGGGCTGATTTCTTTGGTAATTTCCCCGGAGGAGAATTACCTGCAACTCTTGCCAGTCTTTCTTTCTCATCATCAAAAGAAGGATTTGATGAGCTAA
>QCIO01000028.1 GCA_003216635.1 Prochlorococcus sp. AG-402-L23 | reverse complement strand
TATTAAAGTTAGTAAAGAAGAAAATTTAGGTGCATTTATTTGATTTATAGATTCAAAATTTTTGTAGTCAATAGTTTCTAATTGTTCAGCAAAAACTTTTGAATTAACAGCAATATAAGGTATACATATAGCTATTATTCCTATCGAAAAATTTATTCCATATATTTGCATTAATAGTATTCCCCAAACCACTTCGTGAATAGATCTAATTATTGTTAGAAAAAACCTTATTATGCGGTAGAAAAAATTTGGAATATTAAAGATTTTATAAAAAATATTTGAGGATATTATTCCAAAAATTACTCCAAAAATAATACTTACTAACCAACTAAAAAAACCAATTAAGATAGTTTCATTTAATCGATTAATTACGGTAATAATAATTTCATTATCGATCTTGGGATTAAATGCAGAAATTAAGAATTCTTGGAATAATTTAAATCCTCCAAAATGAATATTGTTTATTAATTGATACCCTAGAGGTATGCATACCAAAATTGGAAGAAAAGATAATGAGGTATAGTTTAATTTTAATTTATTCAACTAATTAATATATTTTGTCTAAATGAAGCTTCTTTAAGTTATTTCTTTTGATATTGAAAAAAATTTTACCATCCCTTATTCCAATAACTTTATCGAAATCGTTAAGCAAATCTAATCTATGTAGTGCAACTAATGTTGTCTTTGGGGATTTTTTTGTATTGTTTTTATCTACATTTTCTAGCAGCAGTTTTTTAATTGTTGTTATCAATTTAGGATCTAAATTATTAAAAGGCTCATCTGCAAGTAATATATTTGATCCTTGAATTAATGCCCTAGCTATAGCCACCCTTTGTTTTTGCCCCCCAGATAGTTTTCCGATTTTTTTGTCATAAATAGAGTTAGGTAGTCTGCATAATTGCATATATTTATGCGCCTTATTAAAAGAACTTATATTTAGCAAATTTTTAAAAGCGAAATAAAAATTGTTTTCTGCTAGTAGTCCACAATTAACATTTTGTTCTGCTGAGAGATCTTCTATTAATCTTAAATCTTGCCAAATAGTTGTTATCTTTCGTTTCTGCTTTCTATTTAATTCATCGAAATTTTTATTGAATAATTTAACCTCACCTTCAGTTGGGTTGATAGTGCCATTAAGCACTGATATAAGTGTAGTTTTTCCTGAACCGCTTTTACCTAAAAGTGCAATTTTCTCCCCTGAATTTATTTTTAAATTTACTTTATTTAGAATCAGATTATTTTTGTATTTATAAGATATATTTTTTAATTCTAAGAGAGTATTATTCATCTAATTTTATTTAATTTCCTCCCGATGTCCTCTATATTTTTATACTGCTTTGCTTCTGCATTTATAAATCTTTTTGCATTGAACATATCTAATATCTTTTTATGTGATTTTTGATTTATATCTAAATTTAGAATTACTGATTTAAGTTGTTTTGTAAACCCTTCCCCGAATCTATTTTCAAGATCCCCTTGAGCTATCCAATGGTAGTCAACATATTCTGGGGTGATCCAGAATAATTCTAATTTACTTGTTCTTTTGGGATTGTTTTTAAGATTGTTTTCCCAAACTTGTTTATTTAAAGCTCCAGCATCAAATGCCCCACTATTAACTAAAGCTATAGTGGCATCATGACTTCCACTAAAACCTGCTTTTTTCCTTTTAAAGTGTTTGATTTCTACCCCTGCTTGATTTAAAAAATATTCTGGCATTAATCTCCCAGAAGTTGAATTTTCAGAGCCAAAAGTAAATCTTAAATTCTTTAGTTTTTTAAGTCCTTTAATGTTTGAAATTGAATTAAGTTCTAAATTCTTGTTTACTATAAAAACACTTTTAAATTCCTTATCAATATCTCTTTGAGCTATGACAATTGAATTAGGAGTTTGTAATCTTGCTTGAACTCCTGATAAACCGCCAAACCAAACTAAATCTAAATCTTTAGTTCTAAATCCAGTTACTGCTGCAACATAATTAATAACAGGAATGTATTTAACTTCTACATTAAGTTGTTTAGATAATTCTTTTGAAAATAAATTAAATCTTTTGTCCAAAACATCTTGGTTTTGATCAGGTATTGCTCCAACTTTTAAAACTTTGGGATTTGAAAATGCAGGTGATGAAAAAATAAAAAAAAATAGAGATGAACTTAATAGGAGATTCTTTAAATTAAACATTTTTGAATCTAGTTAATAGTATTCAGAGATTGCTTTTTCAAGCCTTTCTAGTCCATATTTTATTTTTAACTCTGAAGCTGCACAAGATATTCTTATGCATTCGTCAGCCCCAAAAGCTTTTCCAGGTACAACAACTAATCCATAATCTTGAAGAGCTTTATTGCAGAAATCAAAAGAAGTAATTGAGGAGTTAGGTAATCTTGGAAATAAGTAAAATGCTCCATTAGGTTCTTTAATATAAATCCCATTTATATTCTTAAGGCCCTCATAGAGAAGACTTCTTCTTTGATCATAATGGCTATTTATCATTGAGAAAAATTCATTATTAATTTTTAAAGCTTCTAAAGCACCTTTTTGAACAAAAGAGCAAACATTACTTGTGCTTTGACTTTGTAATGCTGAGGATGCTTTGATTACATCTTTGGGACCTACTAAATAACCTATCCTCCAGCCAGTCATAGCCCATCCTTTCGCAAACCCATTTATTATAAAAATCCTATCTTTTAAGTCATTTGCTAATGAAGATAAACTGTAGTGTTTAAATTCTTTTTTAAGGATTAGTTCATAAATCTCATCAGAAAGAATATTGATATTTGGATTTTCTCTGACTAAATCGGCAATTTGTAATAATTCCTCCTTTGACATAACTCTTCCAGTAGGGTTATTAGGAGAATTGATAATTATAAATTTAGTTTTTGAAGAGATTTTAGACTTTAAATCTTTTATATTTATTTTAAATCCATCTTCTGCAGAAGAATTTGTAAAAATTGGCTTCCCACCCGCCAATCTAACCATTTGGGGATAACTTAACCAATATGGAGAAGGAATAATAACTTCGTCTCCAGTATTTAACAAAACTTGGAAAAGATTATATATTGCTTGCTTAGCACCATTTGTGACCATTACATTTTCAAATTCATAATTTAAATCGTTTTGAATTTGAAGTTTATTTGCAATTGCTTTTCGGAGATCTAAATTCCCCGCTGCGGGACCGTACTTTGTGAATCCATCAAATATAGCTTTGCTTGTAGCCTCTATAACTTCTTTTGGGGCATCAAAATCAGGTTCTCCTGCACTTAAATTGCAAATATCTACTCCTTCTGCAGATAATTGATTTGCTTTAGCACTTATCTGCAATGTAAGAGAAGGCTCAATTGAAAGTGCCCGATCAGATAAATTAACTTGACTCATTGACTTATGACTTTTCAAATATGACTTTTAATAATGACAAATGCATAAATTAACAATAAATAAAACTATCACACTATGGTTTAATTTAGTTCATTTTCTTAATCTATTTTATTTTCATGTTTTGAGTTCTTAAGATAAAAATATTTAAAGTTTTATTTTCGGTGAAAAGGTTAGTACTTGGGAGAGGAAGTGTATTTGCAGATTTGTTAATAATTGGTGAGGCACCTGGAGCACAGGAAGACTTAGAAGGAAAACCTTATGTAGGTAAATCTGGTAAGCTATTAAACGAATTATTAATACAAGCTGGGATTGACTATAAGAAGGATGTTTATTTTTGTAATGTAATTAAATGTCGTCCACCAAATAATAGAAAACCCACTTCTAGAGAAATTAATATTCATAAACCTTGGTTATTACAGCAAATAAAGCTAGTTGATCCAAAATTTATATTACTTACTGGTTCAACTGCTATGAGAGCTATTTTAGAAGTTAAAGATCCTATAAGTAATTTAAGAGGTCAATGGATTAAAAAAGATGGGAGAGAAATTATGGTTATTTTTCATCCATCTTATTTGTTGAGATTTCCTTCAAAAGAAATAAATAAACCTTACCATCTAACTTTGAAAGACCTAGAGAATGTAAGTGGTAAACTATATGCCGTATAATTTAGTGAAATCCTTTTTGAATATAAAGAATTTTAATGTCATTAACTCAATCAAAAGAGGTTAATAGTCTCTCCAAAAGATATTCAACTCATATTGAGAGAAGGATAACTAGAACAGTAATGGTGGGGGATGTAGCTATTGGAAGTGATTATCCAGTAAGAGTTCAATCGATGATAAATGAAGATACGATGGATGTCGAAAATGCTTACTTAGCTATCAAAAGACTTCATGATGTGGGTTGTGAAATAGTAAGGTTAACTGTCCCTTCCTTAGCACATGCCAAAGCAGTAGGAGATATAAAAGCAAAATTACTAGAAAATAATATCTACACCCCCTTGGTGGCTGATGTTCACCATAATGGTATGAAAATTGCAATGGAAGTTGCAAAACATGTTGATAAAGTAAGAATTAATCCTGGATTGTTTGTTTTTGAAAAATCTGACCCTAGAAGAACTGAATATACAGATGAGGAATTTGAAACTATTAAGCAAACAATACTTAAAAGATTTACCCCTTTAGTTGAAGTTTTAAAGGCTGAAAACAAAGCTCTAAGGATTGGGGTTAATCATGGGTCTTTATCTGAGAGGATGCTTTTTACTTATGGAGATACGCCATTAGGAATGACAGAATCTGCGATGGAGTTCGTCAAAATTTGTGATGAGCTTGATTTTCATAACATAATTATTTCTATGAAAGCTTCTAGGGCTCCTGTCATGATGGCAGCTTACAGAATGATTGCAGATAGGCTTGACTCAGAAGGATATAACTATCCCTTACATTTGGGGGTGACCGAAGCTGGTGATGGTGATTATGGAAGGATTAAAAGTACTGCTGGAATTGGAACGCTTTTAGCAGAGGGATTAGGAGATACCATCAGGGTTTCCTTAACAGAAGCTCCAGAAAAGGAAATACCAGTGTGCTATTCAATTTTGCAATCTTTAGGATTAAGAAAAACAATGGTTGAATACATTAGTTGCCCTAGTTGTGGTAGAACACTTTTCAATCTAGAAGAAGTTGTAGATAAAGTTAGGAACGCTACCTCACATTTAACGGGTCTAGATATAGCAATAATGGGATGTATTGTTAATGGTCCAGGAGAAATGGCAGATGCTGATTATGGTTATGTTGGAAAAGGTAAAGGAACTATTGCCTTATATAGAAGGAAAGAAGAGATAAAAAGAGTACCTGAAGATGAGGGGGTTAATGCTTTAATCCAACTAATTAAGGATGATGGGAAGTGGATTGATCCTTAAGGATTTGTCAAATTTTTGAATTATAAATAAATTCTTTTTATAATAAAAAATATCGAATTATTTGAAGATAAGAAAATTGCTTAAAAAAAAATATATATTACTGTTTGCGACATCCTTTTCTGGGCTATTTTTAAATAATTTTGCAGAGGCAACAGTTTTAAATAATAGTTATAAAGAAGTAATTGATCATGTTTGGCAAATTGTATATAGAGATTTTCTTGATTCAAGCGGCAAATTTCAAAAGTCCAATTGGATTAATCTAAGAAAAGAAGTTTTATCAAAAACATATTCAGACAGCAATGAAGCATATGATGCGATTAGAGATATGCTTTCTAATTTAGATGATTCTTATACAAGATTTTTAGAACCTAAGGAATTTAATCAAATGAGAATTGATACCTCTGGCGAATTAACTGGAGTTGGTATCCAAATAGTTAAAGATAAAGAATCTGATGTTTTAATAATTATTTCTCCCATAGAGGGCACCCCTGCATTTGATGCTGGAATTAAAGCTAGAGATATAATATTATCTATAGATGATATCTCTACTGAAGGTATGAATATTGAGGAGGCCGTGAAATTAATAAGAGGACAAAGAGGTACTAAAGTAAAGCTTGAAATTCGTAGAGGTTCTCAATCCTTTTTTAAGACTTTATCAAGAGAAAAAATTGAAATAAAATCTGTATCAAGTAAAGTCAATCAAACCAAAAATGGCTTATTAATTGGCTATGTAAGAATTAAACAATTTAATGCAAATGCATCAAAAGAAACTAGAGATGCTATTAAGGATTTAGAAACAAAAAAAGTCGCAGGATATGTTCTTGACTTGAGAAGTAATCCAGGAGGTTTATTAGAATCAAGTATTGATATCTCAAGGCACTTCATTAACAAAGGAGTAATAGTAAGTACAGTAAGTAAAGATGGTTTAAAAGAAACGAAAAAAGGAAACGGTCAAGCTCTAACAAAAAAGCCCTTAGTTGTTTTGGTTAATGAGGGTTCTGCTAGTGCTAGTGAAATAGTTTCTGGTGCAATAAAAGATAACAAAAGAGGAAAATTAGTTGGGAAGAAAACGTTTGGTAAAGGTCTAGTTCAATCCATGAGAACTTTAGTTGATGGTTCTGGTCTAACTGTTACAGTCGCTAAGTATTTAACTCCGAACGGCACTGATATAAACAAATCTGGAATTATTCCAGACATAGAAGTAAAAATGAATATAAACCCTATTCTACAAAGAGAGATTGGAACTAGAAAAGATAAACAATATAGAGCTGGTGAAAAAGAGCTAGTAAATATAATTAACAGAAATAATCAGATAAGTGAATTTAATCCAAACACTACAAACCTTAATGCATTCCTAAAAATTAATAAAAAAGATCAGGTATTTGCATTAAATTAATTACTCATATCCAGCATTCTCTTTATCGGTACATAGGCTCTTCTTATTATTTCTGGGTCAAGTTCGATAGACGGGGAATTATTTTTTAAACAATCAAGAATTTTTTCTAAGGTATTTAATTTCATATATGGACACTCGTTACATTTACAACCTTCTATATCGGGGACTTCAATAAAATTTTTGTTAGGTTCTTTCTTCTTCATTTGATGGATTATTCCAGGTTCAGTTAATACCATGTAAGTTTTAGATGTATCTTTACTTACGAAATCAAGCAGCTTACTTGTTGATCCAATAAAGTCTGAGAGAATTAGTAAATTTTGACTACATTCAGGATGAGCAATTACTTTTGATCCTGGATTTTGATATTTTAATTTTAGAAGTGCTTCTTCACTAAATGATTCATGAACAATGCAGCTGCCAGGCCATAATTTAAGATCTCTTCCAGAATTTTTCTGTACCCATCTCCCAAGGTTCTGATCTGGTGCAAATATTATCTTTTTATCTTGAGGTATCTTTTTTATTAATGAGACTGCATTACTGCTTGTACATATAAGATCACTTTGAGCTTTTACTTCTGCAGTACAGTTTATATAACTTACGACATAGTGATCTGGATTGTCTTCCCTGAACTTTTGAAATTTATCTGAGGGACAATCGTCTGCTAATGAACATCCTGCGTCAATATCTGGTAATAGGACTGTTTTATTAGGGCTAAGTATTTTTGCGGTTTCGGCCATAAAGTGCACACCGCAAAAAATTATTATATCTGCATCATTATTTGCAGCTTTCCTAGATAGATCTAATGAATCGCCAATAAAATCCGCAATTTCCTGAATCTCTGGAGCTTGATAATAGTGCGCAAGAATAATTGCATTAGCTTTTTTGCAACGCTCCTTTATTTCAGAAATCAAATCCTCTTCGTTTTGAACTGATTTCTTTTTTGCAGTAGAAGTTATACTGGTCAGGATTTAGAATATCTCTAAATAGATTATATGCCTTTTAACAGAAAAAATTCTGACAAATTTAAAAATTGCTATTGTTGGTGACTGTCATGGTCAATGGTCTGAATTAGACTTGAAAGTTTTATCGATTATCAACCCAAATATTGTGTTATTTGTTGGTGATATTTCTGATGGGAGTATCAAAATAATTAAAAAAATCAATGAGATCAAAATCCCTACTTTTGTGATTTTAGGAAATCATGATAGAGGGAAAGATTCTACAGGCGAAACTCTCTCAAAGCAGATACGTGTTCTAGGTGAAAAATATTGTGCATGGGATTTGAAAGTTTTTAATAATCAAATAAATTTATTGTCTGCAAGACCATGCAGTTCTGGCGGCGGCTATTATCTTTCAAAAGAAGTTAAAGGCGTTTATGGACCCATTACCGAACAAGATTCAATAAATAAAATTATCAAATGTTCAGAAGAAAGTGTTGAAGATATACCTTTAATAGTTTTGTCTCATGCTGGCCCTTCGGGTTTAGGCTCAGAACCTAAAAGCATTTGTGGAAAAGACTGGAAGTTACCCTCTTTAGATTGGGGAGATAGAGATTTGTCTGTGGCTATTTCTCAAATACAAAAGAGAAGAAAAGTTGATCTTGTGATTTTCGGTCATATGCATAATCGGCTTAAAAGAAATCTTGGTTTAAGAGAGATGTTTAAAATTGATAGCAAAGGAACAATTTATTTCAACACTGCTATAGTGCCAAGGTATAAAACTGATGAAGATGGGAAATTATTAATTAACTTTTCATGGATTGAGTTTGAAAAAGAGGAATTAAGACATGTTTCACATCGATGGTATTCATTGTCTGGTGAAATTTGTGAAGAAGATAAATTTTTTTAAGAAAAGATATTTCTGATCATATTCTAAGTATTTTTGGGCTTTTCATATCTTGAAAATAATGTTTGAGATAAGATATAACCCGTAATTCCTGCGGCTGTAAAAGCTAAACCATTTTTAAATAAAGGTAATAAATCATTTGTTCTGGATATTATCGGTGCCAAACCAAAAATTCCAAACAACATTCCCCATAAAGGAGAAAGAAGAGCTAAAAATCCAATTGATATGACTTGACCTTCTTTTCGTGGTGCAGATGCGAAACCTGCTACTAAACCTCCAAGAATAGATGTACATAAAGTCCATATATATTGTTCTTTGGGCAGGCCAGGAACAACTTGACAACCTCCCCTTTCAAGGCAAATCTTTACGGAATTAATTGCTTCTAATACTGCGCCATCCTCACCGTGATCTTTCACATAATATTGATTACCAAATCTTGTTTGAAGTTCAACCCAAAATAACCTTGGCATAAAATTAAAATAAGCCTCTCCGACGTTAAAGTTCAGTAAATTTCCTCCTCTAGGATCTGCAACTATCAACAAACTTGTCTCATCTAAATCCCAATAGTCCTTTATTGCACTACCTGGAGAACTCTCAAACTGAGATAAATATTTAATTTTCCACCCACTTTCAATTTCTAGATTGTTGAGCTTGTCCTCTAAAGATTTTTTCTGATTAGGGCTTAATGTTTTAGCTAAATCAATTACTGGTGTTTTTTCTTCTGGCAAGAGATTTGGATTATTTATAGCGAAAACGGGTTTATGTGAAATTAAAACTAATATAGATAGAAATATTCCCAATAAATAGTTAATCTTTGAAGGCATAAATAAGTTTTGTCTTTTTATATTTTCGCCGATGAATAGCTTACCCGCGAATAATCCAGATTGGTTAGTAAAAAAAATAATAAAAATGGGCGGGACTATAAGTTTTTATGACTTTATGAATTTTGTTTTAAATGATCCTATTAATGGTTATTACGGCAGCGGCAAAGCTGAGTTAGGCGTTCGAGGAGATTTTGTTACATCACCCTCTTTATCTGATGATTTTGCTTTTTTGGTTGGTAAACAAATAGAAGATTGGCTAATCCAGTTCAACAGTAGTTTTTTATCTAATCAGAAATTAGTTGTAATTGAATTTGGAGCTGGTGATGGAAGCTTTATGAGTGGATTAATTAAATATTTTTTAGAAAATAACAAGAATTTTTTGGAAGGAGTTTCTTTTGTAATTATTGAACCCAATGAAGGAATGGTAGAAAAACAAAAAAATAAATTGGAGGAATTTTTAAAATTAGGTATTGATATTTTATGGAAAGGTTTGGAAGAACTAGAGGAAAATAATATAAATGGAATAGTTCTTGCAAATGAGGTTTTAGATGCTTTGCCAGTAGAGAGAATAACCCTCTCAAAAGGAAAATTACTTCGACAAGCAGTTTCTATAGACAAAAAATCTCATAAATTATTTTTTGATGAAATGCCAATTACAAGTGAATTAGAAAAAAGTATTGAACTTGCTAAAAGTAATTTGGGAATTACTATTCCGCCTGAAGATGCTCTCGAAAGATGGACGACAGAATGGCATTTAGATAACTCAAAATGGTTAAAAGCTATTTATGGAAAAATTAATAATGGTATTTTATTGATAATTGATTACGCTAAAGAAGCTAAAAAATACTATAACTCTAAGAATTCTGATGGGACGATAGTTTCTTATGAAAATCAAAAAATGATGAATAATGTCCTAGATTCTCCTGGAAATTGCGATTTAACATCTCATGTTTGCATAGAAACTTTAATTAATGATGCTGAGACTCTTGGATTTAATACTGTTGGAATAACTAAACAAGGAGAGGCTTTGTTGGCACTTGGATTGGCAGAGAGACTTTATGGAATTCAGCAGGAATTTAAGGAGGATTTATCAAATGCTCTTTTAAGAAGAGAGGCATTACTTAGACTCGTAGATCCTGTATGTCTAGGTGATTTCAAGTGGTTTGTTTTTAATAAGTTTAAGGAGGAGGAAATGAATATAAATTCAACCTGTTTGCGTTAAGAAAAAAACTTTAAAAATAATGAATCCTCTACGTCATCATATATATCTACTGCACCAATTTCTTTTGGTAATATAAATCTCATTTTGCCATCACGAACTTTTTTATCGCCCATAAGTATTGTAAGAACATCTTCTTTATTTATTTTTGGGATCTCAGTAGGAAGATTGTAACTCCTCAAAAGATTCTTTTGTCTTTCTAATTCTTCTTTAGACCATAACCCTTTCTCAATTGCTATTTCCCCCGCAATATTCATACCAATTGATATTGCCTCACCATGGAGAAATTTGCCGTATCCACATAAATTTTCAATAACGTGACCAAAAGAATGTCCATAATTTAATATTGCTCTAACACCATTTTCATGTTCGTCTTGAGAAACAATATGAGACTTTGTTTTTATTGAACTATTGATTATTTTAATTAGATATTCATTCTTGAGATTTATAAGTTCATTCTTGTTTTTTTCAGTTTCTAAGTATTCGAAAAGTTCTTTGTCTCTTATTACTCCGTATTTTATTACTTCGGCCATGCCTGCATTAAATTCTCTTTTGGGCAAACTTTTTAAAGTTTCTGGATCAATAAAAACTGCTCTAGGTTGATTGAAAGCTCCAATTAAATTCTTACCTTTTGGATGATTTACTCCTGTTTTTCCTCCCACAGATGAATCAACCATTGATAATAATGTTGTTGGAATCTGAATATATTCAATACCTCTCAGCCAAGTAGCAGCTGCAAAACCACTTACGTCTCCAACAATTCCTCCTCCAAGGGCAATAATTATTGAATTTCTATCTAAGCCAAATTCAAATGCAACATCATATATTTCACTTAAGGTTTTTAAGTTTTTATATGATTCTCCAGCCTTTATAAGGAACATTTTGGCCTGAAATTGATTATCCTTTAAATTATTTAAGAATTTTTCTCCATACAAATTTGATATTTCTTCATTTGAAATCACAAGTATTTTTCTTTTCTTTGTTATTCCAATTTTTAAGAGTTCTTCGCTGATATTATTCAGTACCCCTGCTTCTAGAGTTACTTCGTATGACTTATCGCCTAATGGGACTAATATTTGTCTCTTATTCACAATTGATTACCTAGTTAAATTTATAAATATTTGGTATTAAATAATTTATATATTAGCAAAATCTAAGCTCTAGATACTTAAAAATTCAGTTGTTAAGAATTAGAAATAGTAATAAAATCATGCTATGAGTTTTAAAAAAAATATAAACGATATTAAGAAAAATTATTCCCTAGGAATAATTGGAGGTGGTCAACTGGCTTTGATGTTAACGGAGGCAGCAAAAGAAAGAGATTTAGAAGTATGTGTGCAAACAAAATCTTGTGATGATCCTGCTGGTTTAAAAGCAGATCATGTCATAGAAGCTGATCCTTTAAAGATAAGAGGTAATAAATCATTAATTAATGAGTGTGAAAAAATAATTTTTGAAAATGAATGGATAAAAATTGATAAATTAAATTTAATTGACAATAACGATATTTTTGTTCCAAGCCTTAATGCAATTAAGCCATTAGTAGATAGGTTTTCTCAAAAAAAATTAATAGATAGAATGAATATTCCCTGTCCAAAATGGATAAGAATTGAAGATTTTAAAAGTCTCTCAGATGAGGAAATCAATAATTGGACTTTTCCTTTAATGGCAAAATCAAATAAAGGTGGATATGACGGCAAAGGGAACAGGAAAATAAAGACAAAAGAAGATTTAGATTCTTTTTTAACAGAGAATAATTCTGATGAATGGTTGATAGAAGAATGGATAGAGTATGAAAAAGAACTGGCTCTTGTTGGTTCGAGAGATAGGACCGGTAAGATAAGATTCTTTCCAATAGTTGAGACATACCAATCAAACCATGTTTGTGATTGGGTTCTTGCACCTGGAACAAATGAATATGATTTGAACTTATTTGCAATAAATATTTTCTCTTCAATAGTCAATGAACTTAATTACGTTGGAGTTTTAGCTATTGAATTCTTCTATGGAGATAATGGTCTTTTAATTAATGAAATAGCTCCTAGAACACATAACTCAGCTCATTTCTCTATTGAAGCTTGCACTTCAAGTCAGTTTGATCAATATGTTTGCATTTCTTCTGGGATAATGCCACCTGAAATCAAAATGAACTGTGAAGGGGCAATTATGATAAATCTACTGGGATTAAAAAAGAATTTCCCAATCTCAATGGAAACTAGAATTAAAATGTTATCTGAAATTGAGGGTTCTAATATTCATTTTTATGGCAAATCTCGAGAAATTCTGGGAAGAAAAATGGCTCATGTCACATTTTTATTAAATGGCAAAACGCATTCAGAAAGATATGATGAAGCGCAACTTTTATTAACTATGGTAAGAGACATTTGGCCATCTCCAAATGGATAAAAAAATAAGTTAAAGTTAAGTTACTGGATCTTTGGTTAAGTTCTTCTTTATGTGCTCTGATCTGACTCTCTTTCGACATGAGGAGACTGTCGTGATGCGGTAGTAAACCGATCTTGTAATCGGAAACGAAAGCCCACTTTGAATCCTCTTCTGGCATTTCCAGGTCGATGCAGCAGAGAACTGACGGGGATCCGGTTTACCTCTCAAAAACCTGTTATACCAACAGTTTTTGAGGGGTCTTTTTTTTGGCTCTTAAGGGGTGCCTTACCAAACTGCCTTACCAACATGCCTTACCAAGTTCATATATTGAAATAAAAGTCTGTCTATATTTACTTTCATGTATAAGTTACAGATCGCAAGAGACGTAAATTTAAAATATTCAAGAAAAATTGAAAGATATGTATCGATTTAAACTAAAATCGCTGAGAAATCAGTAGATGAAACTATTTATATGATTTTATTAAATCCTTTTGAAAAAACCCTATAGCGTTTCCAAGAAGATGTGGCCGAGGGGTGCCTTACCACTAGTATATCTGTAACACTATTTATATAAACATTTTAGAGCTATAGTTTGGTAAGGCATACTTATTGGCTTTTCAAGGGTTGGGCTTATTTAAGGCTTATTGAGAATGGATTTATCCCAATTAAAGGTCATTTCTTGAGTGCCTTTCATGCACCCTCCTGTTGGATAGCTAATAACCTTTTTTGATATTGCACCAATTCCAATAGCTAATACTCCAATGCCTAATAATGCTTTAGATCTATTGCTCGCAAGAAGAGATTTCATTTGAGATTTGTATTTATTTTTATGTTAGAAGCGATGTCTTTTGTTCTGTGGGTTTCAAGTCAGCAAATCTACCATATAAGAGATTTCGAGGGGTGGCATGGGGTCAATGTGACCGTGCTACATCGTTTATATGACCTGACAAATTTCTGTTGAAATTTTACGGATGTAGTCTTTCAATAGCTTCTTTCTGTTCTTGCTTTTTTATCTCCTCAGCATCTAAGACAGGGCAAGTATTTTGATTCAGTGATGAAAGGAAAGTGCTTTTGTTGAATATTTTGAAAAATGGTGGGAGTAGTTGGAGTTTCATTTATTTACCTTTTTTAAACTGCAGACACAACATCACTCATCGCAGCAATGTAATCATGGATCTCATCTGTTGATCTGGTTGCATTATTTGAGAGTGCTTTAGAGGTAAGTGCATCTCCTGCAAAAGCAGCACCAAATAATTTTCTTATAACCATTAATCCATCACCAAGAGCAGTAACACTTCCATCACCATCAACATCAAGAACCTTATCATCCATACCAGATTGTATGAAATCATGAATTTCTGTTGTT
>QCIO01000027.1 GCA_003216635.1 Prochlorococcus sp. AG-402-L23 | reverse complement strand
TAATGAAAATTAATACTAATACTGTTAAAAACTGTAAAAAAAATCTTAAAATAGAAGAAATATTTTTTTTGTCATCTAAGAATCCTAATATAGATAGTGGTAAACATATAGTAGATAGATATTCATTTCTGAATAAATCAAGCAAACTAGCAATTAAAGCAAAAATTAATCCACCTCCTGTTGGCTTAGCTATATTATGAGAACTCCTTAAATTAGGTACATCAATAATATTATTTTTGTAAATTGGAATAAAAATCTTAAAGAGAATTATTGATATTAAAAAAATTGTAATGAAGTAAAAAAAATTAAACATTAAGAAATTTTTGCAACATATTTAAATTTTTTTTTATTATACATCATTTTTAGTTGAAAGTTTTAAATTAATCATTACATAATAAGAACAATTTTTAAAATATTTATTTAATAATTCAGTCCATAAAATCCTTAATATTAGTTAAATCTAACCTAATTATTAAATAATATAAAAAGTCTCTAAAATAAAATTTTATATTTATAGACATTATTAAGAAAGTTAGTAACTTTTTATCAAATTAAGTAATTAAGTTTTTTAATTAATTATTAAAACATATTTTTTTAGGAGCTAAATTTTTAAATATTTAATTTGTTTTAAATAAATCTAGTTCGCTAAGTGTTACTATTTTAAAAAAATTTCAAAAAAACTATTATTTTTCTAATTAAATAATAATTATATTCATGTAAATTATTTTAGATGCTTATGGTTTAGTACTATCAGGATCAATACACCATAAATTCTTTTTATATAAATTTATTGTTTCTTTAATACCATCATCTAATGTTATTTTTGGAAGCCAACCTAATTCGCTAATCTTTGAAATATCAAGTTGTTTTTTTGGAGTGCCATCAGGTTTTGATTTGTCCCAAATGATCTTTCCTTTAAATCCACTATATTTGCATATCTTATCTGCTAATTGCTTAATGGAAATATCTTTTCCTGTTCCTATATTTAAATGATTTAAGGTATTACCAAATTTATCTTTTGGAGCATCTTCTCTATTCGGGAGCCAATTTTCAAGACAAAATACGACAGCATCACCAAGATCATCTACATGCAAGAATTCTCTAAACGGTGTACCGGATCCCCAGCACTCTACATAAGGTTTAGAATTTAAAGTGGCTTTAGAAAATTTTGAAATTAATGCAGCCATTACATGGCTATTATCAGGATGATAATTGTCTCCAGGACCATATAGATTAGTAGGCATTAGAGAAATTGCATCAAATCCATGCTGAGTTCTTAATGCCTCACATAATTTAAGGCCCGCTATTTTTGCGATAGCGTACCATTCATTAGTTTTTTCAAGGCGACTTTCTAAAAGAGACTCCTCCTTTATAGGTTGTTGAGCAAATTTAGGATAAATGCAACTACTTCCTAAAAAAAGAAATCTTTTAACATTCGTTTTCCAAGAATTCTCAATTACATTAGTTTGTATTTTTAAATTTTCAAGTATAAAGTCAGCAGGCATTGAATTATTAGCTTGAATTCCTCCTACTTTTGCGGCTGCCAATATTACAATAGTGGGTTTATTTTTGTTAAACCAATCTTCTACCTCATTAAATTTTAGAAGATCCAATTCTTTTCTTGAGGGAGTTAAAAGTGAACCGTTATTTTTATTAAGGCCATATCCTGATTTGAGTAAACTCTTTTTTATTGCTGTGCCAACCATTCCATTTGATCCTGCAATAAAGATTTTTTCATTAAGGTTTATTCCTTTATGCATTTCTAATTAAAGTTATTCTTTTGAACTATAAACTGAAAACCCTTGCATTTTTAAAATTGCTTCTTTTTTTGCTTCTTTTAAATCTTCTTCTATCATTTCTGAAATAAGTTGTGTTAAAGATATTTGAGGCTCCCAGTTTAGTTTTTCTTTGGCTTTGGACGAATCTCCCAACAATTCATCAACCTCCGTTGGTCGAAAATATCTTTTATCTATTCTAATAACAACTTCTTTATTATCTGCTCTTCTTCCTATCTCATCAACCCCAGATCCCTCCCATATTATTCCGGGTTCATTATGATTTTTGTTCCAACCAAGCTTTTTGCTTGATAACTCAATAAATTCTCGAACGCTTACCATCTTCCCAGTAGCTATAACATAATCATCAGGTTTCTCCTGTTGCAACATTAACCATTGCATATATACGTAATCCCTTGCATGTCCCCAGTCTCTTTTTGAATTAATATTACCCATATAAATGCACTTCTCTAAACCTTCATTTATTCTTGCAAGGCCTCTAGTAATTTTTCTGGTAACAAAAGTTTCTCCTCTTTTTGGACTCTCGTGATTAAAAAGAATGCCATTGCAAGCAAAAATATTATAAGCTTCTCTGTAATTTACTATGATCCAGTAGGCATATAACTTTGCTACCGCATAAGGACTTCTAGGGTAAAAAGGAGTTGTTTCCCTTTGAGGCGACTCTCTAATAAGTCCATAAAGCTCGCTTGTACTTGCCTGATATATTTTAGTTTTTTTTGTTAAGTCAAGAATCCTTATAGCCTCAAGAATTCTGAGGATACCTAAAGCATCACAATTAGCTGTATATTCTGGGGTTTCAAAACTTACCGCTACATGACTTTGTGCTCCTAAATTATATATTTCATCTGGCTGAACTTTTTCAATTATTTTTAAAATATTAGTACTATCAATTAAATCTCCGTAATGTAAAAAGAATTTCTGATCTTTTTCATGAGGATCTTGGTATAACTTATCTATTCTAGAAGTATTGAAAGAACTAGATCTTCTTTTTATTCCATGAACTTCATAACCCTTTTTGAGAAGGAGTTCAGCTAAATAACTCCCATCTTGTCCAGTAATTCCAGTTATTAAAGCTGTTTTCCTAACTTCTTTCATCATTCAATTTAAAGAGTATGAATCTTATAAAATGGTATTATTTTACTAATAGTAATTCACTTATTTGCATTAATTCAAGTTGAAACCTTTGATTGTATCAATTATCTCAAGAAAGAATAAATAAAAAATTCTTTTGAATGATAATAACATATATTATTGAAACTAATAAGAATTATCTCTTATTAATAATAGGTTATTATTTGGGTTAATCTTTTTATAGTCAATCAAAAAAAGATTTATCAAATTAAAAATTTTATACTCTTTAGCCCATTATATTATGAAAAATATTCTTATAACTGGCGGAACTGGATTCATAGGTAGTCATACTTGTATAAGTTTATTGGAGGATGGATATGATATTACAATTATTGATTCATTAATAAATAGCTCTAAAAAAGTTTTAGAAGGATTAAGGGATATACTTGAGTTAACCAATAATTTTGATGAAAACAAAATTCATTTTTATGAGGGAGATATAAGAAATACTAGTTTTCTCCAAGATGTATTTTTAGATTCAAAAAAGAAAAAAAAAACAATTGATTGTGTAATACATTTTGCTGGATTGAAAGCAGTTAGAGAATCGAAATCAAATCCCCTCCTTTATTGGGATGTCAATGTTAAGGGTTCAATAAATCTTCTAAATATTATGCAGGAAAATGACTGTAGGACTATTTTGTTCAGTAGTAGTGCAACAGTTTATGGAGACATAGAAAATCTTCCATTTAAAGAATCATCACTTATTAATCCCTCTAATACATATGGTTATACAAAGGCGGCAGTAGAGAATATTTTGAAAAATATTTTTGATGCTGATTCCTCAAAATGGAGAGTTGGAAGTTTAAGATATTTTAATCCAATTGGATCTCATCCTTCTGGTTTGATTGGTGAAAATTCTAGAGGCAAGCCTGAAAATATCTTCCCATATATTTGCCAAGTTGCCTCCGGCATAAAGGATAAACTTTATATTTTTGGAAATGATTGGCCAACATTTGATGGTACTTGTTACCGGGACTATATACATGTTGTTGATCTAGCTGAAGTTCATAAAATTACATTGAAATATTTGCTCGAAAGAGATAGTGCCAATTTAACTCTAAATGTCGGGAAGGGAAAACCTTTTAGTGTCTTGGAACTTATTAAGACTTTTGAGAGAGTAAATAATATAAAAATTAATTATGAATTCTCATCTAGAAGGGATGGAGATATAGCAATTTCATTTGCAGATACATCGAAAATTTACAATTTATTGAAATGGAAACCTCTTAAAAGCCTTGAAGATATGTGTAAAGATGGTTGGAATTGGCAAAAGACCTGTGTTTAAATCTAATGTTGATATTTTTATAAGAAATTATGCCTTTTAATTTTGTAACTCAAAGTTAATGCAAATTTCTGAAGTAGATTTTTTCAAGTACATTTGAATTTATTAGAAATTAAACTTATAATTTGTTCATAATAAGTGGTTATGTCTTCTAATAATATCTATCCTGTTATTCTATGCGGCGGTTCTGGTACCAGACTTTGGCCACTTTCTAGAAAAAGTTTCCCTAAGCAATTCTTAAGTTTAAACTCACAAAGTAGTTATTCTTTGCTGCAGCAAACTCAAATCAGAATAAAGAATTTTAAAAATTTTTCTAATACAATATTTATCTGTAATGAGGAACATAGGTTTATAGTCGCTGAACAAATGCGAGAAATTGAAATTAAACCAAACTCTATTATTCTTGAACCAATTGGGAGAAATACTGCTCCATCGATAGTTTTAGCTGCTTTACAATCTTTAAAGTCTAATAAAGATCCTATTTTGCTGATTCTTTCTTCAGATCACTTAATGTCTTGTGATGAAAATTTCAATTTAGGATTACATAACGCTTTTGAATTGGCTAGAGATGGAAGAATAGTTACCTTTGGAATTAAGCCAACTTTTCCAAATACTGGTTTTGGCTATATACAGTCAAAAAAACCATTAAATTTTGAATTTTCAGAAGGTAGTGAGATAAAAAGATTTATTGAGAAACCAAACCTCACTCTTGCCCAAGAATTTCTACTAGATGGGAGATATTCTTGGAATAGTGGGATGTTTGTTTTTAAAGCAAGTACAATAATTTCTGAGGTTAAGAAATTCTATCCCGAAATAATTAATTGTTGTAAAAAAGCTTTGGAATCTAGTAAAGAAGATTTAGATTTCAAAAGAATAGAAGAAAAAGACTTCTCAGATTGTCCACCTTATTCGATAGATGTGGCAGTTATGGAAAAAACTAAAATTGGTTCAGTAGTTCCCTTAAATATAAAATGGACGGATATTGGTAGTTGGAAATCTTTATGGGAATATGAGAAGAAAAATGAAGAAGGAAATGTTCTTGAAGGTAAAGTTTTTCTAAATAATGTCAAAGATAGTTATTTTAAATCTTCAAAAAATAGATTATTGGTCGGATTGGGAGTAAAAGAATTGATTGTTGTAGATACCGATGATGTAACTTTAATATCCGATAAAAATAAATCTCAGGAAGTTAAGAATTTAGTAAAAGAAATTAAAGAAATAGGAATGATAGAGGCTGAAAATCATAAAACAGGTTTTAGACCCTGGGGTAAATATTTAACAATAGCTAATGACGAATTTTGGCAAGTTAAATTAATTGAAGTAAAACCTGGACATTCTCTTTCATTGCAAAAACATAAGTTTAGATCAGAACATTGGGTTGTAGTAAAAGGAATTGCTCAAGTAAGAATTGAGGATGAATTTTTTAAACTAAAAGAAAACCAAAGTACTTTTATTCCTTTAGGTTTGAAACATCAATTATCCAATCCAGGGCAAGAAGACTTGTTAATAATAGAAGTACAGTGTGGAGAGTATTTAGGGGAAGATGATATTATTAGATTTGAGGATAAGTATGGTAGAAAATAGTTTAAAGAGAAAAGTTATCTTTTGTAATTTTAATTTTCTAAAGGATGAATTTAAGTAAAAAGAAAATTCTCGTAACAGGAGCTGCAGGATTTATAGGATTTGAAGTTGTAAGAAGATTATTGTCTGAGAGAGTTGAAGTTTGTGGGATAGATAACTTGAATGATTATTATAATCCATTATTGAAAGGAAGAAGACTTAAAATTATACAAGAAATTAATCAAAACCATTTATGGAGTTTTTATAAAGAAAATCTCGAGAATTCAAAAAAGATAGATGAAATTTTTAAAAAACATAAGCCTCATATTGTAATTAATTTAGCAGCACAAGCTGGCGTTAGATATTCAATAGAAAATCCAATGAGTTATGTCGAGACTAATCTAGTTGGATTCTTAAATATTTTAGAAGGATGTAGAAACTATAAAGTAGAACATTTAATTTATGCATCAAGTAGTTCAGTATATGGAGGCAATAAAATTACTCCTTTTAATGAATCTTCTTCTGTTGATCATCCTGTAAGTTTATATGCAGCCACAAAAAAATCTAATGAGATATTAGCTCATTCTTATAGTCATCTTTTTCAAATACCTATGACAGGGCTAAGATTTTTTACTGTTTATGGACCTATGGGTAGGCCAGATATGGCACCAATGATTTTTGCAGATGCAATGCTTAGGAGGCAACCAATTGATGTCTTTAATTATGGTGAAATGTCGAGAGACTTTACATATATAGATGATGTAATAGATGCTATTTATAAATGTTGTTTAAAAACTCCATATTCAAATCTTAACTTTCATGAGAAAAAACCAGAACCTTCAACCTCTTTTGCGCCTCATAGGATTTTTAATGTAGGAAGTAATAATCCAATTAAGCTATTAGATTTTATTGATTTATTGGAATCTTCTTTGGGTGTTAAAGCAATAAAGAAAATGAAACCAATGCAACCTGGTGACGTTAAAGAAACATTTGCAGATATTAATAGGTTAAAAAATTGGATTAATTTTAGTCCAAATACTTCATTTGATTCGGGAATCATGAAATTCGCTTTATGGTATAAAGAGTATTTTAATTCTGGTTATTATCAAAGGCCGTAAAAGTTCTGATTTAATTAAAATTATGAAAATACTAATACTAATCCCTAAGGCCATCACCAAGTCGCCATAAGCTAAGACCAGCATCTCTAATTTCATCAGTATCTACAATTGATCTTGAATCAAAAACCCAAGCAGGGTGCACCATTTTTTTTGCTATTTCCTTCCAATTGAGTTTTTTAAACTCTTCCCATTCAGTAAGGATTATTATGGCATAAGCATCATTAAAGATTTCAAGATTACTAATATTTTTACTATGTTCCCAACTCCCAGATTCTTCATTTAAAGAAGAATTCTCATTATCTAAAGATATTTTTGAATTTATTTTTAAATCAATTTCTATTTGAGAGGCGGAAACTTTAGGATCATTTATTACAAGATTTGCTCCTTCATTAAGTAAATTTCTGCATATTGTAATTGCTGCAGATTCTCTCGTATCGTTAGTATTAGCTTTAAAGGCAAATCCTAAAACTACTAATTTTTTGTTTGCCACAGTTCCGAAAAGTTTTTTGACAATAATTTCCGAAATCCTTTTTTGATGCCAGCTATTTATTTCTACAACGCTTTCCCAAAAATTAGCTACTTCGGTTAATCCAAAATATTCTGCCAAGTAAACAAGATTTAGGATATCTTTTTTAAAGCAACTTCCTCCAAATCCTGGACCAGAATCAAGAAACTTTGATCCTATTCTACTATCTTTGCCAATAGCTCTTGAAACTTCTCTAATGTCCGCACCAGTAACTTCGCAAATTGCGCTTATGGAGTTTATTGAACTAATTCTTTGAGCTAAAAAAGCATTCGAAGTAAGTTTAGCAAGTTCACTACTCCATATATTTGTAAAAAGGATTTTATCTTCAGTAACCCAATTTTTATAAATTTTGCTTAATGAAATCATAGCTTCTTTATCATCGCCTCCTATTAAAACTCTATCGGGATTTAACAAGTCGTTTATTGCACTCCCTTCAGATAAAAATTCAGGATTAGACAGAACGCTGAAATTAATATTATCTTTTGATGAATCGCTTTCTGCAGACTTAAGTATCTCTTGTATGACTTCAGCAGTTCTGACAGGTAATGTGCTTTTTTCTACAACTATCGTATGTCCTTTGGCGAATCTTGCTACATCTCTGGAACTTTTTTCTACCCATTTTAAATCACTTGCTTTGCCAGCACCCAAACCTTTTGATTTTGTGGGAGTATTTACAGAAATGAAAATCATATCAGCGCTCTCAATTGATTCCTTTATTTTTGTGGAAAAGAATAAATTTTTGTTTCTTGTCTTGCTTATAATCTCTTTTAGACCTGGCTCATAAATTGGTAATCCCGATAAGTCCTCAGAATTCCAGGCATCTATTCTTTCTTGGTTAACATCAATTATATTGATTTTAATATCAGGACACTTTAAGGAAATTACTGCCATAGTTGGCCCCCCAACATAGCCTGCTCCAATACAACAAATTTGTTTTATTGGTTTATCCATGACTTTATATATTTCTTTAACATTATATAAAATAATAAATAACTCTATTCAAATAATTTATTTTTGAAATTTAAAATACTTTTATCAGTAAAAAAGAATATTTTTAATTTGGTGTTTAATTTTTAAATAAATTTTCTCAATTTCAATTTTTAATTTTATCTTATTTATTTTTTTTAAAAAGCGCCCTTGCCAAAAGGAAATATTATCACTATTAAAGTTTTTATGAAAATTTTAATATCTAGTATAAAGCTTGCATTTTTAGAATAAAAGATATCTAATTCTACTCTTTTTTCATAAGAAAGATTATTTCTACCACTTACTTGCCATAAACCAGAGATCCCAGGCTTAATTGAAAAAGCCTTTTCAAAATCATTACCGTATTTTTTAATTTCACTTTTTACTATTGGTCTTGGCCCAATAAAACTCATTTCTCCTTTTAAAACATTAATTAATTGAGGTAATTCGTCTAAACCTGAAAATCTGAGAAATTTCCCATTATTTGTAATTCTTGGATCATTTATTATCTTTCTGGTCTTTGCAAATTCATTTTTTAAATTAGGGTTTTTTATCAATATTTTCTTTAGATGATATTTTGCATTCTGATTCATTGTTCTGAATTTATAACAAGAAAAAGTTTTATTATTCTTCCCAATCCTTTTTTGGATATAAAAAATAGCACCTTTTGATTCCATTTTTATAATTAATGCGATTATTAGAAAAAATGGAATTAAAAAAATTATTGACAACAACGAAAATACAAAATCACAAAAACTTTTGAAAATCTTATAGTACAAATCTTAGAATAAGCTTATAAAATAATAATGGTTTTATAGTTAAATATGAAATATATATTTTTTAGTTAATGATTTATTTGAATTCCGACAAAGATTTATCTATAAAATTTGAAAATTTCTTTTTAAAATTTTCAATACTAAAATTTTGTGCCCAAAAATTTATATCCTCGCTGGAAAAATCTAACCAAAGTTTTTTTTCTTCAAAAAATTTTATACATTCCTTTAATTCCCTATCACTTTGATTATTAAATAAAAGACCAGTTGGAATTTTATTTTTAGAACTTATACAATTAACTGTATCTATTATCCCTCCTTTTTTAAGGGCTATTATTGGTGCTCCCGCTGCCATTGCTTCAACTGGTGCTATTCCAAAATCCTCTATTCCTGCATAAACAAAAGCTCTACATTTTTCCATTAGTTTTTTGACTGCAAGGTCATCTTGATAATTTAAAAAACTTATATTATTTTTTGCAATTTTAGTTAGTTTTTTGTACTCTGGGCCACTACCAACAATTATTAATGGTAAATTTAGTTGATTGAATGCTTTTACTAATAAATCTATTCTTTTATTAGGAACCAATCTAGAAACACTTAAATAAAAATCACTTCTTGATTTGTTTGAGGAGAATTTTTTTATATCCACAGGTGGGTGTATGACTGTTGAATTTCTTCCCCAATATTTTTTAACTCGTTTTGCTGTGAAATTAGAATTACAAACTATTTTATCAATTCTTACGCTACTTATATAATCCCATTCCCTCAAACCTTGGAGAATTATTCTTAATATTACATTTATTCCTAATTTCTGATATGAAGGATTTTTCAGATAGGTGTTCATTTGATCCCAAGCGTATCTCATTGGTGAATGAATATAACTAATATGCAATTGGTCCGGAGAAGTAATTACGCCTTTTGCTACTGCATGACTTGAACTTATTATTAGATCATATTCTTTAAGATCAAATTGTTCTATTGCTAGTGGGAAAAGTGGTAAATATTTTTTAAAGTGTTTTTTGCTGAAAGGCAAGTTTTGTATAAATGATGTATTAAAAAATTTTTTATTTTTTAAATGGTGATATTTACCATTGTGATTAACCAAACTGAATATCTCATAATATGATTTATTCTCAATTATTATTTCTTCTATTTCCTTAAAAACTTTTTCAGCACCTCCAGTAAATTCACTTGAAAACCAATCGTGTATTAATGCAATATTTCCCTTATTTTTTGTTTTCATTAATAAAAAAAAATAAATAAATTTTCCATAAATTATTTTAAAATAAATAGTTGCAGATTCTATATATTTATAAATTATCCAATTCTAAAATTAATCATAATCGATATCACTTTTATAGTATTTCAATGATAAAAATTATCGATAAAAAAATTAAAAATTATAATAAAGGATTAGTATTAATTATTCATTATTTTAATAGAGAAAATATTGTTTTTTATCATTTTACAACAATTTTTTTTTCTACTACTATGCATTTTAAAGAGGCTAAAAATAACCAAAAAATAAGACTTATTCTCCCATCAAAATACTGAATGTCAATCATTTGAGAAAGAAGAAAAATAAATGATGCTGTCCAAAAAGCTTTGTTACTAATATTATTTGATGACCCTTTAAAAATTTTTGTAAATGAAATATACATTATATTAATAAGGAAAATAAGAAATAGAATAGTACTAGGGATACCATGACTAATAGCAAATTCAGTCAACAAATTATGTGTATGTCCCTTCCAAAAACCTGTTTGGAATTCATAGATAATTGGAAAAGATCCTGAACCTGTCCCTATAAAAGGATTAGCAATTATTATTTCTTTTGCAGAATTGAAGATCTCTATTCTAGTTGTATCCAATGAGCTGAATCCTTCATAGGTAAATTCAAGCCAAACCTTATTAGGGATTATATTTCTAAATGTATCTTGAACTTCACCTTTAAAAGCTTTCATTGTTGTGATTGCAATAATAGAAAAAATACCGAATAAAGAAGGTAAGAACCATCTAAAAGATTTAATACCTATAACTAAAGGTATTGTAAGTATTGTGCACCCCCAAGCATTTCTTGAATTAGTCAGGAAAATACAGACTAATAAACCTATTAAGATAGATATTAAAAAAAATTTTTTGCTTTTTTTAGAGCTACTGTATATTTGGGCAATGCAAATTGGCAAAACTAAAGTAAGCCAAGAACCTGCATAGTTTGCATGATTAAATAAACCGGTTAATCCAGAAATTTCATCAATAGGCCTTTGATACCAAACAATTAATCCGTTAAGAAATCTTAAAGGTCCAACCCAGTTAAAAAAATGTTGACCAATCCCAGAAAAAATTACTGGAATCGTACTAAAACATAAAATATCACTTATTGATTCTCTTTTATCCTTTGTTTCTAAAAAACCTTGAGATGCCCAAAAAAACCAAAAAAATGGTATCCAATTAAAAAGGCCTACCCACGAAAGATATTCTGGAATTTCAGCTTGAAAATAAGTATTATTTAAAAAAGTATGAAATAAAGAGCTTAATATCATTACTAAACTCAATAAAATTAATATTAAATTTATTTTTTCTTTAAAGAATAAATGCCACCTTTTGAAGGTTTGTATAAAAAGAGATAATAAAATGAAAATTGAAGCTATAAAGAAAGCCGAAGGCAGAAAAAATATTCCAATTTTAAAAAAAAGAAATTCTTTTGAAAATAATGTAGATGATATATGGTTTGCCAATGTTTTTTTAAAATCTCCCAAATTGTCCTACTAATTTATGGTTTTGTTATGTAAGGTTATGGATTGAAATTGTGCAAAATAATCATCCTCTTAATATTTTCTTTTCTAAAAGATTAAGGTCTTTAAAACTTGCAGATACCTTGCACAATTCATCAAAATTTCCAGAGTGTATTATTTTTCCAGAATTAAATTCATAAATTTTGTCTGCATTCATTATAGTTGACAATCTATGGGCAATAATAATCAAGGTACAATTGTTACTGATTAGATCGATAGAATTCATTACCTCAGATTCTGTTTTTTTATCCAAGGCACTTGTAGCTTCATCAAGAACTAAAAATCTTGATTTTCTATAAAAAGCTCTTGCTAATGCCAGTCTTTGTCTTTGACCACCTGAAAGCATAATTCCATTTTCACCAATAAATGTTTCCAATCCATTTGGTAGGTTTTCAACAAGATCTTTTAACTTTGCCTTTTCAAGTGCTTTAATAACCTCTTCGATATTTATTTCTCTTTTTTCTTTTGCAAAAGCTATGTTTTCTAAAATTGTAGAATTGTTTAAATAAAAAGTTTGTGGAACGTATGCACAATTAATTTGCCATTTGTTTATATTTTCTTGTGCTAAGGGCTGTCCATCTAGTAACAGGTTTCCTTTTTGTTGCTTTAAAAGTTGAAGAAGTATATTCGCAGTTGTTGATTTACCGCTACCTGTAGATCCTACAAAGGCTATCTTTTTGCCTATTTCTATTTCCAAATTTAAACCATCTATAACGTTAGAATTAGAGTCGGGGTATTTAAATCTTATGTTTTCAAGGGCAATTTTTTTTCTAGGATAAATAAATTTCTTGATGTTTATTGTGTTTATATCTGTTCGATTATTTTTGGTTTTTTTGGATATGTCCAAATCAATAATCTTTATAGTTTCTATTAAATCTGGGATTCCACCTCTAATAGAATTATAACCTTTAAAAGTATCTTGTAATGGTGGAGTAAGTTTTAACGCCGCTGCTGATATTGTGGCTAAAAATGGAATAACTTTTAAGATTTCATCGAAGTCACTATTAGTTAATATTGGTCCAATTATTCCAATTAAAAATATTAAAGTAATACCAAAAGGCTCTACAAGTGCTCTAGGTATTTCTGGTAAAGTATCCCCTCTCCAAATAATAGGAATAAAATCTCTTCCTGTTTTTATATATTTATTTTTATAGTAATTTTCAGAATTAGTTAACTTTATATCGATTATTGAATTAAGTGATTCATTTAAAATATTATTAGTTTTGATTTTAAGCTCTGACCTCTTTTTATTTGCTAATCTTATTCGTGGAATAATTAATAATGAAATAGTTAGATAACCTAATAATAAACCAATTATCAATAATAAAGCTGTTATTTTTGCTATTGATAAAACTGCAATAGATACAGCTATCATTACAACTATTCCACTAATTGATCTTAGAAGAGGTAAAATGATCGAATCACAGACTTGAGTAATGTTTACTAGTACTGATGCCGATAAATCACTATTATTATTTTTAAGAAAAAATTCATAAGGTTGTTTCATTAAATTTTTTTGTGCTAATTCCGATAAATCTCTCCATATTGTTGCTTTGATTTTTAATTGTTTTGCTTTTAGGTATAATTTAATGAAAGAGGATATCCAATTTGTTAATATAAAAATTGAAATGAATATGATTATTTTATATTTAGGATCATAGTTAAATAAATTACTAATAATAGATATCGGCTCTCTTGGTTGCCCAACTATAAAATTTAATAATCTAGCTAATAGCCCAAGAACAATTACTTCTGAAATACCTGCGAAAATAGATAATGGGATTAATGTTAATAATTCTTTTCTTCTTTCCTTAGGAAGGTAATCAATAACTTTTTTTAAATAATATAGTGTTTTACTATTAAGCATTTAATTATATTCGCATAATAAATTTAGTAAATTTAATAAAAAAAGACACTTTCCTAATTAATTAAATATAACTACTAATTTTTGAAATTAAATCATTTTCAAATTTATCGATGAAATGCTTAAAGTGATTTATTCTAATTAATTTAAGTTCTTTTATATTTATATTTAAAGCCTTTGTCTTATTTAATTTATCTTTCCAAGTTAATTCTTCGTTTAGATTTATCAATTCTAATAAATTACTTTTGTTTAACTTTTTAATTTCTTTAAAAGTTGGAATATTTGATGCCAATGTAGGTAAATTAAGACTTAATGCGTCCAAAATGGGGACTCCAAATCCTTCAACATATGATGTTGATATTAAAAGAGATGCATTTAAAAAAAGCCAAGCTTTTTCAACTTCATCAACATAATCTAAAAGAAAGATATATTCTTTATCTTTACATATATTTTTAATATAATTACAGTATTTATTTTGATGCATTTTCCCCGCGATACATAGTAAAAAACCTCTCTTTACTAAGTCAGATTTTTCAAAATAAGAAATTGCTTTTTCTACTTTCTTCCTTTCAACAATTGAAGAATTAAATAGTATCAAAGGTTTATTTATTGATCTAATTGTCTTAATATTTAATGCCTTTTCGAGTTGATTAATATTTAATGATGGTGAAGGGTGAATCACACTATATCTTTTATATTTATGAGATTTAAATTTTAAGAACCCTCTAACTATTTTCTTACTTTCTTTTGACACATATATACATTTACTGTTCATATGAGCATCAAGTAGCCTGTTATAAAAAATATTTGGATTTTCAGGATGCGTTGATATTTGTAAAGGTATAGCATCATGAATTATTTGTACTATTTCTGTTGAACTTGAATCTTTTCTTTTTAGTGATAAGGGACAACTAGTAATTATTAAATCCAATTCATTTTTAATGATATTTAACTCAGGTTCTTTATTAATTAAACGCATGCTTCTTAATCTACAAAGATTAAAAATGTTTTCTATATGAATAAGTCCTTTTATATATTGTATATAATTGACTCTATCATCATACATATATTTTTTCTTGTCATTTTCTCTCAAATAATGAATTTGATATTTTAAATTAAAATTACTTTTATAAAGATTAAATACACTTAGCATTAACTTATATTTTAATTTAAATGCATATTTAATATTTCTTTTAAATTCATTTCTATATTCAAAACCTTTTTGTAATGAACTTAAAGCATCAGAAATATATATATGATCGTAGAGTTTATTGATTTTTCCTCTTTTGAAAGATTTAGATCCAACACTTGTGATTAAAAAAATTTCTGCTCCATTCTTATATAAAATTTCTATTAATGATTTTGTTACTGCAGCTATACCTCTATGTTCTTTTTGTTCTAGATCAATAGCTGTTATACCAATACGTTTATTTCTTAATGTTTTGCAATCTGACATGAAAGATTTATATTTTTATATATATATTTTTAATTTTTCTATTGAGAGGAATATATCATCAATATAGGAAACTGAACTATCTCAAGGTTATCCAAATTATATTTCATCATCGGGAATTTTACGATCAGCTAACCTTTTTAATAGAATTGTAGAGAACTCAAAAAATTATCTTTATTGGTTAAATGAATTTCACTAGCAAGAAATATGGCAATTTTCTTATCCCCAAACTCTTTCTTATTAATTTTAAATTTATATTAAGTTAAATCTTTAAAGTTAAATTAAACGCTTCCTGCAGGATTCGAACCTGCGGCCCACTGCTTAGAAGGCAGTTGCTCTATCCAGCTGAGCTAAGGAAGCAAAAGTTTTTGAGCTTTTAGCTTAAGAACATCTCGCAGAAAAAAATTGTTTTTTTAGAGATCCTAGAAGTTAAAACTTAAATAACTTTCTCATTTTATAACAGTCCGTCCACTCCAACCAGTAAGTAATCAAATCTAAATACTATGTATAGAATAATTTATCATCTATCAATACTAGATAGATTTTATAAATATATTTTAGATTTATAGTTACTATTTAAGAGCTTATAAATGTTCTATTGAAGTAAAAATCCTCGACATTTTCCTATCATTTATCTTTTGTAGTAATAGAACTAAAAAGGTTATTGTTATTTTTTCAACCATTTTACATCATAAAAAATCGAGACTAAATTATATTGATAACCCAACATCACTCATAGCAGCAATATAATCATGGATCTCATCTGTTGTTCTGGTCGCATCAGTTGATAGTGCTTTATCTGTAAGAGAATCACCTGCAAAAGCAGCACCAAATAATTTTCTAATAACCATTAGTCCATCACCAAGAGCAGTAACACTACCATCTCCATCAACATCTAATACCTTTTCATCC
>QCIO01000026.1 GCA_003216635.1 Prochlorococcus sp. AG-402-L23 | reverse complement strand
AAGTAGGAACAGAATCTACTTATGAAATTACTAATTCTGATGAAGGGAGGAATATTAAAGCTTTAATTTCATATCAAGATCAGCAGGGTTTTAATGAATTAACTGAGACAGATTCCTTATATATTTCTTTTTTTAATAATGGGAAAGCTATATTTTCAATCAGTGGCGATGTTCTGACTGGTAAAAAATTATCTGTTGAAGAAGAAAGTGTTGATCCAGATGGAACTGGTGAGCTTTCCTACAGCTGGCAGATTTCAACTGATGTAGAAGAAGAAGAAGTCACAACAGTAAATACAGAAGCTGAATCAATCTCAACTACTCTTACATTTGATACCTACTCAACCTCTTTTTCCGGAAACAACGTAACAGAAGATAAGCATGATTTATCAACTATTTGGGATGGTGATTACAAATTTGAGGATATCTCTGACCCTGATACAGGGGGGTTAACTTGGTGGACCAATAATATAGAAATACAATCAAGATCTGCAACAAATTGGACAAAAGTAAGATTATCAAGAGAAGATGGTGAAAATTTTGATTTAAAAGGCTTCACCTATCGGTCAGAAGGAGCTCATACCTACAAAATTGTAAATCCATCAGGAGATGAATATGTTGTCAATACAGATAGTAGTGATTGGGGTGGAATGGAGGATGACGTTAATACTAATACTTTAGAAGATAAGTTTTCTGATATCTCGTATGTAGACTTCTACTCAAGGGCAATTACATTCACTGATTCATATGAAAATGATACTACCCTTGATCTAGATAATTACTCAACCTCTTTTTCCGGAAACAACGTAACAGAAGATAAGCATGATTTATCAACTATTTGGGATGGTGATTACAAATTTGAGGATATCTCTGACCCTGATACAGGGGGGTTAACTTGGTGGACCAATAATATAGAAATACAATCAAGATCTGCAACAAATTGGACAAAAGTAAGATTATCAAGAGAAGATGGTGAAAATTTTGATTTAAAAGGCTTCACCTATCGGTCAGAAGGAGCTCATACCTACAAAATTGTAAATCCATCAGGAGATGAATATGTTGTCAATACAGATAGTAGTGATTGGGGTGGAATGGAGAAGGAAGTTAATGTAAATACTTTAAAAAATAAGTTTTCTGATATCTCGTATGTAGATTTCTACTCAAGGGCAATTACAGTCACTGAGGATTGGGGTGATGGTATGGTGCATGAATATACATCAACAAAGTGGCATGTAGATGATATCGAAGTTTATGGTTTAACCAGTATGGGTGAATATACATCAACAAAGTGGCATGTAGATAATATTGAACTTAATTACGAAGAATCTGCTGAAACAGAAACTGAAGAAGACACAACAGCAGATACAACAGAGGAAACAGCTGAAAATGAGTGGGAGGAAGTAGGAACAGAATCTACTTACAAAATTACTAATTCTGATGAAGGGAAGAATATTAAAGCTTTAATTTCATATCAAGATCAACAAGGTTTTAATGAATCATCAGAAACAAGCACTTCTTTAATCCCTATCGTTAATCAAGGGGATGCAGTTTTTTCTATCATTGGCAATATCCTGACTGGGAAAGAATTATCTGTTAACGAAGAAAGTGTTGATCCAGATGGTACAGGTGATCTTTCTTACAGCTGGCAGATCTCTCCTGAGGGGTTAACTGATTGGGAAGAAGTAGGGACTGATTCTACTTACACAATTACTAATTCTGATGAAGGGAAGAATATTAAATTAATCATTTCATATGAAGATAAACAGGGATTTGAAGAAACCGTAACAGCAACTTTTGGAACAGGTGATTGGAAATTAATTGGAGAATCGATTTTTGGTGATTCATTTATTTCTGGTGTTTGGGGGAGTGAAACTAAAGTAGGATCAAGGTTTGGAAATGCAGTAAGCATTGCATCAAATGGCTTAATAATTGCAGCAGCATCAGAACTTGCAATACCATCATCTGTTGATGAAGATGATTGGATTAGTTCAGGGGAACCATGGTATTGGACCCAACTTACCAATGATGCAAGCGGGCAAGTAAGAGCTTTTGAGTATAATTTGACAAGTGAAAAATGGGAGCAAAAAGGTGCAGATATTGATGGTCTTCATGAAAACTTTGGATATTCTTTAAATCTTTCTTCTGATGGGAAGAGAATTGTCTCTGCAGCGATTAAGAATAGTGAAATAGAACATCAAAATGGTCAGATAAGAGTATACGATTTTGACAATGAGGATTGGCAGCTTTCTGCCAAATTCAATGGAGAGGGAGTATGGGATCAATTCGGATCCTCTCTTGATTTAACAGATGACGGCTTGATTATAGCTGGAGGATCAAGGAGAAATAGTACAAATGTTGATGGTGACTACTCTGGGCATGTAAAAGTTTACCAAGAAGGAACAGATTCAGATGAAACTGTCTGGACACAATTAGGCAGTGAGATAGTTGGTGAGCCAGGAGACCAATCTGGAGCCGCGATTAGTATTTCAGCCGACGGATCCATTATGGCTGTTGGTTATCACCAGTCACAAATCAAGGGACAAGTAAAAATCTATAAATATGATCTTGAAGATAATAGTTGGGATCAGATGGGGAACACTATCAGCGGGGATGAAAGTAATTTTGATAACTTAGGTTTTGAGGGGTCTATAAGTCTTTCTTCTGATGGATCAATAATAGCGGTGGGTAATAATCGAATAAATTGGCAATCTGAACTTGGTGGTGAAGTGAAAATTTATAAATATAATTCAACCTCAAATAATTGGGATCAATTAGGTGATGATATTAAAGATAATATTATTGGTCATGAATTTGGATCAAAAGTTAAATTATCTAATGATGGGAATACAGTTGCAATTTCTAAAAACGATGAGAAAGGCTTGGTAAAAGTTTTTCAATATAGTCCAGAAGAAGAAATATGGTCAAAAATAGGAAGTGATCTTAGAGGAACCCGTGCAGGTGATAACTTTGGTACTTCTATCGATTTATCTGATGATGGATCAATTATTGTAGTTGGATCACCTGGATATGATACATCTGAACCAACATGGGCCATGAATAGCATTGGTGAATTGATTAACACAGCACAAGATAATGCAGGGAAGGTACAAATATTCCAATACGATCCGATTACAGAAATAAAATCTATCCCATATTTTTTTAATCAAAGTTCATCCGATGGAAATGATTCACCTGTAGAAGGAAATGAAATTGATTCGATAACAGGTCAAACCTTTAACCTTGATGTTGATGGTGACGGTAGTGTTACTGCTCTTGGTGATGGCTTAATGGTTATCAGGAAATTATTTGGTGCTTCTTTTGCAGGTGATGCTCTTACCTCTAAAGCTCTATCAAATAATGCAACTAGAACAACAGATGAGATCCATGAGTTTATACAAGCAGGTATGGATGAAAAAGTATTAGATGTTGATGGTGATGGGAGTGTTACTGCTCTTGGGGATGGATTAATGGTTATAAGAAAATTATTCGGTGCTGCTTTTGCAGGAGATGCTCTTACAGATAAAGCACTTTCAACTGATGCGACCAGAACAACAGATGAGATCCATGATTATATTGCTGCTATGAGTGATGTTGGCCCTGCTGTTTAATAAATAAAAAACATAAAGAAGAAAAGACTTCATTTCAAGATGTCCTAAGAGTGCCCTGAGCAAGCGCTCTAAAGTTATGAAAAAAAATTAATCTCTAAAAATTACCTACTTTTGTTGCTGATTTTAATTTCACACTAATTTTGAAATTTCAACATTTTACGTTGATTTATATGAGCAAAAACATAATAAATAAGATTGAGCTAAAGGCATAAAAATTATTAATGTAAATTAAATTAAATTTTATCCGTATGTTTCATTGCTTTTTAATGTATAAACTTCGATAAACAAATAAAAAATAAATAAATTTTTAAATATTTATAACTTCTTTTGAAATCATGATTTGGGGTCCAATCGAAAAACTTTACAACAATGCAATTGAACTTGCAGGAGATGCGATAGATTATGTTGAAGAAGTTGTAGAAGTAGTTGTAGATGAAGCGGGGAATGTAATAGGAGTAGATCCTCAAACTTTAAAATCTTATATTTTTGATCCAGTATCTAAAACACAACAATTTTATACTGATGCATTTTTAAAAATAGGAGAAGAAGTAGGTTTAAATGTCGAAGGGATAAGAGATATAGACAATTTTTTAAATTCTGCAAGGGATTTAGGAAAATCCATTGTTATGGATCAAGGTGTGCAGAAGTTGCAAGCTGAGGTAACACAAAATGCAGTTAATAGTATTTCAGCGCTAGCAGAAGGAGATTTAGATGGTGCTTATACTTATTTGGTTGATGAGAATATCGAATATATTTCAAATTATGGTGAGAATGTCTTTACTGAAAATGAAGAGCTTGCTAAAGATCTCGTTATTGACTTTATAAAATTATCGGGCAACGAAGCAATTTTTGAATATAAACCAGTTTTCAATATGACTTTTGGGAAGACCTTAGAGGTCTTTGATGAAGCGTTTGGACTAGATTTTGCAAATGGCTTCGACTCTTTATTTAATAGTTCTGATCCTGATTCTATTAACTCTATTGGAGATATATATGAAGTAGTACATGAAACTCTATTCTCATTCCCCGTCCCTTCGTTAGCTCTACCCCAGGAAAGCGCAAAAATAGATGGGCCAGAAATAGGTTTCGATGAAATTTATGGAGGAGGCAAAGAATTAATCGGTATTAAACCTGTTTTAGATCTTGGAGATGTTATGGATATAGATCTCGGAAGTGATTTTATTAACAACCAAAATCTTTTTTCATACATGCCAGTAATAGAGCTGGATCTCCCTATGATTCCTCTTCCTGGTTTGGGTGATCTCATTAGTTATGAGGCCATTTTTGAGCAAATAACAGGAGAATCTCTCCCCACTATTAAATTACCTGATGCCAATATAACAAGTCGTGATTATTCAATTAATGAACTATTTGATAGGGTTAGTTTTTTACCTGTATTAGATATTGGAACCGGCGTAGGTTTAATCAATACATTAGATGTTCTCGATTTGGCAGCCGAGGAATATCCAGAGGTTTACGGTGATATTGTCCCAAAGGACATAACATCATTAGAGCAACTTGATATCGAAGATAATGAATTAGAAGAATTAATTAATAATTCATCAACTTCCAAAATACAGGTTATTGATCAAGTCATTCGCTATAAAGATGCATCTAAATATGAAACCCCCATAGATGCTTTATTTTTTAATACTGATCTTGATAACACTATAGTTATAAAGTCAGTAAAGATTTCGAAGAGGGAAGATAATGATTGGGTAGAAATTATAGAGAAGAAGGAAGATGAAATATATATCGACCTTTGGGGAAATGAAATTGATACTCTTCCTGAATTTATTGTCTTAGGCGATGAAAAAGTACCATCTATTACAGGACCATCTGGATCGGGCGGTGATGCGACCAGCAGCATATCTATTAATGAAAACATTAAAAAAATTAAGGCATTTAGTGCTGATGAAACAGTTACTTGGTCACTAGAAGAAGGTAATGATCAAGATAAATTCACGATAGATGAATCTACAGGTGACTTATCTTTTGTTAATGCTCCTGATTATGAGACTCCAACTGACTCTGATACCAATAATACTTATATAGTTTCTGTAAAAGCATCAGATAATTCTAATAATTCTTCGATTCAGACACTGACTATTTCCATTGATGATGTTGATGAAATAAATCCTTTGGAACTGTCGTATTTAACTAGTTTATATCCTGTAGATGATGCAACTGAATATATTTTTGGAGAAGACAATATTTCGGAGGCTGTTGATGTAAGGCAAGGTAATATCACAATCAAGAAATCATCATTCGACAATTTAATAAATGACTGGAATGATGATTTACGCATTCAATCTGTCTATGAAGACGAGTCAGGTGTTGTTCATACTAGTAATTCTTTTTGGGAAAAACCAAGTAATTGGGAGGTTAATACAGGATTTGATTTGACTATTAGATATTATGGAGAACCTCCAAAAATCAAAGGTCCATCTGGCCTGCTGGGTGATTCAACAACTGAAAAATCAATAGACGAAAACCTTTCAGCTGTTCATACTTTCTCTGCTAACGAATCGGTCACTTGGTCATTAATTGGCGGTAATGATATTTCAAAATTTAGTATCGACTCTAATAGTGGAGCTTTAAGTTTTAATAAAGCGCCAGATTTTGATAAATTTCCTGGTATTCATCTATTTGATCATGCTATTTCATATGAAGAATCACAATATTTACTAACAGAAGATTCAATTGATTGGGTTGAAGCCCAACAAATTGCTAATGAACTGGGTGGGCATTTAGTTCATGTTAATAGTCAAGACGAACAGGATTTTATCTACGATAATTTTTTAAAAAATAATGATGACAATTGGGAAGGTAAATGGATAGGGGCTATTCTTGATGATGGATATTATCAATGGGTTGATGCCAATGGTGATAAACAAAATATTTTATTTAGTAATTGGGAAGAGAATGCCCCAAGTTTTAGAGGACCTAAAGACTTAGCCTACATCCAACAAGCTTCAGGGTTATGGAAAGATACATGGGATGCTCATCAAAAGATTGGAATTATTGAATTACCTTTTACGGTTGAAAATAAATTTGAAGTAATCGTTCGAGCAACAGACAAAACGGGTAATACGTCAGATCAAACGGTGATTATTAATGTTAATGATGTTGATGAATTGCCTCCAAATATTGAAGGTCCATCTGGTAACGCAGGTGATCCCACAAGTACAATCTCTATCTATGAAAACAGTAAATCTATTCATACTTTTAGTGCTAATGAAACTGTTACCTGGTCTATTACTGATGGGGTTGATAAAGATAAATTCTTAATAGATGAATCAACTGGAGACTTATCATTCTCTTCAGTTCCAGACTATGAAAACCCCACTGACAGTAATACTGATAATGACTATGTTGTCAAAATTCGAGCAACTGATGAGGTAAATCATTCTTCCGATCAAACTGTAACTATAACTATTGAGGATCTTGATGATACATCTCCGTTGATTAGAGGCCCATCTGGCAGGTCAGGCGATTTAACCAGTAAAAAAGCAATACTTGAAACTAATTTAAGCTACTATGCCGCTCAGGTTCACACCTTTAGTGCGAATGAAAACGTTACTTGGTCAATCATTGGCGGTGCTGATGAAGGTATGTTCAGTTTTTATAAGAACTCCGGAGAACTACGATTCTATTACTCTTCTTCAGAACCGATTGAGAACTGGAGAAATAATTTACTAACGAATTCCTATGTCGTTGTTATTCGAGCAACTGATTCCGAGAACAATCACTCCGATCAAACTCTGACTATTTCTTTTTCAGAAGTTGATGAAAAAGTACCATCTATTACAGGACCATCTGGATCGGGCGGTGATGCGACCAGCAGCATATCTATTAATGAAAATATTAAAAATATTAAGGCATTTAGTGCTGATGAAACAGTTACTTGGTCACTAGAAGAAAGTAATGATCAAGATAAATTTACGATAGATGAATCTACAGGTGACTTATCTTTTGTTAATGCTCCTGATTATGAGACTCCAACTGACTCTGATACCAATAATACTTATATAGTTTCTGTAAAAGCCTCAGATGATTCTACTAATTCTTCCATTCAGACACTGACTATTTTCATTGATGATGTTGATGAAATAAATCCTTCTTTAACTAGTTCATTGCCTGTAGATGATGCAACTGAATATATTTTTGGAGAAGACAATATTATTCTAAATTTCTCGGAGGCTGTTGATGTAGAGAAAGGTAATATCACAATCAAGAAATCATCTAATGACTCAATTTTTGAAACGATAGACGTTACAAGTAATCAGGTCACAGGGACTGGTACTAGCAAGATCGTTATCGATCCTTCTTTGGATCTTACTTCTTCTACTGAATATTATGTTCAAATTGATGGGACAGCCTTTGATGATGCTTCTGGTAATTCATATGCTGGAATATCTGATAAGACCTCTTTATCTTTCACCATTGAAGCTTTTTCTCAAATTGGCGAGGATATCATAGGGGAAGAAAAAGGTGATCTATCAGGGTATTCAGTAAGTCTTTCAGCAGATGGTTCTGTTGTAGCTATTGGTGCTCCTATGAACGGAGATAATTCAGAAGATTACAAAAATAGTGGCCGCGGTCACGTAAAAATTTTTAAAAATGTCAATAATAATTGGACTCAAGTAGGTAACGATATTGATGGAAAAAAAATTAATATATCCTCAGGACATTCAGTAAGTCTTTCCGGTGATGGATCGATTGTTGCAATAGGAGCTCCAATGTATGGATATTGGGATTCTAACAATGAATTTATTGATGAAAGTGGTCTTGTAAGAATTTATCAGAATGTCAACGATAGCTGGACTCAGATTGGCAGTGATATTGATGGAGAAGCGGGAGGAGATACCTCAGGTTCTTCTGTCAGTCTGTCATCTGATGGATCAACTGTTGCTATTGGTGCTCCCGGGAATGATTCAAATGGATCTGATAGTGGCCTTGTCCGCATTTATCAAAATGTTAATAATGCATGGGAAAAGATAGGAGACGATATTGATGGTGAAGCTGCCTGGGATAACTTTGGGAGATCAGTAAGTCTTTCTTCTAATGGGTCTGTTATTGCTATCAATGATAGAAGCCTTGTCCGGATTTATCAAAACGATGACGGCACTTGGGAACAAATAGGTAGTGATATTAAGGGGGCTGGTTACGGATATTCAGTAAGTCTTTCAGCTGACGGTTCAGTTATCGCTATTGGTGATCCGACTAACGATAACAATGGAGAAGATAGTGGTCATGTAAGAATTTTTCAAAATTTTAATAACTCTTGGATTCAAATAGGAAGTGATATTCGAGGAGATTCTATTGGGGATCGATCGGGCTTTTCAGTAAATCTCTCAGCTGACGGGAAAGTCGTGTCTATTGGAGAAGGGAAAGTCCTAAGCCATAATTGGGAAAGTGATTATAAAGTTCGTATTTTTGAGACAGGTGTCTCTAATGGACTATTAATAAATAGTCCTTTGGGTTTTTATGTAGGAGAGAGAAGTACAATATCAATTAAAGAAAATAGTAGGGATTTATATGCATTAAATGCTAATAAAACAGTTACCTGGTCTATTAATGATGGGATTGATAAAGATAAGTTTATTATTAATTCTTCTACTGGAGATTTAAGTTTTAGGTTGGCTCCTGATTACGAAGATCCAACTGATAATGGAAATGATAATAACTACGTTGTTACTGTTCGCGCAACTGATCAAGCAGAGAACACTTCTGATCATACGATTACATTTACAGTTGATGATGTTGACGAGATTCCTCCATTGATCACTGGTCCATCTGGAGATGCAGGTGATTCGGTAAGTACCAAATTAATAAGTGAAAACAGTTCGAATGTTCATACCTTTATTGCTAATGAAACTGTCACCTGGTCGATTACTGGTGGGGTTGATAAAGATAAGTTTATTATTAATTCTTCTAACGGAGATTTAAGTTTTAGGTCCGCTCCTGACTACGAAAATCCAACTGATAGTGGAAACGATCATTCCTACGTCGTTACTGTTCGCGCAACTGATCAAGCAGAGAACACTTCTGATCAAGAGTTGACTATAAATATTGAGGATATTGATGATACGCCTCCTTCTATTGAGGGCCCATCTGGTAAATCAGGAGATTTAACAAGCACTATATCAATTTTAGAAAATAATACAGTTGTCTATACCTTTAATGCTAATGAAAAAGTTACTTGGTCATTAAATGGAGGTGCCGATTCTTCCAAGTTTATTATTGACTCTAATAACGGTGAACTAAACTTCATTCCTGTCTCTACACCTGATTACGAAAATCCTAGCGATAGTGATGAGAATAATTCCTACATCGTTACAGTTCGAGCAACGGATACTTCAAGCTATATCACTGATCAAACAGTGACTATCACTGTTAATGATGTTGAAGAGATTGGACAAGTCTGGAAGAAAATTGGTAATAATATTGAAGGAGAAGCTGAATATAATACCCTTGGTCGATCAGTAAGCCTTTCTGCTGACGGTTCTATTGTTGCAATTGGGGCTCCGGGGGATGAATCAACTGGATCTGATAGTGGTCTTGTACGGATTTATCAAAACAATGACGGCACTTGGCAACAAATAGGAGGAGATATTAAGGGAGAAGCTGAAGGTGATAGATCAGGTGATTCCGTAGCACTTTCATCTGACGGTTCTATTCTCGCTATTGGTGCATGGACCAATGATTCCAATGGATCTGATAGTGGCCACGTCCGGATTTATCAAAACAATGACGGCACCTGGCAACAAATAGGAGGAGATATTAAAGGAGAAGCTGAATATAATACCCTTGGTCGATCAGTAAGCCTTTCTGCTGACGGTTCTATTGTTGCAATTGGGGCTCCTTGTGCGAATTGGCGTCGATTTGGGAGTGGCTATGGTTATGTAAGTATCTATCAATTTGTCAATGATAAATGGGAAAAGATTGGAGACGATATTGATGGAGAAGCTAAATGGGATGAATTTGGCCGATCAGTAAGCCTTTCTTCTGATGGATCTGTTGTTGGAATTGGAGTTCCTGGAAGTGATGATAATAACCCTTATGGATTTAGTAGTGGTCATGCTGTTATTTATAAAAACGTTAATGATAATTGGGAGCAGGTTGGAGATCATATTTATGGAAGTTTTTCAGAAACTATCAAGGAATCAGGATTTTCTGTCAATCTATCCTCAAATGGCAATGTCATTGCGGTAGGTTCTCCAAGTAGCAGTATTGTTCGCATCTATCAAAACGTTGATGATAATTGGGAACAGGTTGGAGATCATATATATGGGGAAGCTATACTTGATGGGGATTCACGCTGGGAAGGGGATAATAATTCGAATGGACATGAAAAGGCAGGTTATTCAGTTAGTCTTTCAGCTGATGGAACTATCATTGCTATTGGAGATATTCATAATGATGGAAAAGGAGAAGACGTTTTTAGCACTACGGAAGAAGGTTACGAACGTATTCCGATAAAAATAGCAGGTAATAGTGGTCATGTTCGTGTCTATCAAAATATCAATGGAACATGGACACAATTAGGTAGCGATATTGATGGAATATCTGATGGCGATATATCAGGATTTTCAGTTAGTCTTTCCGAGGATGGAACTAAAGTTGCGATTGGTGCTCCAACAGAATTTTTCTTAAATGAGAGTTGGGAAGAATCACGTTCTGGTTATGTCAGGGTCTATCAAATTGATTTAGATAAAACAGCACCCTCTATCCTCGGTCCATCTGGAGATGCGGGTGATTCAACAAGCAGCAAATTAATCAATGAAAACAGCTCTGCTATTCATATCTTCTCTGCCGATGAAACTGTCTCCTGGTCGATTACTGGTGGTGTTGATAAAGATAAGTTTATTATTAATTCTTCAACTGGAGATTTAAGTTTTAGATCCGCTCCTGACTACGAAAATCCAACTGATAATGGAAACGATAATAGCTACGTCGTTACTGTTCAGGCAACGGATACATCAAATAATATTTCTGAACATACATTAAGTATCTCTATAAATGATATTAATGAACTTCCTCTAGATGGAATCTGGTATCAAATAGGAAGTGACATTAATGGGATAACTACTGGAGATCAATCAGGATATTCAGTCAGTCTTTCCGCGGATGGAAGTATAGTTGCTATTGGTTCATATGCTAATGACTCCAATGGATCTGATAGTGGTCATGTACGAATTTATAAAAATGATAATGGAATATGGGAAAAAATAGGTAATGATATTGATGGAGAAGCGGGAGGAGACACCTCAGGTTCTTCTGTCAGTCTGTCATCTGATGGATCAACTGTTGCTATTGGTGCTCCGGCTAACAATGACAATGGAGAAGATAGTGGTCATGTACGTATCTATCAAAATCTCAATGGTAATTGGATTAAATTAGGCGACGATATTGACGGAAAAGCTGAAGGCGATCTATCAGGATTTTCAGTAACTCTCTCAAATGATGGTTCTATTATTGCCATTGGTGCTCCCGCTAACGATGACAATGGAGATAATAGCGGTCATGTGCGTATATATCAATTTGAACTAGATGAAACGGCTCCCTCTATTCAAGGTCCGTCTGGTGATGCAGGGGCAAGCACTAGCATCAAATCCATTAATGAAAACAGTACAGCTGTTCATACCTTTAGGGCTAATGAAAGTGTGACTTGGTCTATTACTGATGGTGTTGATAAAGATAAATTTTCTATTAACTCATCTACTGGTGCATTAACATTTTCCTCAACTCCAGACTACGAAGATCCAACTGATACTGGAAACGATAATTCCTACGTCGTTACTGTTCGAGCAACGGATGCTTCAAGCAATATTTCAGATCAAACGTTGACTATCAATGTTGTTGATGATGATGATACATCATCATCGATTACAGCTCCTTATGGAAACTGGAAACAAATCGGTAGTGATATTGATGGTGAAGCTGTAGAAGATCAGTCAGGATATTCAGTAACTCTTTCAGCTGATGGTTTAGTTCTTGCGATTGGAGCTAGAAATAATGATGGAAATGGGACCGATAGTGGTCATGTTAGGATTTATCGCAATAAAAACGGGACTTGGGAACAAATCGGTAGTGATATTGATGGTGAAGCTGCAGGTGATTATTCTGGAAATGCCGTTAGTCTCTCGGCTGATGGTTTAGTTGTTGCGATTGGCGCTATTTACAATGATGGGGATGGAACTGATAGAGGTCATGTTCGTATCTATGAAAATATTAATAACACTTGGAAAAAGGTAGGTAATGATATCGATGGAGAGTTTAATTCAGATTACTCAGGAATATCTACAAGTCTCTCTTCTGATGGTTCAATAATTGCCATTGGAGCGCATGGTAATGAACCTGGGAATAGAGGACATGTCCGCATTTATCAAAATGTTAATAATGAATGGGAAAAGATAGGAGAAGATATTGATGGTGAAGCTGCGTGGGATAACTTTGGGAGAGCAGTAAGTCTTTCGGCTGATGGTTCGGTTGTTGCGATTGGCGCTCCCCAAAATAATGGCAATGGGGCAGATAGTGGTCATGTCCGCATTTATCAAAATATCAATAATGTATGGGAAAAGATAGGAGAAGATATTGATGGTGAAGCTATAAATGACAAGTCAGGTCAATCAATCAGTCTTTCGGCTGATGGTTCGGTTGTTGCAATTGGAGGATATAAAAATGATGGTAATGGCGCAGATAGTGGACATGTTCGCATCTATCGAAATGTCAACGATAATTGGGAAAAAGTAGGTGATGATATTGATGGAGAATCAGCTGAAGATCTATCAGGTTTCTCAGTAAATCTTTCCTCTGATGGGTCCATCGTTGCAATTGGAGGATATAAAAATGATGGTAATGGCGCAGATAGTGGACATGTTCGCATCTATCAAAATGTCAACGATAATTGGGAAAAAGTAGGTGATGATATTGATGGAGAAGCTATAGGTGATCAATCAGGATCAGTTAGCCTTTCAGCTGACGGGTCCATCGTTGCAATTGGTTCCCCCCTTAATGATGGGAATGGAGAAAATAGTGGTCATGTCCGCGTCTATCAAATTAATTTAGATAAAACATCCCCCTCTATCCTCGGTCCTTCTGGCAATGCTGGTGATTCAACAAGCAGCAAATCTATTAGTGAAAACAGTACCGCTGTACATAGCTTTAGTGCTAGTGAAACTGTCACCTGGTCGCTTTCTGGAGGAGACGATCAAAGTAAGTTTGTCATTAATTCTTCTACAGGAGAATTAAGTTTTAGTGCTGCCCCAGACTACGAAGATCCAACTGATACTGGAAAAAATAATTCTTATGAAGTTAGTCTTCAAGCAACGGATTTAGCAAACAATACCTCTAATCAAACCATAACTATTACTGTTGATGATGTTGATGAAACTTCATCATCAATTATCACTCCTTATGAAAACTGGAAACAAATCGGTGGTGATATTAGTGGAGAAGAAACAGGAGATAAGTCAGGAAGATCAGTTAGTATTTCAGATGATGGTTCGGTAGTTGCCATTGGTGCTACTCATAATGATGGTTCTGGTACAGATAGAGGTCATGTCCGTATATATAAAAACTTAAATAATATCTGGACACAAATTGGAGACGATATTGAAGGGGAATATAATAAAGATTACTCGGGAATATCTACAAGTCTTTCTTCTGATGGCTCAATTATTGCTATTGGTGCTACTGGTCATGGGTCTACTAATAAGGGTCATGCAAAAATTTATCAAAATATCAGCGGTTCTTGGACTCAGATTGGTAACGATATTGATGGAGAAGGGGCATGGGATAATTTTGGTCGATCTGTAAGCCTTTCTTCTGATGGCTCAATTGTTGCTATTGGTGCATATGGAAATAACGGTGCGAATGGAGCCGATACTGGTCATGTTCGTATATATGAAAATATCAACAATGCTTGGATTAAGGTGGGTAACGATATTGATGGAGAAGCTGCTAATGACAAATCAGGATCTGAGCAATCAGTCAGTCTTTCTTCTGACGGATCAGTAGTCGCAATTGGAAGTTATCTAAATGATGACAATGGAGTTGATAGTGGACACGTTAGAATTTTCCGTAATTATGAAGATGAATGGATTCAAGTAGGAAATACTTTAGTTGGAGAAGGTTCTAATGATCAATCAGGCAAAGCGATCAGTCTTTCCGATGATGGTTCAGTAGTTGCCATTGGTGCTATTTACAATGATGGGGATGGAACTGATAGAGGTCATGTCCGCATCTATCAAAACGTTGATGGAACCTGGACAAAAATAGGAGACGATATTAAGGGAGCAATCTCTGGGGATCATCTCGGAAATTCAGTTAGTCTTTCTTCTGATGGATCAATTATCGCAATTGGTGCGGTTCAAAATGATGAGAATATAATTTCCAATGGATATGTAAGTATTTATAAGAATTTAAATAATAAATGGACTCAAATAGGTGATGATATTGAAGGGACATCAAAAGGGGATTTATCTGGATTTTCAGTAACGCTCTCAAATGATGGTTCTATTGTTGCCATAGGTTCTCCAAACAACGATGACAATGGAGAAGATAGTGGTCTTGTCCGCGTCTATCAAATTGATCTAGATGAAACGGCTCCCTCTATTCAAGGTCCGTCTGGTGATGCTGGTGATTCAACAAGCAGCAAATCTATTAGTGAAAACAGCTCTGCTATTCATACCTTTAGTGCAAATGAAACTGTCATCTGGTCGCTTTCTGGAGGAGATGATCAAAGTAAGTTTGTCATTAATTCTTCTACTGGAGAATTAAGTTTTAGTTCCGCTCCAGACTACGAAGATCCAACTGATACTGGAAAAAATAATTCTTATGAAGTTACTCTTCAAGCAACGGATTCAGCAAACAATACCTCTAATCAATCCATAACTATTACCGTTGAAGATGTTGATGAAACTTCATCATCAATTATCACTAAAAATGGAAACTGGAAACAAATCGGTGGTGATATTAGTGGAGAATTAGCTGGCGACTATTCGGGAAATTCTATCAGTCTCTCAGAAGAAGGTTCTGTCATTGCAGTTGGGGCTTTTTATAATGATGGATCTGGAGAGGATAGAGGACATGTTCGTATTTATGAAAACTTAAATAATGTATGGACTCAAATTGGAGACGCTATTGAGGGGGAATATAATAAAGATTACTCGGGAATATCTACAAGTCTCTCTTCTGATGGCTCAGTCGTTGCCATTGGAGCGCATGGTAATGAACCTAGTAACAGAGGACATGTCCGCATTTATCAAAATGTTAATAATGAATGGGAAAAGATAGGAGATGATATTGATGGTGAAGCTGCCTGGGATAACTTTGGGAGATCAGTAAGTCTCTCTTCTGATGGCTCAGTCGTTGCGATTGGTGCTCATGCTAATAATGGCAATGGACCAGATAGTGGTCATGTCAGAATTTTTCAAAACGTAAATGGTACTTGGAAACAAGCAGGTAATGATATTTACGGTAAAGCTATTGATGACAGATCAGGTCTATCAGTAAGTCTTTCTTCAGATGGTTCTATTGTTGCCATAGGTTCTCCAAACAACGATGACAATGGAGAAGATAGTGGTCATGTAAGAGTATTTCAAATTGATCTAGATAAAACTCCTCCCTCCATTTTTGGACCTTCTCCAGAAGTAGGGAGTGCAATTGGCAGCAAATCCATCAATGAAAACAGCACAGCGATTTATACCTTCTCTGCTG
>QCIO01000025.1 GCA_003216635.1 Prochlorococcus sp. AG-402-L23 | reverse complement strand
TTTATTAGATACCATCAAGAAATTTCCACAAAGTATTCAACCTTATCTTGACATGATAGATGGCCAGAGAATGGATCTTAATAAATTTAGATACAAAGATTTTGAGGAATTAAAACTTTATTGTTACAGAGTCGCAGGGACTGTTGGTTTAATGACTCAGAATGTGATGGGAATTGATAGTGCTTATACATCAGCCCCGTGGAGTGCCATACCTGACCCTTCTGAAGCAGCTATAGCTCTAGGAATTGCGAATCAATTAACAAATATATTAAGGGATGTGGGAGAAGATAGACAAAGAGGAAGAATCTATCTCCCGCAAGCGGATATCGAAAAATTTAATTATTCTGAAGAAGAACTTTTAAAAGGAAAAATAAACAAGCAGTGGAAAGCATTGATGAACTTTCAATTAATAAGAGCTCGCGAATGGTTCCAAAAGTCTGAGGATGGTATTAAGTGGCTATCTTCCGACGCAAGATGGCCAGTATGGACCTCTTTACGTCTTTACAGAGGAATATTAGATTCTATTGAAAGGTTAGATTATGATGTATTTAATAAAAGGGCTTTTGTAAAAAATTCAGTAAAAGCTCTTGAGATTCCAATATCTTTTTTAATTTCCAGAATTAAATAACTAAGCAGGCGTCTTCTGATTAGCCAACAAATCTTTTAATTTCGATAGTTCTCCAGCCCATCTTGGATCAGGAGCTTCTAGGTTTGGAGCATCACTGTGCACAATTTTCTTAAAGTCTTTCCTCTTCTTATTCTTGTTTAATTTTCCACTATTTCTTTTGTTTAAAGCAGAATCTTTCTTTTCTGATAATTCTACTCTTATTTTAGAACCATTAAATTCAAAACCGTTTAACTTTTGAATTAATAAATTAGCATTATCTTCATTATTAGTTGTCGCGAAACCAAACCCCCTACATTCCTTAGTTTCCTTATCTAGAACTGCTTTAAATCTAATCGATTCAGAAACTGACTTTATAAGTGTATCAAATTCTTTTGGATTAAATCCTTGTGGTAAGTTGCCAATGTAAATGCGAATGCTCATAAATTTTAAAAAATGATTTTGAAGTCTGAACTTCTAAACAAAACTAAGCTATGTGTATTTAATCACATTTTGGCGCATTTTGTTCAATCCATTGCTTTGCTTTATAAATAGCTTCATCAAAATTATTCAATCTCTTATATGCAAGTTCCTTAGAAAGATAAAGTAAAAGCTCTCCTAAGAAAGGCCCATCCTTTATTTTTAAATTTTTTTTGATAACGGCACCATTAAGTAAGTTTGAAGGATGAAATAATTTATCATCGTTGTCACGCCATCTATGAAGCCAATCTAATCGTAAGTTTTGAGGTAAATAAAAAATAAAAGATGGCAGAAAAATCTCTAATTCTTTATGTAATGCAAATCTATCTGATTCAGTTAATTGAGCAATATTTTTTTTCTCCAGCAAAAAGTGCCATTTTCGCAATAACTTAGTTTTTGCAATTTCAGCTCTACTAAATTTGAATCGCTCTAGAGAATCTTCATCTAAAATTTGGGCTGTAAAAAATAATGGTAAAAATTTCTCTTTTTCGTTATTGTTAAGTTCCGAATAGTTAATTTCATGTAAATTCAAAAAAAAAGAATTTTTATAAAAATTGTCAGATCCAAATATATTAAATTTTTTTAGCAAAGTTACAGCCTCAAGAGCATTTTTTCCATTTACTATTTTATGAATTTCATAATTAATCCTTTCTTTGGCAACAAGATATAATTTCCCTTTATTTTTTTTTAAAAAATCAACCAATTTTAGATCGATTTTAAAATTCAATTCTGAAACAAATCGAAAACATCTTAATATTCGTAAAGGATCATTTAGTAAATTGTTTTCAGAATGAGTTCTAAGCAAAGAAATCTCTAGATCTTTAAGACCATTTAATGGATCAAACAAACACTTCTTATCAAATAAAAAAGCAATTGAATTAATCGAAAAGTCTCTAGAAAATAAATCTCCTTCTATCGTAGATGAAACCTGATTAGCAATATCAATAGAGATATGATTAAGAATGATCCTTACAACTTCTCTTTCTTTATCTAAGATTATAAATTTAGATTTAATATTCTCTGAAATCATTTTCCCAATTTTAATAGCATTAAAAGGCACCACAATATCAACATCTACCTCTTCAGTTACTCTTTTCAAAATTACATCTCTTATATAACCACCAACTAAATATGAACCTTCAGGTAAAAAAAATAAGATAGAATTCCAATTATGAAATTTGATACTTCTTTCTAATTCATCAATTATTAGTGTATGATCGGTGAGAATATTATTTCTTTTCATTTTTAGTATTAGTTATGTGCATTTGCATCAACTGTAAATGGGTTGATAGATGTATCACTTATCATGAAGTTGAAAACAATCATGGTGTTGATAATATTTGTGATAAACCTGATTTTAAAGCAAAAAAACCATTTATCCACGTCAGTATAATTAACGATAAGAATGGTGAATATAAAACTGATTGGGATGTTCAATCTTGTGAAAGTTTTGAAAATGAATTTGGTAAATGGTCTAAGTATAATCCAGGTATGGAATTACCTGTTTAAAGGTAATAGATGACAAATAAACTCAAACAAAGAGAAAATTACCCTACATTAGTGATTCATAGCACAGATAATTCTTTTGGCTTTGGGTATAGAAAAAACAATACCTTTGAATCTGATGAATTATTTATCAAAAAATTTGATAATAACCTTTGCAACAACTTAATTAATGATCTTAACAAATTCATTTCCAAAGAAAATTTACAAAAAATAAATAAGTTATCTGTCAGCATAGGGCCAGCAAATTTTAATGCTTCACGACTAATTGTAGTTTTAGCAAGAACTATTTCACAACAAATAAATTGTCCTATAGACAGTTTTAGTTCATTTGAAATCATGGCAAAAAGAATTGCATCAAAAAATAATATCTTTACAAACAAAAAATCATTCTGGATTTACAAAAAATTAAAACGGAAGGGTGTTATTGCAGGTAAATATGAAATTTTTCATAACGAAAAAAACTCCTCGGATCTAGCCATTCGAGAAACAGTTTTACCAAAATTTTTCAAAGAACTTGAGAGTAAAGAGATTACTTTTGAGGCTAATTATGATGACATAGAAGATTTAAAAGAACTATTAGATTTATCAAATAAAAATTTATTAAATTCAAATGTAGATTCCTGGAGAAAAGTTTTGCCTCTTTACCCTATTTCTCCCATTAACTAAGTATTCATCCAATCAAATTATTAATTTTATCTTGAAGATGCATTGTTACAGAATTCAGATCATCTCTTGATGAACTTTGTGGAGGTTGAACAGGTTTTCCCACTTTAATAACTATTTTTGAAAACAAAGGAATAAAGAATTTAAATCTTATTAGTCTATGTGAATTAATTATTGCAACAGGCAATAATAATTTTTGATTTTTAAAGGCTAATAATGCTGCACCTTGTTTAGGCTTATTCACCCTACCATTTTTTTGACGAGTGCCATCAATAAAAATTCCAATACAATTATCATTTGATAATTTTTTACATGCTATTTTAATTGTATTTTTATCAGCAATTCCTCTTTTTACAGGATACGCTCCACAGGCCTTGATAATAAAGCCGAGAAAAGGAATTTTAAAAAGCTCTGCCTTGGCCATAAAAGATATATTACGTCCAAGGGCATGGCCTAACAAAGGAGGGTCAAGTAAAGAACCATGATTAGAAACCATGATAAAGGAATCTTTTTGCGGAATATTATCTCTACCTATTAAATGACCTTTAAATACAAATTTATAAATGGGAAATACAAAAATCTTGCTAACTAATTCATAGATTAATTTTTGAATAATATGATTTTTCATACAAATTAATAAGATATTTGATCAGAAGATGAAACTTGAGAAATTTTTACATCTTTAAGATGTCTTTTTCCTAAACCGCTTAGTACATTAGAAGGGCCAATTTCAACAATATGAAGATCACTATCTTTTGCCATTAAATCCATAGTTTCTCGCCACCTCACTCCATTACACATTTGTTTTTCTAATCTAATTTTAAGCTCGTTTGGATCACTACAAAGTGAAGGTTCATAATTGCTTATTACTGGGAAAGAAGGATTATTAAATCTAATTTGTTTTAAATACTCAGAAAATTTTGATGAAGGTTCATTCATAAATGGTGAATGAAATGCACCTGAAACATTTAATTTCAAGAATCTTTTACAAGAAATTTCTCTCGATAAATTATCTAATGCTTCAGTAGATCCTGATAAGACAACTTGGGAAGAGCTATTATCATTAGCAATTACAATATCATCAATTTTTTGTACTAATAGATCAAGTTGATTTCTATCAAAACCAATTACTGCTGCCATAGATCCTTTCCCAGCATTTACCATTAATTGAGACCTTTCTTTTATTAGAGAAACACAATCTTCGAATGAAAAAACATCAGCACAATATAATGCAGTGATTTCTCCTAGACTATGCCCGGCAACATAAGTTGGTTTAAATCCATTTTCCTTTAATGAATCTAATAAAATTGATTCAACTAAAAAAAGACAAATTTGTGTATTTCTTGAGTTATTCAAATCAATAAGAGGATTTGTTGGTTCAGTATTTAACTCACAAATTTCAAATAAATTCCTCTCAAATATCTCAGATGCATAACTAAACCTCTCTCTTGTGTTGGGCAAATTCTCAATTTGTTTTGCCATTCCAATTTTTTGCGAACCCTGTCCAGGGAATACCCATGCAACTGTCATAATGCTCCTTTTTTAACCCCATTTAATGAGGGCTGCACCCCAACTTAACCCAGCACCAAAACCACTTGTGGCAATAATATCATTTTGTTTAATTCTATTATTTCTAATAGCCTCATCCATCACGAGAGGAATTGTTGCTGCTGAAGTGTTACCATATTTTTCTAAATTGCTAAGAATTTTTTCTCTAGGAATTTTCAACCTGTCTCCTACAGAATCCAATATCCTTTGATTAGCTTGATGCAATACAAGCCAATCAACTTCATCAGAAGTATAACTTATTTTTTTAAACAACTTTTCAAGAATTATCGGAACTTCTCTAACTGCAAATTTATACACTTCCTGACCATTCATCTGAATTGGAGAAAAAGCTCCACTTAAAAAATCAATGTTATCAATTATTGAATCCTTATTATTTTTTGATGGAAGATTAAGAAAAGAACCTCTTTCTCCATCAGTTCTCATATCAAAACCAATTAAATTATCAAATTCATTATTAGCTTCAATTGCTAATGCACCTGCACCATCTCCAAAGAGAATACAACTTCTTCTATCATTCCAATCAACAAAGCTTGATAGTTGATCTGCTCCTATAACAATAGCCCTTTTAAATCTACCCCCTTTTAAAAATTGTGAGGCTGTAATTAAGGCAAATAAGAAACCACTACATGCTGCAGTTAAATCGAAAGCAACAGCATTAGCTGCCTCTAATTTAGCTTGAATGGATGGCGCTGATCCAAATAAATCATGCGGAGTAGAAGTAGCTAAAACAATCAAATCAATCGTTTTAATATCCCAATTAGCCATTTCTATAGCAGTTAGAGCCGCCTTATAACCCATCTCAGTAACATTATCTCCTAAGCTAGAGATTCTTCTCTCAGAAATGCCCGTTCTAGATTTTATCCATTCATTGCTTGTATTAACCTTTTGACTAATTTTTTGATTGGTTAGAATTTGATCAGGTACATAACTTCCGCTTCCCTTGAATGATACTCCAATCTGATTAAAATTTATTACTTCCAAAAGAGTTTTTTAGTTACTTATATTAGTCAAACATAAATTTGACTCAATATGTTTTATGAATTTAAAACTTGAAGCTTTTGAAGTTGATTTAAATTGTCCATAACACCATGATTTACTGCAGAGTGAGCCAAGCGAAGAGCACTAACTACTGATAAAGATTTACTACTCCCATGACCAATAACGCAAATACCATTCACCCCAAGTAATAAAGCTCCTCCATGTTCGGCATGATCTAACCTTTTCTTAATTCTGAGTAGATTACTTTTTAAAAAAGCTGAACCAACTTTCCCCCGCCTTCCACGTGGCAGCTCAGATCTCAAAATATCTAATAAAACTCCTCCCACAGATTCAAGAAATTTCAATAATATATTTCCAGTAAATCCATCACAGACTACTACGTCGAAACTACCTGACAATACATCTCGCCCTTCACAATTACCTCCAAAATCAAAACTTTTTTCAGATGATAATAATTCAAATGTTTTTAGGGATAAATCATTACCTTTGCATTCTTCTTCTCCGATATTTAAAAGACCAATTCTTGGTTTTTTTACTTGTAAGACATCTTTTGCATAAATATTACCTAGAAGAGCAAATTGATGCAGATAAGATGGCTTACAATCAGTATTTGCACCGACATCTAAAACTAATACCGGACGAGTTTGATCCTTTGTTGGAAATAATGCTCCTATAGCTGGTCTATCAATCCCTTTCAATCTCCCAATTCTAAATATGGCAGAAGCCATCATGGCACCTGAATTACCCGCTGAGTAGACAGCTTCAGCTTTATTATTTCTCACTAAATCCATCGCAACGTTAATACTTGCATTTTTCCTTTTTCTAACTGCAGTAGCTTCTTCATTCATCCCAATAGGCTCTCCACTATCAATTAATTCAAGACGATTATTATCTATTTCAGTTTCTAATAATTCTGCTAAACCTGTTTTTCCTGCTGCATCCTTAACTTTTTCAATTTTGCCGACAAATTTTATATTGATTGGAAATCTACTTATTGCTTCGAGGCAACCCTCAAGAATTGGACCAGGAGCAAAATCTCCACCCATCCCATCAACTGCGATCCAAATTCTATTAGATTGAGATTCCTCCACCCTAACTAAAATATTATCGTTATTTTGTAATCTTTTTAATGGGTCAAAAACTAATGGTTGTAATGTATTTTTAGCTATTGAACTGGCATTTGAAACAACACTGCTGGCAGTATTCACAACAGATTCAGCGCTTGAAACTACATTACCTGCAACATTACCTGCGACATTACTCGCAACATTACTAGCAGTGGTCACAACAGAACCAGCACCAGAAACCACATTACCCGCAACATTACTAGCCGTTGCCGCAGAACTAGCAGCAGTATCTACTATTGAAGTGACAGCCGAATTTCTTTTGTACCAAATAACTAATCTTCTAATAGCTCTGGGCTTGTTAATTTTTTGCGCTGTTTCTTTCCCCATTTATTTACCATCAAAAGGAGCAATATCAACAATCCGCTGAAAAAGATATCCTGTACCCCTTGCTGTCAAAATTAATTCAGGATTTGCTGGATCAGCCTCAAGTTTTGATCTTAATCTTGATATATGAACATCCACGACTCTAGTGTCTACATGTCTCTCGGGGGTATATCCCCAAACTTCTTTCAAAATCTCTCCTCTACTAAATGGCTCTCCTGACCTACTTACCAAAAGCTCTAAGAGACTAAATTCCATTCCAGTTAATCTTATTCTCTCATCGCTTTTAAAAACTTGTCTTCGATTTGTATCAATTTTTATATCAGTTACCAAAATTAATCCTGAATTAGGCATTCCAGGAATTTGTTCTTTGTCGATTCTTCTAAGAACACACCTAATTCTAGCTTCTAATTCCTTTGGGCTGAATGGTTTTACTACATAATCATCAGCCCCTAATTCTAAACCAGTTATCCTATCTGCGACATCTCCTAATGCAGTTAACATAACAATTGGAACATCAGAATCTTTCCTTAATTCTTGACAAACTCCATAACCATCTAACTTTGGCATCATGACGTCAAGCACTACTAAATCAGGTTCATAATCCTTAAATAACTTTAGTGCTTCTTTACCATCACTTGCAGTTACAACTTTGTAGCCAATCATGGAGAGACGTGTCTCCAGAATTCTTCTAATACTTGCCTCGTCATCTGCGACAAGTATAGTTTCTTTAGTTTGACTAGATAGAGCCATTTGTTTCTATTAGCTAATCAGTAAGAGAATTTATTATTAACCTAATCTAACTTGTAGAGGGGCAATATCCCAAACATTCTAGTTCCATTACTTCATTCAGAAACTTAATGTCTAGCAAATTATCTACTTTTATTTGTCAGAATTGTGGATCTGAAACTTCTCAATACTTTGGAAAATGCCTTAATTGCAACTCATGGAATTCCATTGTTGAAGAAATAAAAAGTAAGACCTCTAAATATCAAGAAATAAAAGATATCAAAAGCAGTAAAAAATCTATACCATTTAATGAGATCTCATCAAAAAAAATATCAAGATTCACGAGTGGTTTTAAAGAATTTGATCGAGTTCTTGGAGGTGGAATAGTTCCTGGATCTGTTGTTTTACTTGGAGGAGAGCCAGGTATAGGTAAAAGCACAATAGTTCTTCAATCAGCAGGAAAAATATCTCTTAATGAGAAAGTTTTATATATAACTGCAGAAGAATCTTTAGAACAAGTAAAAATTAGATGGGAAAGATTAAATCAAAATAGTATTGATTTAAAAATTTTTGCAGAAACTAATTTATCCCTAATTATTGAAGAGATCAAACTTGTCAATCCAAGTTTCGCAATTATTGATAGTATTCAAGCCATCCATAATCATGAAATGCAAAGTTCTCCAGGATCGGTTTCTCAAGTTAGAGCATGTTCATCTGAATTGCAAAATCTTGCCAAAGACAATAATATTGCGCTTCTAATAATTGGTCATGTAACTAAAGATGGTGCTTTAGCTGGCCCTAAAACTCTAGAGCATTTAGTTGATACAGTAATAAACTTTGAAGGAGATAATATTTCCTCACATAGATTACTAAGAAGTATAAAAAATCGATTTGGATCGACCTTAGAGATTGGAATTTTTGAAATGCTTGAAAAGGGTTTACGAGAGATAAAAAACCCAAGTTCAATTTTTACAAATAAAGAAAATATTTCAGGTGTAACAACTACGATTACAAATGAAGGCACTCGACCATTAGCAGTTGATATACAAGCACTGGTAAATAAAACTTTCTACAGTAACCCAAGACGGACTACAACTGGAATAAGTATAAATAGATTGCATCAAATCCTAGCTGTTATTGAAAAACACGTAGGGATAAAATTATCTGAATTTGATTGTTATATAGCTACTGGCGGCGGTTTTGAGATTAATGATCCTTCATCTGACTTAGGTGTTGCAATATCAATTTTATCAAGTTTGAAAAATATTCCTCCTTTGGCCAGTAGCTCATTTATTGGGGAATTAGGTTTAAGCGGTCAGGTTAGAAAATCGAATAACCTTCGAACAAAGATAGAAGAAGCTGTAAGACTAGGGATCAAAAATATCGTAGTGCCAAAAATAGAGGAGGAACTAAATAATAATTTTCAAAATTTAATAAATATCAAAGAGATATCAAATATTAAAGAAGCAGTTGACTATTCTTTATCAGTTTAAAAAAATTAGAGATACATATCGATTGAACTTCTTCCTGAGTTTTTCAACCAATTTTCAATATCTAGATAACCACCTGGATATAATCTTACTGCTTTAGACCAGACTTCTGCAGCTTTATCGAACCAAATATCTCTCTGATCTAAATCACCATTTTGCTCAGCATATCTTCCCCTTTTTTCATAAATCAAACCTATATTTTTAAGGCATGATGGCTGTTTGGGATTTTCTACTAATGCTTTTTCATAAGTTTCAATAGAAAGATCCTCTTCACCATTACTCATATATATTATTGCCATATTTTTTAAAGTCTCACCCCTATCAATTTTATTTTCTTCAAGTAGCAAACTCTCTTTGTAATACTCTAATGCTTCCGAATAATCCCCATTATTTTGTGCAGCTAAGCCATCTCTATAATATATGTATGCTTTTTTTTCTTTCTCTGCAATAGGCATTATTTTTACTATTGATTCAGCAATTACAGTAAAAGCTTTATCGATAAAATTGTCTCTGTTTTGATTACTAGGCACCGCTCTAAAACTAATAAAATTAATATAGTAATTTAAAAAATAACTATTTAAAAAGTCTATTACATTTATTATTATAGTTAAAAAATAGGTCGAGCATTAATTTGCTTCAATCGTGAAAAATATGGAAAGCATTCAATTAAATATTACAGGAATGAAGTGCGGAGGTTGTGTTAGTACTGTTGAAAAAATATTAAATAATTCTGATGGTATTGAAAATGTTTCTGTTAACTTACTCACTGAAAGTGCATATTTTGAAATTACTCAGAAAAATATAGAGATAGAAGCAGTTCTCAAAAACCTAAAAGAAAATGGTTTCCCATCAAAGATTTACATAAATGATTTTTCAAAAAAAATAAATAAGGCAGAATTAGAAAAAAAAAAGAAGTGGAATAATCAATGGAAAAAACTAACTTTTGCTTTATTACTTTTATTATTTTCAGGTTTAGGTCATCTAGCAGAAGGAAGATATATAAATTTTCCGATATTAGGTAATATATTTTTTCACGCCACATTAGCAACATTAGCTCTTTTATTTCCTGGCAGAGGAATAATTATTAATGGGTTTAAATCATTTATTAAGAACCGTCCTGATATGGATTCTCTAGTAGCTCTTGGAGTAACTAGTTCCTATATAACAAGTCTTCTATCCTTAATATTTCCTGCCACTGGTTTTCCTTGTTTTTTTAATGAACCAGTTATGCTGTTAGGTTTCATATTGATTGGGCGTTTCTTAGAGGAAAGAGCAAGATACCAAACTGGTTCATCTATTGGCGAGTTATTAGATCTTCAACCTGAAATGGCAAATATCTACACAGAAGATAATCAAATAAAATCAATAAGAGTAAATACTTTAAGACCAAATCAAGAGATTCAAGTTTTAGCTGGAGACAGAGTACCTGCTGACTGCATTGTTACTCAAGGTAATTCATATATTGATGTTTCACATATCACTGGAGAATCCAAACCTATCGAGGTAAAAGAAGGCGAAAATCTATCTAGTGGGTCTTTAAATCTTAATTCAACTCTTAGACTTAAAGTACAAAAGGTCGGAGGGGATTCTTCTCTTGCAAAACTAGTAAATCTTATTGAGTCTGTAAACGCTAGAAAACCTCGCATTCAAAGAATTGCCGATGAAATTGCAGGCAAATTTACTTACTTTGTCCTTATTTTTGCTACTTTAACTTTCTTCTTTTGGTGGAAGGGGGCAAGAAACATTTGGCCAGATTTATTAAGTCATAATCATCAACTCATCACTCACTCAAGCCATACACTTAATAGTTCGCTTGGTAGTAATGCTGAGAATTTCCTTAGTTTAGCCATACAATTGTCAATTGCTGTTTTAGTGATAGCTTGTCCTTGTGCATTAGGTTTAGCCACCCCAACTGTAATAACTGTCGCATCAGGTAAAGCAGCAAAAAAGGGCGTTTTATTTAAAGGCGGGGACAAAATAGAGATGGCTTCAAAAATTAATCACATTATTTTTGACAAGACAGGTACATTAACTAAAGGTAAGCCATTCATTGTTGATTATAAAAATTATGATGATCATTCTTTTTTATTAACAATAGCTGCCAGCTTAGAAAAGGAAAGCAGACATCCAATAGCAGATGCGTTAATTCAAGAAGCAAAAAAACAAAATTTAAGTTTATTTCCAATAAAAAAAATTGTCACTCATTCAGGCCGAGGTATTTCTGGAGAACTAGAATCAATTGATGGACTTATTAATATTGGAAATATTGAATGGCTACTAAGTAAAGGAATAATTATTGACAGTGATGCAAAAAAAGTAATTGAAAATGAAGAGACAAAAACGAACACTATTATTGGAGTAAGTATAAAAGATAAGTTATTAGGCTTTATCTTTCTAGGAGATTTACTCCGAGATGATTCAATTAAAACAGTGCAAAATCTAAGAAAAAACAAATTTAAAATTAATATTTTAAGTGGAGATAGGAAACAAACAGTTTTAGCTTTAGCAAAAAAAATTGGTTTTAAAGAAACAGAAGTAAAATGGGATCTTCTTCCTGAAATGAAGCTAAAGACTATAGAAAATTTAAAAATTGATAATAAAGTAGCAATGATCGGTGATGGTATTAATGATGTCCCAGCCTTAGCATCCTCAGACTTAGGAATTGCGGTGGGATCAGGAACTCAAATAGCCAAGGCAAATGCAGATGTAGTATTGATGGGAGATCAACTAAATGGATTACCCTACGCTTTAAATCTTGCCAAAAAAACTATAAGAAAAATAAAGCAAAATCTAACATGGGCTTTTGGTTACAACTTACTAGCTATACCTTTAGCAGCCGGCATTTTATTCCCTAAATACGGTATTCTTCTTACTCCCTCAATAGCAGCATTATTGATGGCTATTAGCTCTATTACAGTTGTAATTAATGCTTTATCTTTGGATTAAATGAAAGGAAAATTTATCGTTATTGAGGGTATTGATGGATGTGGTAAAACTACCCAAATAGATGAACTATCTAAATGGCTTCCTAATAGTGGTCTAATAAAGAAAGGGTCTAAATTAATCACAACTAGAGAACCTGGAGGCAGTCTTTTAGGAAAAAAACTAAGAGGACTGATTCTTGATAATAATGAAAATAACAAGCCTTCATCTCTTGCAGAATTATTGCTTTATTCAGCTGATAGAGCTGAGCACGTTTCCAAAATTATTTCACCTGCTTTAAATAATAATGATTGGGTAATAAGTGATAGATTTTCTGATTCCACACTGGCCTATCAAGGTTATGGAAGAAATATAAATTTAGAAATAATTAAAAATATTGAATCTATTGTTTGTCAAGGAGAATCTCCAGATCTCACTTTCTTCTTAGAAATTTCTCCAGAAGAGAGCATATTACGAAGAAAAAATGAAATTCCAGACAGAATAGAATCAGAAGGTATTAGATTTTTAGAAAAAGTAAATGAAGGCTTCAAACTAATTGCCAAACAAAAAAACTGGAAAGTAATATCTGCTTCACAAAATATTAAAACTATTTCTAATCAAATTAAAGAGACTTTGCTAAACAATTTTTCTAATAAAAATGATTGAGGTTAAAAAAAATAATTTTTTCTTGAATAAAGAAGCCAATACCTTTCTTAAGAACATAATTAGAAACAAATCATTGGCTAATGGTTATATATTTTATGGTGCTGAAGGATTAGGCAAAAAGCAAACTGCTCTTCAATTTATAAAAGAGATTTTCAAACAGTCTTCACCAAGCGAAAATGTTGAAGAGAGAATTACAAACAATAACCATCCTGATTTTTTAATTATTGAACCTGATTCACTTTTGCCAACAAAAAGTTCAGGAAGTTTCGATCTTGAAAAAACAATAAAAAGTGGATCTGAGATTATTAAAATTGCTCAAATACGTAAGATTAAAACTTTTCTTAGTCAAAAATCAATAAACTCAGAAAAAAAAATTGTATTGATTATTGATGCACACCTCCTAAACGAAGCAGCCTCAAATTGCCTTTTAAAAACCTTAGAAGAACCTAGTAACGGCATTTTTATTTTACTAACATCTAAATTAAACTTTCTCTTAGATACGATCATCTCAAGATGTCAAATCGTCAGATTTCGATCTATTTCTAGTAAACAAATAAAGTCTATTTTAAAAGAATATTTAGATACTTCTAAATTAAAGATAAATACAAAATTAAAATTTGAAGATTTAATAAACTCTGCAAATGGATCTCCAAATCAATTATTTAAAAATATTGAAATTTGGAATGATTTTTCAGATGAAATTATAAGTAAATTGGATTCTCCAATTAAAAATAGTCTGGAAATATTAGAAATATCTAAATCAATATCTGAAAAATTAGAAATTTCTCAACAGATTTGTTTAGTAAATTTAATTCAAACAATTTGGTGGAGAAAAACAAAAAATATCAATTTAATTAAAAAACTTGAAAATTTAAAATACCTCTTAAGAAAAAACATACAACCAAGGTTGGCATGGGAAATAGCTTTTTTAAAAATTTCAATGGAAGATATATGAGATTAATCTACTGCAGAATTTATCAAGTCAGGATTTCTTGCATGAATGAACTCTTGCCTAGCAGTTTCCACTTGAGTACCAACAGGTAACTCGAGACAATATCCAGCACCGTATACGGTCTTTATATAAATAGGTTTACGTGGATCGGGTTCAAGTTTAGTGCGTAAGTGTCTAATATGAACTCTTATTGTCTCAATATCATCATCAGGTTCATATCCCCATACTTCTTTAAGGATTAATGCTGGTGATACAGTTTGACCATGTCTCTGCAAAAGACAATGAAGAAGTTCAAATTCAAGATGCGTTAATCTAACAGGAGATTCAAACCACATAGCTTCAAATCTTTCCGGAACAAGAGTTAAAGGGCCATAATTTAATATTTCTTGCTGGTTAGTAGAATTTAATTGTGCTCTGTTGGTTCTTCTTAATAAAGCTTTTATGCGTACATGTAATTCTTCTAAATCGAATGGTTTAGTAATGTAATCGTCTGCTCCAGAATTAAACCCAGTAACTTTATCTTTAAGGCCGCCTAACGCAGTTATCATCAAAATTGGTATATTTGATGTTCTTTCATCTCTTCTTAGTCGCTGGCATAAAGTTAAACCATCAACACTTGGTAGCATTAAATCCAAAAGTATTAAGTCTGGTGAATATTGAAGAGCTAATGCTTGTCCTTTAATTCCATCTTCAGCTTTTTGGACATCGAAACCAGAGTGTTCTAAATGCCTAGCCACCAAATCACGCATATCACGATCGTCTTCAATTAAAAGGATTGAAATTTTCATATTTATCAACTATTAAATTAAAATTAAGTTTTGGTATTATGATTCTCTCAAGAATTTATAAAGATTGCTGAATTACTGTAAACAATTTTATCAATTAGATTTATCAAATAACTTTGTGATAGCAATGGATTAGATAGAAAATACAAATTTTTAAAAAGTTGAAATTTTAGAATTTCTTTCGATTCTATTTACTTTTTCTTAATAATCAAAGGATTATTAGAAACAAATAATGGTTCAAACTGAAAGAATATCTAATTCAGATTGCTATTATAAGGTTTAGAAAAATTGAATTAAATTGAGATTTACAGTTTTCAAATAGGAATTAACTAAATTTAAAATTTTTAATTTCTCCAAAATGTTTAAACTCATAATTTTGTCTATATTGATAAAAATTTAAGTATATATGAAAAAGAAGTCTATTATCTATTCAGATTTATCAAATAAACAACTAGAAACTCTTAAAGAGCTTTACATTCAAAAAAAAGTTGAATCTATGAGTCATCAAGAACTTAAACAATATGTATTAGAAATTATTTCTCATCAGATAAATGATACTATTGGCAAAGAAGAGGAAATGGAAGCATGGAGAGAAATGTCAGATTTTTTTGGAGAACAATTTGAAATAAATATCTTAGAAATACAAACAAAATACATTGACGATAAAAACGTAATTGAAACAGAAATAGATTCTGAGAAGCAAAGAATAGAATTACTTGAAAGGAATAATTTGGATCAAGAGAAAAAGGATATGTGGGATGACTAGAATTTCCTGGATGGTGTAGTAATTCAAACGATATAAACAAAAATATGTCTTATTTTTAAAAAATGATAATCAATTAAAGAGATTATTTTTGTGAAGAATTTAATAAATGTTCTAATTACTGTTCTAAAAAACATTTTCTCAATTCAATATTATGTTTTTTTAGGAATAAAATTGACTATTTTTAATGTTCTATATACTGTTCTTAATAGTATATCAAATATACTTAATTACATCTTTGGCTAACCAATATTTGACAAAAAGAGTTCAAAGAAATAAAAAAGTCACCTTTTTAGGGTGACTTTGGATAACTTTTTGAAATTATAAACTCCCCGGGCGGGATTCGAACCTGCGACCAATCGATTAACAGTCGATCGCTCTACCGCTGAGCTACCGAGGAATATAAAATGAATTTAGCTCTTTAAAGTACCTTATGACAAGTACAAGGGTTAATTATATTGAAATTTTGATGGTTCTTGCCAGCTAGATAAAAAACCATTTTTCAACTCTGCTACTGCATCAGCATAAGTTAATTCTTCATAACGATGAGTAATCCACAAAGCTGATAAAGGTTTTTTACGGTCACTTGTAAGATTTTTAATAGTTTTTAAAACTTTTAATTGGCTGGTTTGATCAAGTAACGCTGTAGGCTCATCTAAAAGAATAAAATTTCTATTACTAATCAGAGCGCATGCAATAGTTAAGCGTTGTTTTTGTCCACCGCTCAAAGTATGAACTGGCCTTTTTTCAAAACCAGTCATTCCAACCTGATTAAGCACATATTCAATTTTTTTATTAATTTCATTTTGACTTATATTCTGATTAATATTAATCAGAAGTTCACTCCTACAATTTGGCATCAATATTTGATGATCAGGGTTTTGAAACACCATGCCAATATTTGCATTAGAGTCAATGACGCCATTTCTGGGTTTGATTATTCCATTAATTAATTTTAAAAGAGTACTTTTTCCGCTCCCGTTTTTACCTACGACCATCCAAAATCCAGGTTTTTTTATTGAGAGGTTACATTTAAAAATTAAATTTTCTTTTTCTCCAGGATAGGAAAAAGAAACATCTTTGAATTTAATATGAGGTATTTCATTTTCAAGGGAATCTCGCATTAATTCTATCAATCTATGTTGAGAGAAAATCCTGGCCTTTTAG
>QCIO01000024.1 GCA_003216635.1 Prochlorococcus sp. AG-402-L23 | reverse complement strand
TTTGATGATGAGACACCTTCTTGCTTTTTAGAAATCAAATCAATAGGTTCTCTAAATCCTTCAGAAATGGCAAAGCCAATATCAGATTTTGTATTTGAGAAAATGGGGATCCCAATTGATAGGATTTATATTTCTTTTGAGGATGTGCCAGCTTCATTGTGGGCTTGGAATGGTAGAACATTTGGTTAATAATTTTTAGGTATAAAGCTAATGGAAATAAACAAATTAGTCGATTTAAATAATCTTAGAACTGCACCTCAGTTAAGTAATAGTCAAGTAAAAAGACTTTTAGAGGAACTAGAAGCAAATATTTTAAATACCGATTGGATAACAATAGGAATAATGGCACCTAGTGATAATAAAGCTATTGAAGCATTACAATCAATTTCTAAGAAATATTCCTCAATTAAATTTAGGAATCTAGATTCCCTTTGTGCGGATGGAGGTGTTTTTTTAAAAGCTAATCAAAAAACTGGTAATGTTTTTGTGAGATCTGAAAATGGTCTTGGAGAAGGGATTTTAATAACATTTCAGTATGATGAAGATGTTAAAGAATCTAATACTTATGGACCATTGCCATTAGATTTTTTTACATAGTTAATTCCTCATTTATTTTTTATCAAGGATCTAATTTGATGATAGTTTTTTATAGGATTAAATTTCGGAGAACTTGGATTTAAAATATTTTTTACTATAAAGCTTTGTTATTATATCTACTGGCATTGATCTAAATTTTTTCACTATTTTAATTTAATGTTTTTTCAGGATATAATTCAAAATTTAAATAATTTTTGGTCAGAAGAAGGTTGTTTGATTATGCAGCCATATGATACTGAAAAGGGTGCTGGAACAATGAATCCGCATACTTTTTTAAGGGCTATTGGACCAGAGGGTTGGAGTGTGGCATATGTAGAGCCATGTAGAAGACCTACTGATGGCCGTTTTGGCGATAATCCAAATAGGGCCCAACATTATTTTCAATATCAAGTGATAATTAAACCTTCACCGGAAGGAATCCAGGAAAAATATTTGACATCTCTAGAATCTCTTGGAATTAATCCTAGAAATCATGACATAAGATTTGTGGAAGATAATTGGGAGTCTCCAACACTTGGAGCCTGGGGTGTAGGTTGGGAAGTTTGGTTGGATGGAATGGAAGTTACTCAATTTACTTATTTCCAACAATGCGGGGGTATAGATTGTAATCCAATTCCAATTGAAATCACTTATGGATTAGAGAGGATTGCAATGTTCTTGCAAGATAAGGAAAGTATTTGGGACTTAAACTGGAATGAAAAGCTGAAATATCGTGATATTTGGCTCCAATTTGAGAAAGGTCAATGCTCATATAATTTTTCTGAATCAAATCCAGAAAATCTCAGGAAATTATTTGAAATCTATCAAGATGAAGCGAATTTATTAATTAAAAAAAAGCTAACATTTCCTGCGCTTGATTATGTTTTGAAATGTAGCCACACTTTCAATTTACTTGATGCGAGAGGAGTAATATCAGTAACTGATCGTGCTCAATACATAGAAAAAATTAGAAAGTTAGCTAGAGAAGTCGCCTCTTCTTGGATAGAAGAGAGAAATTCCTTGAATTTTCCGTTGTTAAAAAATAAAAAAACTTTTGGATAAGCTTTTGAAGAGATAAGGTAAAATTTGTTACATGAAAATGAATCTAATATTCCTACCTTAAAAAGTTACCTTCGATACAATTTGTATACCTACTTTTGTGGGCATTTTAAGTGTGAGGTAAAATGAAACTCTTCCAAAAACTTTTGGTTGCAAGTTCTGCTTTGGGTTTATTAACCCCGATAGCAGCGCAAGCTACTGAAGCTGTCAATGTTGAAGAAATGGATAGTTACCGTCGTAACTCATCTAAAGTTAAAAAATTTGATAGCAATACATTCGCTAACAAAATTAGTGAAGATATCGCAACCCTAAATGGTCGGGTTGATGGTATTGAAGCCAGACAAAATAATTTTGAAGCTGGATCTTTTTCATCTACTACAACTATGGATGGAAAAGCTGTCTTCGCAGTAGGTGCCGTTGATGGCGGAGATACAATAGGCGGGTCAGAAGCTCTTTCTTTTGCCCAAGTATATAAGATGAACTTGAATACAACTTTTACTGGTGATGACAATCTTTATGTAAGATTATCTGCTGGTGACTGGGGCTCTAACTTTACTAAAAAACCAGGTAATTACCATATTGAAGCAAAGAATACTGGCAACGATTTCAAACTTGATAAAATATGGTACACCTTCCCACTTGGAGATAACGCAACTGTTTGGGTTGGTCCTGAAATAGAGAACTATTATATGATGGCCGCAACTCCTTCAATTTATAAGCCCGGCGTGTTAAAAGCATTTAAACTAGGAGGCAATGGTGCAGTATTCGGTGCTAGTACTGATGGTGGTGCTGGACTTAAGTATGAATTTGGAGATAGTGGCTTGGCAATGAGCACTAACTATGTTGGTAAAGGGAGTAAAACAGATTCTGGAATCTTAACTGATGGTGATAAGAGTAAAATTGATACTATGATTGCTTTTACAAAGCCACAGTATCATGCTTCTGTAACTTACTCTAAGCAACATGCTGGATGGGATGCTCATGAGTATTATTCAACAGAACTTATTCATGGTAATGTTGGTACTGTTACCAAATTGGGTGCATCTGCTAATGCTGATGCATATGCATTAAGAGCTTACTGGAGACCAGAAGATTCAGGTACTGCTATGCCTGAAATATCAGTTGGTTTTGATTTGATTAGTTTCGATAATCATCCTCTAAATGTTTCAGAAGGATCTGGATATTTTGTTGGACTAGGTTGGCAGGATACGATACAAGCTGACGATAGAATAGGATTAGCTTTTGGACAACCTGTTAAGGCAACAGAAGTTTCTACTGGAACTTTGGATGAAGTTAATCCTTTCCTTTGGGAAGCATACTATTCATTCAAGCCTAACGATTCAATTACTATTACTCCTGCTATATGGGGAGGATCTGATGTTGAGTCTTCAACAGACGAAGATATCTTCGGAGCAATGCTTACTACAGTATTTAAGTTCTAAATAAAAGAAAACCCCTCAAAAAGAGGGGTTTCTTATTTTTAATAAAAAAAGCCTCATTGTATTGGGGCTTTTTTTTTACCAACAATTTTCTCCTTCACCTATTGGAACGCACAAATTGGAATTTTTAGCTTCATCAGCTAATTTCTGAGCCTCATCATCGAGTATAAAATCAGCTGATAATGGCATATCTGTGTTCCATTCCTTCAATCCGCCTAAATCATTTTCCCCTGCTTTCAATGAGAAATCTTTAGATGTTGTTACTGCCAAAGCACTTGTAGCAGCAAGAAAAATAGCAATAGAGTTTTTCTTCTTCATTTATTTTTATAATCTTTTTTATCTTAGTTCTTTAAAAAAAAACTTTCTATTTGATGTATAAAATGATTCTATGTCAACTTCCTAATCTTCTAAGTAGATTCGAATAAGATTTAAAAATTAGATCAACTTCGTTTGATCTTCCATACTTAGCTAGTAATGATCTTGCTGCAGCATCTAGATCAAATAAATATTCTCTTTCCTCAATGCTTTTTACATAGCTTTCAATCCAACCTATAAATACTAATCTTTCGCCATCAAGAACCTCTTCAACTGAATGTAAATATGTACTTGGATAGATTATTATTTCCCCTGCACTCAATTTAAACTTTTCCTCCGAGTTTAAATTCTCAATTGATAATGCGCCACCCTCATACTTATCTTCACTGCTTAAAAAAATTGTAAAAGATAAGTCCGCCCTCCCAGAGGACATGTAAGCATTATCAATATGACGGCCATATTTCATACCTTTTGTAGATTTTGAAAAGATTGTTCCATGAACCCTTTTGGGTACAGCAAAGCTTTTTATTAGTTCATTACTAAGTATCTTTTTTGTAATTAATCTAGAAAACTTTTTTGATAAATCTGAATCTCTTTTTAGTTGTAAATTATTTTTCACTTTGGCCGCATGTTTTCCAGCGGTTTGCTTCCCATCCTCCCAAAATAATTTTTCTTTATCTAAATTTGTTATCAAAATTTCTAATTCTTCAGAATTTAGTAGTGGTTGAGTTAAATAATTCATTTCTGATATTAAAAATGATACAAAGTTATGTATAGAAAATTTCCTTAAGAGGTCTTGTTGTGTAGTTGGATATAAAGTAACCATAGATACTATTTTGAAAAAGTGCAAAACCTTAAGAAATTACTTTACTCAGCACTAACATGTACATTTTTACTGAACTTAAATATACCTGCAAATTCATCGAAAAAAGAAGTCAAAGTTTATTCGGGTAGACATTACAACACAGATAGAAGTGTTTATAAAAAATTTGCAGAAGAAACAGGAATTAAAGTTAGGCTAATAGAAGCGGCAGGAATATCTTTAATTGAAAGATTGAAAAGAGAAGGGAAGAATTCTCAAGCAGATTTGATATTGCTAGTAGATGCCGCAAGAATTACTAATGCAGCCAAAGCTGGATTACTTCAACCAATAGGTTCTTTTAATTTAGAAAATGATGTTCCTGTTGGATTAAAAGATCCAAATAAGGAGTGGTATGCATTAACAAGAAGAGTAAGAGTTATGGTGGCCAATCCAAAAGTAGTAGATGTAAACAAGATTAATGATTACACTGATTTAGCTGACCCTTCTTTAAAAGGAAAAGTATGTTTAAGAAATAGAAAAAGTCCATATAATCAATCTTTAGTTGCTAATCAAATAATTAACAAAGGTGAATCAAAAACTAAAGCTTGGCTAGGCGGAATGATTTCAAACGTTTCCCAACCATTCTTTCCTGGGGATATTTCAATAATTAGAGCAGTTTCCAAGAAAAAATGTGGAGTAGGAATTGTTAATCATTATTATGTCGCAAGAATGTTAGCGGGAATTAATGGCAGAAGAGATGCTTTGTATGCTAAAAAAACAATGGTCCTTACTCCTAATCCTGCACACGTAAATATTAGTGCCGGTGGCGTTGCAAAATATGCGGCAAATAAAGATGAAGCTATTAAGTTGCTTGAATTCTTAGCCTCTCCCGAGGGAAGTAAAGGTTTAGCTGCTCCAACTTTTGAGCATCCTTTGAAAGAAGTGAATCAGAATTCAATAGTTAAAAACTTCGGAGAGTTTACCCCTGATACTGTAACGGTCGAGGAGCTTGGAGAGAAAAATTCGCTTGCTATTAATCTGATGAAAGATGCAGGTTGGAATTAAAAATTAAGATAATTATATAGTTCATAATTTTTCACTTTATTCTCTGCATACTTATAAACAGACGGAGAGGTGGCTGAGTGGTCGAAAGCGAACGACTCGAAATCGTTTAATAGGAAACTATTCGTGGGTTCGAATCCCACCCTCTCCGTTAATTATATAGTTTCTAGAAGTCCTGAAATAATATAAGAGGTCATTTGTTTGACTTCTTCTGGTCGTATAAAGATCTCTGCCTAGAAAGTCGATAAAGTGCTTTCGACTTCTGTATTATTTCTACTCCTCTTGAATGGGAAATGAAAATTGTGACAACCACAAAGCACTATTACTCGGGTATTAATACTCTATTAATTTCAATTGAAAAGGAGGATAATTGAGGAGTAGAGATATAGGAGGTTTTATGAGACTAACTACTCCATTCACTGCCCTTAGAAATGCAACTTCAGATATTTGGAGAATGCATGATTTTAATTATCAACTACCTAAAGATCAAAGACAAGAATATTGGGAAAAAGAATGCATAGACCACCCAACAAGTTCTCATTGCAAACTTTACTAAAGGCAATATAAATTTAAGATGTCAGTAAAGACCATTTTTATGGTCTTTTCTTCTATTTAAGAAGATGTTTTTTTAAATCTAAAACTAAAAAATGCCTTTTAATAATTCAATATTTAAATATGATTTTCAGTACATTGTAACTGGATTTTTGTTAATCTCAGTTTTTATTTTTACAGATTTAATTGGAGTTATTGATAAAGAATATTTTTACTATGTACCAAGATTAATTAGTGATCAACCCCATAGGATTTTCTCATCAATTTTAATCCATGCAGATTTAAATCATTTATTAAGTAATCTTGGTGGAATAATTATCACTAGATATTTTTTGATGAGACTTGGAATTGAAAGCAGATTTTTTTATTTAAAATTTATTTTAATTTGTTCTTTTTTAAATTTTTTTATTATCTGGTTTTACGAAAAGATCTTATCGTATTTTAATATCTATCCGAATTATGCCGCTTTAGGATTCAGTGGAATAATTTATGCTTTATTTGGATTCTTACTATTAACTTCTTTTTATGGAAAGAGTTATTTTTTAGGTAAAGAAATTGGTTTTAAATCCAATTATGAAGTTCAAAAAATGTCAAAGACAATATGCCTTATAGGTTTGTTTCTCTCTTTCTTGCCAGGGGTAAGTTTATTAGGTCATTTAAGTGGATTTATTTCAGGATGTTTTTTATTCTTAATCTAATTAAGATAAATTATTATTTGACCAAATTAATATAGTTATTTTCCAAGATATCCAACTTTTGCTTTTACTCTTTATTTTTAAATAAATCAATTTTGATATCAAAAGTAACTACTATTCCAATACTTATAAGCAGTAATCCAATTGCAATTTGGGGTGAAGGTAATACCATATAAGACTTAATTTTAACCCACACTATCGAATCGGTCCCATTAACGATGAAAGATTGAGTAATATAACTCTGAGAAAACACCCATTTAAAAATGGCAAAAGTAGAAAATTTTCTTGATATCTATTACGCAATAGGAAATGCAAATAATCAAAGACAAGAAAACGAAATTACAGCAATTATGAAAAAACGTAATTCTGCAGGATGGAAGTTGATCTCAACAAGTACCGCAATTGTAGATACTAAAAATCAGTTTTCAAATCTTTATCTATTTTGTGAAAAGGATTAGTAATTATTACTTTAGATATTTGATACTTTTTACCATTAGATTATATGTATCAGAAACTCCTCATACACTAATTTCTGATAAATAAACACCCTTATCTCTCAATTAGGGTGTTTGTAAATGACAAATATACTTGATAGTCAACTGGCACATGTGACAGTTAAGCAACAATCTGATCTCCCCTCCCACGGAAAAGAAAAATAAGGCATAGTTTATATAAGTGTGAAGGAGTGGTTTACTAAAACAGTGGAAACAAGGAAACACTTGATTTAGTAAAACCAAGAAAGACCCCTATAAATAGGGGTCTTTTTATGCAAACTCACTACTTTTATTGACTTCCTTAATATCGTCCAATATCTGCAAGTTTTTGCTTTTGGTGGAAGTGTTGGCGGAATATTCTCATAATCAATTAAAAATAAGTCCTATATTGTCTTTTATCTACCGACTGATGTTGAGATTGAATTGCACCCTTTCCATTATTATTAAATTAAAAATTTTTTAACAACTTAGTTTTCCCAAAATGGGTCTGTTGCAAGCGAAACTTTTAAAACTTGTTCTTTTTTACTTTTAATATTTGTTATGCAAGCTCTTACAGTTTCTCCGTTAACATCAATTTCACAAGCTCCACAACTTCCTGTTAAACAACCTGTAGGGATTCCTAAACCTGCTTTTTCTGCAGTTGAAAACCAATCGTCTCCTTCAGAGGCATACGTCTCGATATTATTAGGCCACGAAATTTTAATGAATGATTTTTTCAATTTAATAATGATGAAATATTTAAATGTTTGTTAAATTCATTCGCAAGATTATCAATAATTGATTCTCTCTTAATTTTATAAGATCTTCTTTTTTTATCTACTGTTGGCAAGTTTTTACTTTTCCTTATCAAATTTATATATTGAGCTCTCCATTTATCATTTTCAAAGATGCCGTGAAGGTATGTGCCAGCAATGGTACCTCCGCCCTCGTTTTCCCTATACCAACCAAGCTCTGCATCTTCAAAAATAGGACTTATTTTTAAATATTTTTGACCTTTGTCTAATTCTGTTATGCCATTATGTATCTCAAACCCGTTTATTTCTGATAAGCAAGGCCATATTGCTTTGGAGTAAGTTTGACGTGTTATTTTTTGATCGAGGAAGGTTGTCTTTAGTGGGAGTAATCCAATACCTCTAATTTTTTTTTCTAAATTAGTTTTTGAACCTTCCTTTGAAAAAGGATCTTCAAGTACAGTTCCTAACATTTGTAGTCCACCACAAATTCCAATAATATTACCTTTATTTGAATATTCTCTTATGTCATCAGATAGACCTGACTTCTCAAGAAATAGTTGATCTTTAATGGTTTGTTTACTGCCAGGAAGAATAACAAAGTCAAATTTATTTAAACTCTGAGATTTAATTACCCACTCTATTTCTATTGACTCTTCATTTTCTAAAGGATCAAAATCTGAAAAGTTACTTATGGAAGGTAACTTTATAATTCCAATTTTTAATTCAGGATTTTTCAAATGGGATTTTCTTTCAAGCAAATCTAAAGAATCTTCTGGAGGAAATTTATCGTTTAGCCAAGGAATTATTCCTAAAACAGGAATCTGAGTTTTGCTCTCAATCCATTTTTTCCCTTCTTCAAATAATGAAAGGTCTCCTCTGAATCTATTTATAATAATTCCCTTAATAAGTTCCTTTTCTTCAGGCTTCATTAATTCAAGAGTGCCGATTATTTGTGCAAATACGCCCCCCCTTTCAATATCAGTAACTAATACACAATTTGCATTTAAATATTTTGCAACTCTTAAATTAGTAAGGTCTCTATGAATTAAATTCATTTCTACTGGACTGCCAGCTCCTTCGATAATTAATCGACAATTTGGATTTTGTTTATAAATAGACTTTAAACTTTTTTTAATTACTTCCCAGCCAGGAATAAACCAATTTTTATAGTAATTTTTTGCAGTTGTGGTTCCTATGCTTTGACCAAGGTGAATCACCTCGCTTATTGAATTTCCTTGTGGTTTTAATAAAATAGGATTCATTTCTGAAGAGGGACAGATACCACAAGCAAAAGCTTGAAGTGCTTGTGAATATGCCATCTCTCCACCCTCCCAATCAACCCAAGCGTTGTTACTCATATTTTGTCCTTTAAAAGGTATTGGTTCTTCTCCTAAATATTTAAGAATCCTGCAAATAGCAGTTGCTGTTAATGATTTTCCTGCTCCACTGGAAGTGCCTAAGACCATTATTGGTTTTTTGATAACGTTTAATTTCTCTTCTAATACCATTCGTAATTTATATTTATTTTGAATTTATTAATTTGCAAATTGAATTATAATTTGGTAAAAAAATTTGTGTTAATTCTAGCCTCTGCTTCCCAATCTAGAAAGAAATTACTTGAAAATTGTCAAATTGAATTTATTCAAATATCAAGTGACTTTGATGAAACCTCAATAAAAGAAAAAAATATATTCAAATTAGCTATGGAATTATCTTTTCAAAAGGCAAATAGTTTATCTGAAAATATTCAAAATATATCATTGCCCGAAGAATTTAGTTTTGGACCTTTGGAAATCCTTGGATGTGATTCAATTTTTGAATTTAAAGGAGAAGCTTATGGAAAACCATCTGATAAAGAAGAGGCATTTAAAAGATGGAAAAAAATGTCTGGAGAATTTGGATCTTTACATACAGGTCATACTCTAATAATTGGAAATTTTGATTCAACTTCCAAAATTTTTAAAATCACTGAAATAATAAAAAAAACAGTAAGTTCAAGAGTTTATTTTTCTAAGTTGGAAGATTGGGAAATCAAAAGTTATGTAGATACAAATGAACCTCTATACTGCGCAGGTGGATTTGCTTTGGAAGGTATAGGCGGTAAATATATAGAAAAAATAGAGGGTTGCTTCAGTAATGTAATGGGGTTGAGTTTGCCATGGCTCAGAAAAAATTTATATAAATAAGAAAATTGAGCCAAAAAAAACCCTATCAAAAAGATAGGGCTTTTTTGTTTGAAATAGATATTAATCTAAATCGGGCATTTCTAGAGCTGGTTCACTCTTTCTGTCGATTCCTTTTTCGAAACCAGCAGCGGCTGCTCTAGCACGTCCAGCATGCCAAAGGTGACCGATGAATGTAAACCATCCTAGGAAGAATTGAGCTGCAGCTAACCATTGTCTTAAGTTAACGAAGTTAACAGCATTAGGCTCTGTAATGATTCCACCAACAGAGTTGATAGAAGCGTTAGGAGCATGAGTCATATATTCAGCAGCTCTTCTAACCTGCCAAGGCTGAATATCATTTTGGATTTTCTCAAGGCTTAATCCATTAGGACCTCTTAAAGGTTCTAACCACGGGCCTCTGAAGTCCCAAAATCTCATTGTTTCACCACCAAATATAATTTCACCAGTAGGAGATCTCATGAGATACTTACCAAGACCTGTTGGTCCCATTGTTGAACCAACGTTAGCTCCAATTCTTTGGTCTCTCACTAGGAAAGTAAAGCTTTGGGCCTGTGAAGCTTCAGCATTTGTTGGACCGTAAAACTCTGAAGGGTAAGCAGTATTATTAAACCAGATGAATGTTGAAGCAATGAAGCTTGCTACACAAATTCCACCTAGAGCATAACTTAATAGTCCTTCACCATTCCAGATGAATGCTCTTCTTGCCCATCCAAAAGGTTTTGTAAAGATATGGAATATTCCTCCAATAATTGCAGTTATACCCACATAGACATGTCCACCAACAATATCTTCAATGGAGTTAACACCGATTATTGAACCAGCTCCTCCCCATGGGGATCTAAATAGATAACCAAGAATAACTCTTGGATCTAAAGTTGGATTAACAAGTCTGACTTCACCACCACCAGGAGCCCATGTATCATATGCACCGCCAATAAAACACCAGTTTACTGACCAAGCTAATGCACCTACTCCTAGAACAATCAAATGATATCCAAGGATATTTGTCATTTGATTTTTATCTCTCCAATCAGTGGAGAAAAATGGAAAATCTTCTTCAAGTTTTTCTGGACCTGCTAATGAATGGTAAATACCACCAAAACCAAGAACAGCAGAAGCTATTAGGTGAACCACGCCTGCCTGGAAGAAAGGCATGATATCAGTAACTTCACCACCAGGGCCTATTCCATAACCAAACATTGCGACATGTGGCATACAGATTAAACCTTGCTCCCACATTGGTTTATCAAAAGTAAAATGATTAACCTCAAAGAGCATCATTGCTCCCGCCCAAAAGACTATTAGTCCAGAGTGAGCAATGTGAGCTCCTAATAAACGTCCAGATAAATTGATTAATCTAGCGTTGCCTACATACCAGGCATAACCAGTTTCCTCAATACTTTGGTTTGGAGCTCTTAATAAATTATTAAAGGGCGTTTCCACGTGGAAGAACCTCCTCAGGGAATACAAAGTTTTCGTGTGGTTGATCCACAGAAGACATCCATGCTCGCATACCTTCGTTCAAAAGTATATTTTTTGTATAGAAAGTTTCAAATTCTGGATCTTCTGCTGCACGGATTTCTTGACTTACGAAATCATAAGCTCTTAAGTTTAGTGCTAAGCCGACAATACCAATTGAAGATGTCCACATACCCATAACAGGTACAAATAGCATCAAGAAATGTAAGAAACGCTTGTTTGAAAAAGCAATACCGAAGATTTGACTCCAGAATCTATTTGCTGTAATCATTGAATAAGTTTCTTCTTCTTGGGTTGGATCAAAAGCTCTAAATGTTGAACTTTGAACCTTACCATCTGTATAAATACTTGTATCTTCATACAAAGTATTTTGTACTGTAGCTCCATGAATAGCGCAAAGTAGAGCACCACCAAGAATTCCAGCAACTCCCATCATGTGGAATGGATTTAAAGTGATATTGTGAAAACCTTGAATGAACAGGATGTAACGGAAGATTGCTGCAACACCAAATGAAGGTGCGAAGAACCAACTATGCTGTCCTAAAGGATAAATAAGGAAAATACTTGTAAATACTGCAATTACTGCTGAGAAAGCTAATGCGTTGTATGGTCTAATTCCAACAAGGCCAGCAATTTCAAACTGACGAAGCATAAAACCAATTAGGCCAAATACTCCATGTAATGCGACGAAGTTCCAAAGACCACCAAGTTGTAGCCATCTTACGAAACTACCTTGGGCTTCAGGACCCCATAAAAATAGAAGACTGTGTCCCATGGCATCACCAGGGGTGCTTACAGCTGCTGTTAAAAAGTTACAACCTTCAAGGTATGAGCTTGCAACTCCGTGTGTGTACCAAGAGGTAACAAATGTTGTTCCTACAAACCAACCACCTATAGCAAGATATGCACAAGGAAGTAGAAGTAGTCCGGACCAACCAATAAATACAAAGCGGTCGCGCTTCAACCAGTCATCGAGGATATCAAACCATCCTCTTTGTGGGGCGCTACCAACTGCGATCGTCATGAGAAATCGTTTTTAGCTTCGGGATACGCAGTGACTTTAACAAAGATTGAGAGTAATGTGGGGAAATATTTGTATATCTGAAATGCCTTGTAAAGCTTTCCTGACTTTTTTATTAAAAATTAGGTAAGAATACTCCCTTAGTTTGTTAAATTATCTGAATTAGGCTCTAAAAAAAGATAAAAATGAATTCAGACCTCACGTCTTTCGATAAAATCGAACAAAAAATTGGTGGATCAAGAAAAATTTCAAATTATATTATTGGAGGAATGCTAACGATAGGAGGTATTGGTTTTCTTTTGGCCTCTATATCTAGCTACACAGGAAGGGATTTATTACCTTTAGGTAATCCTTCAACTTTATTATTTATCCCTCAAGGAATAATAATGGGAGCATACGGTGTAATAGCCAATTTATTAAATTTTTACTTGTGGTATTTGGTTTACATAAACTTTGGTTCAGGAAGTAATTATTTTGATAAATCATCAAAATCTGTAGAAATAAAAAGAAAAGGATTATTTAAAGATATTGTAGTTAAATTAAATTTCGATGAAATTAAATCAGTTAAGTTGGATATAAGCGAGGGATTTAATCCTAGAAGAAGAATTGCTTTAGTATTAAAAGGTAGAAAAAAACCTCTCCCATTAAGCGGTGCAGGTGAACTTAAACCACTGCTTCAAGTTGAAGAAGAAGGAGCTCGTCTAGCTAAATTTCTGGATGTTAATTTGGAGGGCTTAAAATAAAAAAAAAATATTTTTTAAAAACATTATCTCTTATACAAGTTTTGTTTTTGGTGCAAGCTTGTATTTATAAAAATAAAATTGATTCAAATTATTACTGCCAAAAATTTAAATTTAATTGTATTAAGAGTAATAAAGTGATCTATTTTAAAACTACAAAAGGTGATTTTGAGGTTAAATTATTTGGCAAAGATAACCCAGTAACAGTATCAAACTTTCTGGAAAACATAGACAATAATATTTACGTAAATCAAAAATTTTATAAAATAATAAATTACCCCCAAATAAGGTTTATACATGGTGGTGTTAATCCAGAAAATAAACTTTATATTGAACGAAAACAAAACCTGAATAAGACAAGTCCATCAATACCTTTAGAAATAAAATATAAAGAAGAAATTAAACCAAGATATAACTATCAAATAAAAAATCCTAATGAAACTAAAAATTTAGTTAATACTTTTGATAGTGGTTCAATCGCTATGGTTAAGACTAGTGATAATAAGTCTTCATCTACAGAATTTTTTTTTGTAACTAGTAAGATCCCAGAATTAGATGGAAGATATTCGATTTTTGGAAAGATTATTAAAGGATTAGATGTACTTAAAAAAATCAATAATGAAGACTACATAAAGGCAGTCCAGATAACTAATTAAATTTCAAGAGAATATTTGTTTATTTTCAACATTTCTGTATTAACTCCTGAAGAGCGTTTAAGAGCTACCTTACCAGTCCTCGCTATTTCAAGGATGCCGTATGGCTCGAGTAATTTCTCTAAAGCGACTAACTTCCCAGGATCTCCAACTACCTCGAGAGTTAAGGCCATATCTGATACATCAACAACTTTTGCACGGAAAATCTGAACTATATCAAGGATATTACTCCTGGTATCTTCTTTCGATGAAACTTTTAGTAACATCAATTCCCTCTCAACAGCTGCGAGATTAGTAAAATCTACAACTCCCAGAACATTAAATAACTTATTAAGTTGCTTAGTCATTTGCTGAAGAGTTTCATCATCACCTTCTACTACCATTGTTAACCTTGAAATCCCTTTAGATTCTGCAGGCCCTACTGCAAGGCTGTCTATGTTGAACCCCCTTCTAGCAAAGAGACCTGAGATTCTACTCAAGGCTCCAGATTCGTCTTCTACAAGAACTGATAATGTATGTTTCATATTTTAAAAGTTTTTTAAATCTCTAACCCATTCATAAGAGATTCTATTGAATACTGAAGGATCTTCATCATGGATACAATGTCCTGAATTGGATACTATTTTTAATTTTACCCATCTATGGAAATTTGCAATCTTTTTACCAACAAATAAAGGTATGAAATTATCTTTTTCTCCCCAAATCAATAAAAAAGGAACTTTTTTTGAGGCGCTAAGTTTTCTTAAAAGGTAAGAAGCTTGAAATTTTTCATCTCTTGTAGACATGCCAATACACATTGCTCTTAATGATCTAGCTGAAGTTCTCCTTAAAACTGGTTTTGTAACCAAATCTATTAGTTCGCGATCAACATTATCTTTTTTGAAATAGGCAGAATTTAGTCCCAGTTTTATAACCCCTAATTTGGTTATTAAAAATAAAATAATCTCTAAAGGGAAAAACATAAAAAATATTCTTATGAATCCATCTTGAAATTTTTTAAATGATAATTTTTTTGTTACCGACTTGTCATTTTCTTGAATTTGATCTGGCAGAGGGGATGCAATAACTTTTGCAATCTGATCCTCTAATGAAACGGCACATGTTAAAGCAACTAATGATCCAAGGGAATTACCAATAAGAATTACTTTCCCAGAATTCTTTGGTCTTATTACCTGTGCAATAAAGTCTTTCACTTGATTAGACCAAATCTCATTATCTAGTTTTCCAATTTGTCTAATCCCAGGTTGAGCTGAATCCCCAAATCCTATTAAGTCCAAAGAATAAGAGGCACAATTCCTTTTCGCAAAATATTCTAAATTGTTTCTCCAATGTTTTCGACTAGCGCCAAATCCATGTAGAAAGATAATTGGAATTTCATTATCTTCGCCGGTAACACTCCAACAAATTTTAAAACCATTCCAATTCCAGTAATTTGGAAAGTTTATATTTTCTTTGAAATTATTATTCATAAATTCAAAAATTTTCAAGATATTTGCATTATCTACTTTTTTAACAAATAAATGTATATTGAATGTAAATTAAAATAATGATCAAATTTTACTATGGCTAAAGAAATTTTTAGTATTGCATCAGTTTTTTGGATACTGATACCAATAGGATTGGTTGGTGGTGCTTTGTTATTAAAGTTTCAGGGAGATTGATTCTCACGAATACATCACAATTTGAGTTATGGTCTACAGGTTAAGTAAATCTTAAATATGAAGATTCTTTTAGTAGGAGCAACAGGGACACTTGGTAGACAAATAGCTAAGCAAGCTATAGAAGATGGACACGAAGTAAGATGCTTTGTAAGAAATCCAAGGAAAGCTTCTTTTCTACAAGAGTGGGGTTGTGAACTAACAAAAGGTAATTTATTAAATTCTTCTGATATTGAATATGCATTACAACATATTGAAGTAGTTATTGATGCTGCGACTAGCAGGCCAGATGATCCTAAAAGTATTTATGAAATAGATTGGGATGGAAAACTTAACTTATTTAATGCTTGTGAATCTTTAAACGTAAAACGGGTAATATTCCTTTCTATCCTTCTAACAGAAAAGTTTAGAAATGTCCCTTTGATGGACATTAAATTTTGCACTGAAAAACTTCTTGAGAAATCTGATTTAGACTATACAATCTTCAAATGCGCAGCTTTTATGCAAGGGGTTATTGGTCAATTTGCTATACCAATCTTGGATAGTCAAGCAGTATGGATTAGTGGGACGCCAACTAAAATTTCTTATATGAATACTCAAGATATGGCGAAAGTTATTGTAGCAGCAGTAAATAATCCAAAAACTCACAGAACATCATTGCCATTAGTTGGTCCTAAAGCATGGGATTCTAATGAAGTTATATCTTTATGTGAAAAATATAGTGAAAAAAAAGCAAAAATTTTTAGAGTTTCCCCCTTTCTAATTAGTCTCACTCAAAAAGTAGTTTCCTTTTTCCAAGATTCTTTAAATGTTGCTGAAAGATTGGCTTTTTCTGAAGTGACTAGTAGTGGTGAATCATTAGATGATGACATGAGCAAAACTTACGAAATATTGGAACTAAAAAAAGAAGATATGACCTCACTAGAGAGTTATATAAAGGAGTACTACCAACAAATACTTAAAAGATTAAGGGAAATGGAAGCAGATCTAAATATTGAAGAAAAAAAGAGATTACCTTTTTAATATTGCAATTTAATACTAATATAGTATATTTGTACTATTTAAATAGTATTGATTATGTCTGTTTCTAAATCTAAAAATCTTGAACGAAAACTAGATAATTTTGCAAAAGAAGCAAAAAATGAATTGAATAATGTATGCGGATCGTCATTATGGGAAAGCCTTGGGTTTGTTTTTTTTGATCAATTAGAAGATTCTGAAAAAATTGCGAAAGCAAATTTTTACTATGGTCAACTTCAAATAATTAATGAAATTAAATTTTCAATTTGAATTGGATTTCATATTTTTACGTATGTAATTTTTCTTAAATCATTTTTGGCCAATCTTTTTCTGATAATATGAACTTAGTAAAAGATTAATTTATGATTGAAACTTCAGGTGTAATAGAAAAAGAGCAGGGGAACGGATTTTATTTGGTTACCTTAGAACAACCTGAAGGACATCAATGTTTATGTAGAGCTGCAGGTAAATTGACTAAATTTAGAATTAAATTATTAGCTGGAGATAAAGTGTTAGTTGAGATAAGTCCTTATGATCTCTCTAGAGGGAGGATAACTTATAGAGAAAGGAATGCAGGTAATGCTAGACCTACTACTAATAAAAATAATCCTAAAAGAAATAATAAATAAAAAGTTACTTTAGATAATATTTTTTATCGCTTCTTTAAACTCACTTCTTTGTTTAACACCTTGCCATTGTTTTTTTAATAATTTTTCTTTAAAAAGTTGTACTGTTGGTGTGCCATTAATACCAGCTTGTTTTGCAATATCTTGATCTTTATCAATATCTATTTCAACGCCGAGCACTGCACCATCAAGTTCTTTAATTACCCTTTTTAACTGAGGTTTCAAAACATGACATGGGCCGCAGCTTGGGGAACTGAAAATTACTAAGATAGGTTTTTTACTCTCGTGATAAAGTTTCCTCA
>QCIO01000023.1 GCA_003216635.1 Prochlorococcus sp. AG-402-L23 | reverse complement strand
ATATATAATGTCGCCCCTATAAGAATTGGGAAAAACTCTTGTATTAGTCAATTTAGTTTTTTATGCACTGCCTCACATAATATTGAAAGTGGATCTATGGAATTGAAAACTTCGCCCATTTCTATTGGAGATAATGTGTGGATAGGAGCCGATTGTTACATTAATTTAGGGTGCAAAATAATGAATAATGCCGTAATTGCAGCAAGGTCTACTATTTTTAAAGATGTTAATGAAAATGAAGTTGTATCCTCAACAACTGTACACAAACTAATTAAGAAAAGGAAACTTCCTAAGAAATTTATATGAATTTAAAAGATAAATTAACTATTATAGTACTTACATATAATGAAGAAATGCATTTGAAAAGATGTTTAGAATCTTTAAAGCATTTTAAATCTAATATTTTTATTATTGATAGCGGGTCCACTGATTCGACATTAGAAATTGCAGAAGAATTCGGGGCAAAGGTTTTTGTTAATGAATTTTATTCTCAAAAACAACAAATAAATTGGTTCCTTTCTAAAAATTTAATTCCAAAAAAAAGTTGGATTTTAAGAATAGATGCAGATGAATACTTACCATTTGATTCAATATTAAAAATTGGTATTTTATTATCAGATATTGATCAAATAATAGGTTTGGTATATTTAAGGTTGCAAAGAATATTCCATGGAAAGCACTTGAAATATGGTACATTAAGCGGCAGATATTTACCAAGATTATGGAGAGTAGGTTGTGCTGAATTTGGAGCAAAGGATATGGATGAGAAACTGATAATAAAGAATGGTTTTAAAGTATTTAAAACGAAAATTGATTTTTATGATGATTCTCTTATTTCTCCAATTAATTTTGTTATTAAACATACTAAGTACGCTGAAAGACAATTAATAGATATAGATAATGGAAAAGAAAAAAAAATTTCCCTCTCAAAAAAAATTTATTATTCTTTGCCATTTGAGTTGTCAGTATTAATTTTGTTTTTATATAGATATGTAATAAGACTTGGTTTTTTGGATGGGAGAAGAGGATTATGGTACCATTTTCTGCAGTGTTTTTTTTATAGAAATCTTATTGGAATTGAACAAGAGATAAGAGATTATTACAAAAGAAAAAATAAATAATTTTAAAATGAAACTAAAAGTATTTTAAAGATCTAATAAATTTACTTTTAAAATTTTTATAAGAGAACTTATTTTTCCTCTAATTGAATTAATTCTTTTATGTAATTTCCATACTCATTATTATAATTAAACTTTTTTAAAGACTCCTCTTCATCGCTATTTAACCAATTATTTCGCCATGCTGCTTCTTCGGGACATCCTATTTTAAAAGATTGTCTTTTCTCTAAATTATATATAAAGTTAGAAGCCTCCAGAAGTGAATCAATCGTACCAGTGTCAAACCAAGATGAACCCCTCCCAAATATTTCTGCTTTCAAATTTCCATTTTTAATATAAATATTGTTTAAATCAGTTATTTCTAGTTCACCCCTCTGAGATTTTTGAATTGTTTGAGCATAATTAACTACTCCTTTATCATAAAAATATATACCAGTTACTGCGTATTGACTCTTGGGTAAAGATGGTTTTTCACAAATACTTTTAACTAATTTATTTTTATCGAATTCAATAACTCCATATCTTTCTGGATCTTTAACCCTGAATCCAAAAATTGTGGCTGCGTTTTCACATTCGTTTGCCTTTTTAAGCTTTTTTATCAACCCATCACCGTAAAATATATTGTCACCAAGAATTAAAACTGAGCTATTACCATTTATGAAATCCGATGCTATTAAAAAAGCTTGAGCTATTCCCTCGGGTTTTTCTTGTATTTTATAAGTTATTTTGATACCAAATTTTCTTCCATCTCCAATTAATTTTTGAAATAAAACCTCCTCGCCTGGATTTATTATTATGAGTATTTCTTTTATCCCAATAAGCATTAAGGTCGTTAAGGGGTAATAGATCATGGGTTTATTGTAGACAGGCAATAATTGTTTACTGATGAATCCAGTTAAAGGTCTTAATCTTGAACCACTACCGCCTGCAAGAATGATTCCTTTTCTCAAAACAAAATTCCATACTATAATCTATTATATTCCATAATGTTGTTCCGATTTGAATAATTCTTTATTAATTACAGGAGGAGCAGGCTTCATTGCCTCAAACTTTGTAGATTATTGGGTAAAAAAATATCCAAATGACAGAATTGTTGTTTTAGATGCATTAACTTATGCCGCAAATACAAATTCAATAAAGAAATTTATTAATAATAAAGAGATATCTTTCATAAAAGGTGATATCAATAATATTGATTTAGTAAATAATATTTTAGAGATAAATGAAATATCTCACTTAATAAACTTTGCGGCAGAAAGTCATGTTGATAAATCTATTAAGTCATCTTCTATATTTATGGAATCAAATATAATTGGTACATATAATCTTCTAGAGTGCTTCAGAAAACACTGGGAAAATAATAATACTCCGAATAATTGGAGATTTCTACAAATAAGTACTGATGAGGTTTTTGGCAGCTTAGAAAAGAATGATATATCTTTTTCTGAGATTTCTCCTTATTTGCCAAGATCGCCTTATTCAGCAAGCAAGGCATCAAGCGATCATCTAGTAAAAGCTTGGTTTCATACTTATGGACTTCCTACTTTAATAACTAACTGTAGTAATAATTATGGCCCATGGCAGTACCCTGAAAAACTTATTCCTTTAACTATTTCGAATATAATTAAAGGAGAAAAAATTCCTGTATACGGAGATGGATTAAATATTAGGGATTGGTTATTTGTTGAAGATCACTGTAGCGCTATTGATTTAGTTCTGAGCAATTCTAAGCCAGGAGAAAGCTATTGTATTGGTGGAAATAATGAGTTACAAAATATAGACCTAATTTATAAATTATGTAAATTGATAGATTTAATGGCTCCAAATTATCAGATTTCCTTGAAAAATATAAATAGTGCAGAATTGATAAATTTTGTTCAAGATAGGCAAGGTCATGATAAAAGATACTCTATTAATGCATCAAAAATTAAAAATAAATTGAATTGGACTCCAAAATATAATTTGGATTATGGTTTGGTTAAAACAGTTGAATGGTATTTAGAAAACACATTTTTTTGGAAATGAAAATATATTATTTTTTGATAAAGATTGATTTAAATAAAAAGTTGTTAATCATTTAATTCCAAGATAATATTAATTATTTAATTTCTAAAAGTTTATATATTTTATGGTAAGGATTTTTTATAACAGTTGGTGTGGGCTATATAGGGAGCCATACCTGCTTATCTTTACTTCAAAAAGGATATTATCTTTTTATTGTAGATTCATAATAAATAGTATTCCAATATCTATGAATAGAGTCTGTCAGATATTCAATAAATCAAAAAATAAAATTGATAATGGTCTTAAATTTTTAAAGGGGATTTAAAGGATATAAATTTTCTTGAAGCCATATTTAAAATGGCTGAAGATCAAGATAAACCATTAGGTAGTTTCTTTCACTTTACAGGTTTAAATCTTTAAAATAAATATAGTAATTCTTAATTTGGGAAATAATCCAAAAATTTAATGTTTTAATCTCACTATCTATCTAATTATATTTATAACTTATAAAAAGACTAGATTTTTTAATCTATATAATAGTTTGCAAAAGAAAACAAAATATATGGTAAAGATATTAAGTAAATATATTAATTATTAAATCTAAAAATATTTACTCCAAGTTGAATATGAACTAACTATTTATTAAAAAAAGTAATTTAATTTTTTCACAGTAAAGAGATATTACATGAATTGAAATTTAAACTTACGAAGATAATATAATTTAATAAAAAAGAATAATCGATTTCCTTTAAAGTTTGAAAAAGGAATATAAAAGTAATTGTAAAGGGTAAGACAAAATTCCTTAGTAATATAAAAACAGCAATTAATGATAATTTTTAAAAACTTGAAAAAGAGAATCTTGCCATTTTAATGGTTGTATTTTTAGTATTCTCTTTGTTTCACTAATGTCAAGTGCTGAATAAGCAGGCCTTTTAGCAGGAGTTTCATAATCAATTGTTTTAATTGCCTCTACCTTAGCTGCATTTTGGAATTTATTTAATTTTAGACCAATTTTTCCAATTTCTTTCGCAATTTCATACCAATTTGTAATTCCGTTATCCCTCCAGTGCATAATAGGTGGGAATTTATATTGGCTGTTATTTTTATTTTCTTCTATTATTTTCCAACAAACTTCAGCAAGAGAAATAGTGCTAGTTGGACATCCAATTTGATCGCTAACAACTTTAATAAGTTCTCTTGATTTGTTTAATTCTAGAATAGTTTTTGCGAAGTTTTTTCCGAATGGTCCCATTAACCAACTTGTTCTTAAAATTATACCTCTATTAGTGTTCTTAAAAATCCTTTTTATTTCACATTCTCCCTGTGCTTTAGATAAACCATAAATAGAGATAGGATTTATAGGATCTTTGGGAAGGTAAGGTTTATTTGATTTTCCATCAAAAACGAAATCAGTACTTATATGAAGTAAATTACCTCCATATTGCATTAATATTAGACTAATGCTTTTGGGGACATCGCAATTTATTTTAAAAGCTAATTGCTTATTATTTTCGGCTTGGTCAACGTTAGTGTATGCGGCAGCATTGATTACCCAGTGAGGTTTAAATTCAATTATTTTTCTCTGAAGCTCTCCATAATTAGTTATGTTTAACTCATTTCTTTTAGGGGACAAAAGATTAACATCTCTTGGTTTTCGAATAATTAAGGAATTTCCTAATTGTCCAGAAGAACCTAATAATAAAACGTTCATATAAATCAATTTTGAAAGTAAATTAGTAATAAATTTATTTTTTTAAATAAATAAATCATTATCAAGAATTTTATCTAAAGTTATAGCTTCATTATCCTTTTTAGATAAAATTGGAAAATTTCTTTTTAATGGCCACTCAATTAATAAATTTGGATCGTTCCATTTTATTGATCTCTCATCTTCTTTTGACCAAAGAGAGGTCATCTTGTATGTAATCTCTGCATTTTCACTTAATGTGTAGAATCCATGTGCGAAGCCTGATGGTATCCATACTTGCTTATGTGTTTTATCATCTAAAAAAATTCCTGCCCAAGAGAGGAAGTTTTTAGAACTTTTTCTAATATCAACTATTACATCAAATATTTTACCCGATATACACCTTACTAATTTACCCTGATCACTAGGAGGTATTTGGTAATGAAGACCTCTTAAAACATTTTTTTTTGATTTTGAATGATTTTCTTGAACAAAAGATATATTTGATCCTATTAACTTATTAAAAAGAGGTTCTTTCCATGTTTCTAGAAAGAATCCACGCTCATCAAAAAACTTATCAGGAGTAATTAATATAGGTCCTTCTAAAAAAATATTTTTATTATTTTTAATTAATTCATGTTTCATAAATAATTAAAAAATATTTATTTTATGAGCTTTAAAAGATTAAATTGCTTTGGTAAAGGATTAGTACCTTTATGTATCTCCATCATGTAATCAAGTGCTTGGGTAGGAGTCAAATTATGTTTTTTTACAAGCCAAGCCATGCAAACTAAGGGAGATCTTTCTTTTGCCGCAACGCAATGTACATAAACTAAACCAAATTCTTTTAGTTCTTCAAGAAAATTTAATGCCTGATTTAATTTCTCTATAGTTAAGTCTTCTTTATATTTATGGTCTGGCAATATAAATCTTTTACAAGTGAAAAAATCAGATAGATTTTCTTTAAAATCTATCTCCTCAAAATCACATAAACTCAAAATAGAAACTATCTGGTTCTCCTTCAATTTATTTATATCTGCATAACTTCTTGGGGCGGGTCCAAGCGCTAACTCCCCTTTTAATACCCAATCAATCTTAAAAGTTTTTCCCGGGGATTCTTTTTTAATCATGAATCAAGCCAACGGATAATCGATGTAAATTTCTTTATGATATGACTTAAATTATCCTTTAATTTCTTACCAACATTTGTGTCTTTAATTTCTTCTTCAGTTTTTTCACTCATATCATTTTCTTTTATATTATTTGAGGAATAACTTTCATAGGCAAGGTAAGGTTGATAAACCCCTCCATATCCATAGCCACCATATCCATATCCTCCATAACCATAATATTTATTTTTAAGTTCACGTTTACTTTTTGTTGTCTGATTGGTTACTACCCCATATAAATTTGCTCCACCTATTTGAATTCTATCTAATGTTTCTTTAGGGAAATCTCTTTTAACTATTCCTAATCCTATTAAAATTATTACTCCATCGACAGATTCTGAGACTAACAGCGAGTCTGCAAGTCCAAGAACTGGAGGAGAATCCAATAAAATAATTTCATACTTTTCTGATTCTTTTAGATCTTTCAAGAAATTTTTAAATTTTTTAGAAGCTAATAATTTTGTAGGATCCGGAGGTGTGGTACCTCCAGTAATTACGTCCAAACTATCAAATTCTTTAATACTATTTATGATATCTTCTGATTTTACTTTGGAATCAATTAGGAAATTTGATAATCCTAAAAGATTATTTAATCCTAATCTTTTATGCACTTGTGGCTTACGCATATCTGAATCAATTAATAAAGTCTTAACTCCCTGATCGGATAATGTCTTTGCTAAAAGAATATTTGTTAATGTCTTACCCTCTTTAGGTAATGAACTTGTTAAAAGAATTGTTTTGGCTTCATTTTGAGTATCTGAAAATCGAATTGAAGTATATAGATTCCTAAAAGCCTCTTGGAAAAAGAATTTTTGATAACTATCAACCTTTTCAATCTCTTCAATTGTATTATCTCCAGCTAAAACATTTAAAATAGAAGTTTGCTCTTCTCTTAATTTTTGAAAGATATCAACATGAGGTAGATGTCCAAGAAAGGGATAATTTAAATCATTTTTCACTTCTTCAGGAAAGTTAAATTTATTATCTAATTGATCTCTAATCACTGCTAAGGTTGCACCAAAAACTAGACTTATAAAAAGTCCAAACAAAAGATTTTGTTGAATATTAGGTTTTATTGGCTTACTACTCATCTGAGGCTTTGAAATAATTTTCCATGGGATGTTGTTTTGAGCCATTTCTAATTGGAAATTTTCTCTTGCAGAGACAAGGCTTAAGAGATTATCATTTGCTATTTGTAGTTCTTGTTCTATATCTTGATATTCTTTAATCAAGGCAGGTTGCTTTAAGAATTTTTCTTCAATTTCATTTCTCAATTTAATAGCACTTTGAAGGCTAATATTATTTAATTTCAAAGCAGCTTCTACTGCTTTTATTTGATTTGATATAAGAGTTGGCTTTATTTTTATTAATCTATTATTCAAGCCTTTAACAATACTGGAATTACTCGTATATTTTGATTTTGCAATCGCAAGTTCATTTTCAATTCTAATCAACTCTTTTAAAATACCTTGATCAAAATCACTTATTGATAAGCCATCGCCAATCTCTTTTTGAAATCCACTTGCGGTTATTTTGCCATTTTTTATTTCCTCTTTTATATCATTAAGACGTTCTTTTTCAGTGTTGAGAAAAGTAATATTACTTTCAATTTCATTTTGTTGATTTTTAATAGAATTGCTTTCTTGAGTTGGTTGGATTAATTTATATTTCTCTCTGAATGAAACTAATTTTGTTTGTAATACATCTTTTCTCTTCTGTATCTCAGGGGCTTGTTTATTTAAGAAATTAAGACCATCATTCAATCTCTGTTGTTTTTGTTCTAAAGAGGCTTTTAAATAACTTTCTGCTAAAGTTTCTAAAATTTCTAGACCTTTTTTCTGATTGTTAAAACTTAAATTTACATTTAAGATGCCTTCAGGAATTTCCCTTGTATCAAAACTTTTTTGATCTATTTGTATATTTCTTTTTAAACTTCCTAAAGAAATTTCAAATTCTTTTGCAATTGGTTCTAAAAAAAGTGAGCTTTTAAGAAGAGTTATAAGAGTTGGGATTTTGTAATTACTTTCGTTGATAGCAATATCTTGGAAAAGAGTTGAATCACTAATAATAGGATTACTGGACTTTCCACTAGGACTCATTGGATCTATTATTAATAATGAAAAAGAACCGTTAAATTGTGGCTTAAAAATTCTTGAATAACTGGTAAATAAAATAGTTCCTGTAAATAAAACACCTGCAGTTAAAAAAAACCATTTATTTTTTCTTACAATCGCACGATATACGTTTTTTATGTCAATTTCATCTGACTTTTGATTAATACCAAACTGAGTTGTTCCATTCAAATAATTATTATTTTCTGAATTTTCTTGAGTATTATTTGAAGTCAAACTTGTCTTGATCCGATTGACTTTCATCATATACCAAATTCATTATTATTAGAAGTGGCTCTTGATATTAATTAGATTTAATGAGATGATCTTGTAAGTTTATTCTCTTATTTTGAAAGAGTATATCAGGAAGCTTCGATTATTTTTTTTCCTTCTAGGTTTTTTTATACTGCCAGAGGGAATGCTTAATAATTATCCGTATTCTTATGCTGCAGAGTATGAATCAAATACAAATTTAAATCTAAATAAAAATCACGAAAGAATCGAAAGTTCCTATGATCAATTACAAAGAAATTATTATTTAATCGGTCCTGGAGACATAATAGAAATTAATTTATTAGATGATTCTAAAATATCAGGTGAATACATGGTACTTAATGACGGGACCATACCATTTCCACTTATTGGGAGTGTATATCTTAATAACTTAAGTATTCAGCAAGCAAATAACTTAATTCAAGAAAAATTTAGCAATGAACTTTTAAGGCCACAGTTATACTTAACCATAAAAGAGGCTCGACCCATAAAAATTTCAATAATCGGAGAAGTAGTGAGACCTGGAATATATTCACTTACGCCAAATGAAATAAGTAACTTGCAAGGCGGACCTCAAATTGCTAATAATGGACTTCCAACTATTGTTGATGCTATTCAAAAGGCGGGAGGTATAACTCAGAATTCTAATCTAAATGATGTAAATATAAAGAGACGTCTCCCTGGTTACAAAAAAGAATATAAATCAACCAAAATTGACTTGTATTCATTAATCTTTAAAGGTGATCTTGATCAAAATATTTATTTGTTTGACGGGGATATTATAAATTTATCTAAAGCTCCTATCCCTTCTACAGAAGTTATAAATATTGCGGAAGCAAATCTGTCTCCTCAGATAATTAACGTTAGCGTCGTTGGTAAGGTGAATGCTCCTGGAAATATTAAATTAAAAGCAAATACTCCTTTAATACAAGCTATATTTTCCGCAGGAGGGCCATTAGATTGGAAGGCTAATAAAGGTAATGTAAAATTAATTAGAATAAATAGAAATGGAACTGTAAGTAAAAGAAAATTCAAAATTAATCTTAAACAAAATGTTTCTAACAAAAAAAATCCACCTTTGAAAGATAGAGATATTATTTATGTAACCTCTAGCAAATTGAATAATTTAAGTACAGGATTAGGAGCTTTAACTGAACCTATTTCCCCTATTGTTACTGCTGTTACTCTTTTCAAATTGCTTAATTGATTTCTACATTTAAAAATAATTTAAATTATTACCAAATAGTCCTACCTCCATCAATAATTAAATTATGGCCATTCATATATGAAGAAGCATTAGAACATAAAAACTGTATAGCTCCTCTATATTCCTCTTTTTTTGCTAATCTTCCTAAAGGTATTAACTTCTCAACTTTATTTAAAAATTCGTTATTCTGGTCATTAAATACTCCTCCTGGAGATAAAGCATTACATCTTATTGATGAATTTGGCCAGTAGGTTGCTAAATACTTTGTTAAACCTATCAAACCATGTTTTATAACAGAATATGTGACAGGTTTTACGGGTTGTGATAATTCAGTTTCAATAAAATTATTTTTATAGATTTCTTGATTAGGCGCTATTACTGAAAGATCAGAGGCAATGTTAACAATAACCCCTTTTTTTTGATTATTATACATCTCCGTCCCAAAAACTTTGCAACAATTAAAAGCTCCAGTTAAACCAACAGCTAATTCAATATCCCATTGTTTAGAAGAAAAGTTTTCTAATCTGGAACTCTCAAGTAAAGAATCACCCTCAACTTTTGGATTAATTGCAGCATTATTAATTAAGATATCAATATGAGTATTTGCATCTTTTAAATTCTCAGAAACATTAATAACAGATTTTATATTAGAAACATCAAGATATTTTTCTGTAATTTGAGCTTTTTTAAAGACTATATTTAATCTTTCCGAAACTTTACTTAAGCTTTCTGAATTAACATCAGTCAAGATAACCTTAGCTTCTTTTTCGAGTAAAGCATACGCATGCTCAAAACCTAATAATCCTCCTGCGCCAGTTATTAAAGCAGTTTTACCTTTTAGATTAAATTGATCTTTTTTGTTATGCTTGTTCATTAAAGTTTGAATTATTTATGAATGTAATTGACCTCCATCAATTTGCACAATTGTTCCTGTCATAAATCCAGATAAAGGAGAAGCTAAAAAACAAACTAAGTTTGAGATTTCTTCTGGACTTCCAAATCTTTGCATTGGAACAATTTCTTTTATTAAATCTTTTATTTCCTTGGGAGAATTTTTAATTTTTTTGTCCCAGGTAGAACCTGGAAATAAAATATTTCCTGGAGCAATAGCATTTATTCTTATACCTTTTTCTGCAAATGGTAACGAAACACCTCTTACATATGCGTTTAATGCGGCTTTTGCCGCAGAATAAGTAATTGGAGCGCCTTTAATAGTTTCTATACCGCAAATTGAAGATATACATACAATCACACCATTTGTTAAAACAAGGTAATCTAATGCTTCTGAAATGATATTTGTTGCACTGAATAAATTTTGACTCATAACTTTTTGCCATTCTTCATAAGTTTCTTTCCCGGGTGGTAAATATTTTCCATCCCCAACATTACAAACTAAGATGTCTAAAGAACCTAATTTTGAAATAAATTTTTTAATAATATCTTTTGCGTCTTTCTCTTTTGAAACATCTCCTTGAGCCAAATAAGGTTCTTTAAACTCAGACTTGATTTTATTTAATTGATTTAAATTTCTTCCATTAAGCATTACCTTGCAACCTTCATTTTCTAAAGATTTTGCAATTGTTTTACCAATGCCTTTAGAAGAGCCAGTAATTAATGCGTTTTTGCCATTTATATTGAAATCCAATTAGCAAAATATGATATCTTAATATTCTAACTTATTAGAAGCAATATTTATTTAAGAAATTAAGAGTAAATTTTTTGTAAAACTTTAGAGTTTTTGAGTGATCTTTATCTTTTGCTCTAGCTCCTTGGATTATGAAATTATTTTCGTAAGAGATTTTCTTAAGATGTTTAAAAACTAAATCAAAATTTGCATCACCATCTCCAAAATTTACTGTATTACCTTTATATTCCCTATCTTTTAAATGAACATTATAAATTCTTTTGCCATAAGAATTAATCTCGTCTATTGGATTAAACCCCATTGAGGCACTATTGCCTACATCATAATTAATACCAAAAATGTCATTTGGGAGATCATTTATAAATCTTTTAAGTTTTTGTGGATTAAAATCTGATTCGAAAAGGATGCAGACTTTTTTACTCCTGAATAATTCTAAGTTTTTTATTAAAAAACTTTTTAAATTTAGTTCTTCTATTTTTTTGGAAATTCTTCCATTATCTACTAGTGGTACAACTATATATCTAATTCCTATAGAAGAGGAACAATTTACTACATCAACAAATAATTTTTCTAAATACTTTTTGTTATTTTCATTAGATTTCCAGAATGGATTTTGCATGAAACAATCTCCAGTTAATGAGTGGATCTCTATAAGATATTTATTCGATAATGCTAATATTTTTTTTTGTCCATCTTTAGTCATTAGAGGATTTTTGTAGATCTCTTCAAAATCTAAAGTCCACTCTATTAGATCAAAATTAAGTTTTTTACCTTCGCAAAATTCATTGTCCCAATTGTCCTTTGGGAAAGATTGTATTTTTCCGTCATCATTGTGAGACAATCTTCCCTGCATAAACCCTATCTTGTTCATTTAAAAGAATAGGGAGTAGGCGCATTTAAATTATTTCCTCTTAATTCTTCATTATTCCATAATTTAATCTGATTTTCTATATCGACATCTGTGTTACGAGACCATTTATTTAAAAGCATATTAAAAACTTTACCTCTGTTCCCATCCCCAATTTTAAGACTATTTATAGAAGTTACTGGAAGCATACAAAATGGGGTACCTGTCATAAAAGCCTCGTCTGCTGTATAGACATCATAAATCTCAATATTCTTTTCAATTACATTAAATCCCAATTCAGGACATAAATTATTAATAACATAATCACGAGAAATACCTCTTAAAATATTTCTACCTTCAGGGGTTATTACTGTATTATTTTTTATAATAAAGAAATTATCACCTGTACCTTCAGTAATAAAACCATCATCGTCAAGTAATAGTGCCCAATTATTGTCACCTTCAAATTGAGAAGCTTCAATATTTGCCATTAAATAAAAAACTCTACTTCTATTTTTTATTTTTGGGTCCATAAGATGAGCGGGTATTGCTCTTTGAGATGTAATTACTGCATTTATACCTTCATCAAATAATTTACCCATACCTTTAACAGTCCATCTTAGGGGGAAATCTGCAATAATCAGGTTAGTTCCTTTGTGTAAATTATCGATCCCATTGTAAATTCCTAAAAGACCTCTTGACACATCAATCATTAGTCTATGTTCATCATCCTTAGTAAAAAGGTGATCATTTTTTTCGATCGTCTCAAAACATATATCCTCTAATTGGTTTGCAGAGTAATTAAAAGGAATTCTATAAATTTTGATGCCATATAATAATCTTTCAATATGCTCTTTCAATTTAAATTGCTTTTTATTGAATGATCTGGTCATTTCAAATACCATATCTCCAAACATCAATGCAGAATCATAAATTGAAATTTTTGCATCTGATTCAGGGACAAATTTTCCGTTAAAGAATACTAATCTTTGATCAGACATATTTTTGCTTGTAAATAAAATCGTACCAATGTATTATATCCATAATAGAAAAAGTTGTATTTAATGGATATAAGTAATTATAAAGTTCTCTAAAAAAAATATATTGATCAAAAGTATTTACATCAAGAATTAAATCCGGTCTCGCGAATTCAATTGGACAATTAATAGTTTTAACTGTGGCAAAAGTTTCATCTTTTGTTTCATTTAAAGAATAGTCATAAAAATTAAGGTGTATATGTTCTTTCTCTTTACTATTCAATTGTTTTTTGTTTAATTTATTTAAATGATCAAAATTAAAGACTTCAGCTCCTATACCATCAGGATATCCAGAATTATTTATTTCAGCTAAGTTTGAAGAAAAACCGTTTTGATTTTCAGTTACATGAAATTCAATAATTTTATCAATTTCTGAAGGTTCAGGAGTTGGATTATCTGCAGGCAACCTAACAATTATTTCTGATTTATATTCTTTTGCAGCTAGCCAGTATCTTTTTACTAGATCATTCTCGGGACCCCGAAAACAATCTACTTTCATATTTTTTGCTTGTTCTTCAAGTATCACGTTATTTTCCGTATCAGGTATAGCCAAAATAATATTATCTACATTTCTGCATCTCTTTACTCTCTCCAGCAATCTTACTACCAATGGTGCGCCTGCAAGGTCCAGCATTGATTTGCCTGGAAGCCTTGTAGAGTCCATCCTAGCTTGAATTATTAAACTGACTTTTGGCATAAATTTTTTTCTTTAAGTATCAGATTGCCAAGATAAATGTTCTCTTAGTTTTTTTGCAATTGGAATTTCAGCATCTATTATTTTTTTCTTGCCGTCCCCCATAGCTTTTTCAATTTTTCTTACAGCACCAACAAGTTGTCTAAGCCCATTTGGTTCAATAGATGCAGCTTGATCAGATCCATACATACTTCTATCTATAGTTATGTGCCTTTCTAGAGAGCTTATTCCTAAAGCAGCAGCAGCATAAGAGATCGCAAGTCCTGATTCATGACCACTATATCCAACATTACATTTGTATCTTTCTCTTAAGGCTTTAATGCAGTTTAAATTAGCATCTTCATCTTTCATTGGATATGTGGATACTGTATGCATTAATTCAAAAGGGCATTTAGCATCTTTAAAAATTTTTACAGCACTATCAATATCATTGTAAGAACACATTCCAGTAGAAATGAAAGTATGTTTTTTCTCCTCAGCAACAAGTGCTAAAAATTCTTTTGAAACAGTCATTGCTGAAGCAATTTTATTGTATTTGCAATTAAATTCTCTAAGAAATATTTGACTATTTTTATCCCAAGCAGATGCAAACCAATCAATCCCTCTCTCTTTACAATATTCATCAATTACTTGATAATCAGCTTTATCAAATTCCAATCCTTTTTTCTGATCTAGTTGTGTAGTTCCCCATGGACTCTGTCTAGGTTGATTTAAAAAATCTTTGGTATAAACTAATTCAATGTCTCTTTTTTGTAATTTAATTGCATCGCATCCAGCTTCTATAGCGATGTCAATTAACTCTTTACATTTTTGTATATCTCCATTATGGTTTATACCGATTTCTGCAACAATAAATATACTCATAAATAATTTCTTTGCTATTAAATTATATCATTAGTTATAAAAGTTCTAACAAATCAGTTCCAGATACTTCAATTAATTTCTCTGCAAATTCTCTGATGCAACCATATCCCCCTTTTGCAGTAAGAACATGATCACTTATTGAGAGAATTTGTTTGTGTGCATCAGAAGGTGCTATTGAAAAATCACAATATTCCATAGCTTTAAAGTCATTCAGATCATTACCCAAATATATAAATCCATTTTGCGATTTTTCTTGATTTGGAAATTCTGAATGGGACATTCTTTTTAAAAAATCTAGTTTGTTTGAAACTCCATAGTGACATTCAATATTTAGTTTGTTTGCACGTGCTAAAACAACAGGATTTGTTTCAGTTGAAAGTATTAATAATTTAATTTTTAATGATTTTTTCTTAAATAATTTCTTCAATAAATCAAAAGCTAATCCGTCTGATCTGTCACACATAACAAATTCATTTTTATCTTTATCAACAAAAACTTTATTATTGGTAAATATTCCATCAAAGTCAAAAATAATTGCACAAATATTATTTATAGAGAATTCATTCAAAAACATCATAATTAAAAATACATTTTTAATTTTTTAAATTTAATATACTCTCAACTAAATCAACCATAATATGACCGATTAATATTTGTATTTCTTGAATCCTAGCAGTAGATTTAGATGGTACTATCAAAGATAAATCAGCTAGTGATTTACATTCGCCTCCGTCATTGCCCAAAATAGCCAAACTCTTAATTTTTTGTTTTTTAGAAGTCTTAAGAGCATTTATTAAGTTTTGGCTATTACCAGAAGTCGACAGGACAACTACTAAATCTTTTTCATTCGCAATTCCTTCTATTTGCCTTGAAAAAATTTCATTGTAAGAATAATCATTAGCTATGCAAGTTAAAACTGATGTGTCCGCTGTAAGAGAGATTGAATTTAAAGCTTTTCTAGGATTTTTAAACTTACCTACAAATTCAGCAGCTAAATGTTGAGCATCTGCACAACTTCCTCCATTGCCAATCCAAAAGATTGTGCCTTCTTTTAAAAGTGTTTCACTCAATATTTCTGAAGCTTTAACAATTTCTTCTTTTAAATTTTCGCATGAATGCCTTAAAACTGAAAAATGTTCATCAAAATGCTCATTTACTTTTAAATTTAAATTAATCATTTAAAGGACATTTTTGATCTTTCTTTTAAATTATGCTTTAACACATGACCATACTCTAAATCCTACTTTTATAAAAATATTTATCTATTAATTAAAATAAAAATCATGTAATAATTTTATTGCCCTTCAAAATAAATAAAATTAGTGTTTTTCATTTTTAAATAATTGTAGATTCCCATTCTGGTACAACTTGTTTAAGTTTTTTCAAGACCAAACTTTTTTTAGTTTCTTTTAAGTACAACTCCATCTCATCAAGTGAATCTTTTAACTCTTCAAGACATATAAATTTCTCTTGTGCTTTGAATATTAGCGGATGATCTGTAGTTTGTGGCTTACCTGAAATTAATAGTTCTTCATAAAGTTTCTCACCTTCTCTAAGACCTATAAATTCAATAGATATATCTCCTTTTGGATTGATTTTATCTTTTATTGTTAAACCGCTTATTTCAATTAATCTTTTAGCTAAGGTTAATACCTTAATAGGTTTTCCCATATCTAAGAGAAATATCTCCCCTCCTTTTGATAATGCTGACGAATATAAAACAAGATGCACTGCTTCTTTTATAGTCATGAAATATCTTATTACATCTTTGTGTGTGATTGTAATGGGACCTCCTCTTTCAATCTGCTTTTTAAAAAGAGGAATAACTGAGCCAGATGAACCTATTACATTACCAAATCTGACTAGTGAAAACTTAGATTTAAGATTATTTATTTTTGCAAGCTCTGCATATCCTTGAACAATTTGTTCTCCAAGTCTTTTAGAAGCTCCCATAACATTGGTAGGCCTTACTGCTTTATCAGTTGAGATAAAGGTAAAACTATCTACTTCAGCCTGAAAGGCCTCTTCACATAATACTTTAGTTGAATAGACATTATTTTCTATGCCTGACAAAGGATTCTCTTCAACTAATGAAACGTGTTTATATGCGGCAGCATGATAAATTATGTTTACAGTATATTTTGAGAAAATTCCTTTTATAAGATTTTTATTAGTAGCATCTCCTAAAATAGAAATAACTTCTATATCTGTAAATTTATTTTCCTTTAGTTCTTGAGTTATCTTATAAAGAGCATATTCATTTGATTCTAAAATAATTAAGCTTTTGGGAGATAAGTTAATAACCTGTTTAACTAGTTCAGAACCGATAGAGCCACCCCCCCCTGTAATAAAAATAACATTTTGGTTTATTTTCTCTTTAACAATTTTTTCGTTTTCGTAAGATGACCCCCTTTCATTTCTTAAATATTTTTCGAGCTCATAATTTGTGATATCTGAATTATTATTTATTCCTCCAAACTTTTTTAAATCATGCAATGATGGAAGTTTTATTAATGGTATATCTAAATCTTTTATCTTTCTTTCTATAGAAAGTTTTTGTTTTTTATCTATCGACATAATAGCTAACACAATATAGTCAATTTTTCCTCTAAAGCGTATGATTTCTTCTGGAGAATATATTTTCTTATCAAATAATGTTCTTCCCCACAATTTCGCATTATCATCAAAAAAACAAACTATTTTATTAGATTTATCCATATATAAAATAGAGGCCAACATATTAGCTGCATAGCCAGCACCATAAATTGCAATTTTTGATTTATTTGAATTTTCTTTTATTGTTGTTATCCAAAGGAAAAATTTTATAGCGTATCTAAAATAAAACATCAAAGTTGTACTGATGTACCAAAAATAAATTAAATTCAAAAAGTTAAATTTTATTCCATTTAAAATAAAAATGGAAATCGATAAAACTATTGATAAAAATATATTTCTTAGACTAATTTTGATTAGGATTTTTGAATTTGTGAATCTTGTTAAAGAATTATAGTGATTAGTTAAAATATAAAAAATTAAACTAATAAATAAATTTAAAGAAATTAATGTAAAAAGTTCTTTTTCTGTAAAATTCTCTAAATAATAATTTTTGGAAAAACTTATAATGAGACTAGAGAAATAAGAGAAAGTTAATATTAAACAATCAATTAAAATCAAATAAAATTTATTCCCTTTACTATTTCCAATTAAGTAATAAATTAACTTCATAATTTCCATGAAATTTGTCTAAAATTTTTTAATATTT
>QCIO01000022.1 GCA_003216635.1 Prochlorococcus sp. AG-402-L23 | reverse complement strand
CTGATTAAAGTTGTAAGCCTCATAGAACATTGCAAAAAAATTAGTTCCGTTACTTACATCCCAGTCTCCAATGTCCTGATTAAAGTCATTCGCGCCATAAAACATCGAAATAAAATCAGTTCCAGAGCTTACGTCCCAATCGCCTATATCCTGATTAAATGATTGTGCAAACTGAAACATCTCATGAAAATTTGTTCCATTACTTACATCCCAGTCACCTATATCCTGATTGAAATCATATGCCTCTAAAAACATCTGACTAAAATCAGTTCCAGAGCTTACGTCCCAATCGCCTATATCCTGATTAAATGATTCTGTAGAACGGAACATCCCACTAAAATCAGTTCCGGAGCTTACGTCCCAACTACTGATGTTAATAAATTCTGAAAACCTGAAATACCTAAATAAGTTTGAGAAATCAGTTATGTTAGATACGTCCCAAGTATTAATTTCTCCATAAGTTGAGATTGTAGTAAGTATATCTAGATAAGAATCTCCGTAATTTAATGAATCTATCGCATCATCTAATTCTTCTCTCGTTTCAAATTTATATCCTGAACTCATCCAATAAGAAAGCTAATTTCCCCTTAATTTTAGATCGTCTGTCAATTTTGAATTAGACAACAACTTCAAAGGCATTTTTTTGATGTCTAGCAACAGCAGCTTCGATGGACGCTTCACTAGTCCAACGACCGTAAAAATTTAAGTGTGTTGAGGGTGTATGACCCATTGCTTCGGCGGCATCCCGAATTGATATTGGATTATCGCTAGCTTTGTGAGCTATCCAAGCCCATCTATGACGAAGGGAATATGGCGTTAATCCTTTAGTCTTTTTAGCTATCTGTTTCCAAATAATTGTTCTATTTAATTGTTGGGTTAATGTTGCACCAACATCAGCAAATCTTCTCTTTTTCTGAACCATCTTAATTTGATTTTCGATCGCTTCTGGAAGTCCAACTAAGCCGCTTTTATATTGAGCTACAAGCTCATTTCCTAGCCCTTCTCTGGACAATATATCTAGTGCAAATACTCTACGAGGTGGATTCTTTTTGCCCTTATTCTGGACGTTTTTCTTGATACTTCCGACAAATAATTTATTACCATCTCTTACTTCAAGAGTGGCTAATTCTGAAAGTCTCAATCCATGTAATGCTATCAATCCGACGGCCAAATATAACTTAGGATTTGTCGCTTTTAGTGTGTCTAATAATATTGCTAGATCAGCGTCAGATATTGGTGGAGTTACTGTATCTTCTGTAGTTCTTGTATTATCTCCGACCAGTTCTTTAGCTAAGTCTTTATGAGGTGGAAGCCATCTTTCACTCATGCCGTGGCGGTTGACTCCATATTCAAGAATTTTATAAACGGAATCTAAATATCTTTTTCTGGAATCTGAACCCGAGGGAATATCATCAAAGAAATTTTTTGCGTATTTTTTGACAAAATCTTCTCCCGAAGTTGGTGTAGGTTTTTTATTCATTACTTCTTTAAATCGATCAACTCTTCTAGTCCACTCCATACCAGTTTTAGAGCTTAGACCTTCTTTAGTTTTTTCAAATGCGATTAGTACTTCATCCCAAATAACATCAGATACTTTTTTCTCTTGGGGTAAATTTTGAGCTTCCCATCTTTTGGCAGCATCAGATAGTGAAACTTTCTTATTAACTACGAGTGGTTTTATAAAATCAATAGCCCCATTAATTTTTGCGATATTAGCTTTTTCCCAATTAATATTTATTGTCTTTGTAAGCCTATTATTTGCAGCCCCTTTACCCTCGTTAATAACGTAAATAACTTTAGTTCTTCCCGACTCTTCGCCGTTTACACGCCATCCTCGGCCGTGATTAGTGCAGATTAACTTTCTTAAGTCTTGAACCCATGAATCTTTGTTGCTGCTTGCCATTTAAACAATACCGTTAGTGCATATATTAGTGCAGAATCGATATTATGCACTTACAAACACTTACAAACACTTATTTAGAAAATATCTCTAACCAATAAAAAACCCTGTCTATGACAGGGGTTGAGGGAAGCGGATGAAGAGATTCGAACTCTCGACATTCTCCTTGGCAAGGAGATGCTCTACCACTGAGCTACATCCGCAAAGTTTCTACTATTTTATCTCAAAGAAGGGAGCAAAGATAGAAAAAATTAATTTTTTTCAATTAATTTAAATTTTTAATTAATGATCCCATCTCAATTGCTTGTAAAGCATAATTCCAACCAAGATTATTTTTAATCCCTGCTCTTTCTAGAGCTTGCTGCATAGTATCAGTAGTTAAAACTCCAAAAATAATTGGAACATTATTTTCGTTTGAAACTTGTGAAATACCTTTGCTCGCCTCAGATATAACTACATCATAGTGGGAAGTTTCACCACGGATCACAGCCCCAAGGGCAATTACAACGTCATAACTCTTTTTTTTCATGAGGAATTTAGCTGCGATTGGTAATTCGAATGAACCAGGAACCCAAACTATATCTACTTGATTGCTTAATTCAGAAGTATCTAAACCATGTCTTTTTAAACAATCAAGACAACCAGATAGAATTTTATTTGTAATTAAATCATTAAATCTTGCTATTACAATACCTACTTTTAGATTAGACGCGTTAGTAAAAGAACCCTCAAAAATAGCCATTAAATTTTACTTCGATATATTAATAGACTCTCACGAAAAGGTATTAAGTTCAAACTAATGAAGAAACTATCCCTGTAACAAAAACCAAAACAACCCAAACAGCAGCAATAGAATAAATTTTTCTCCTACTTTCTCGCTGTCCTTCCTCAGTAGAAGGTTGAGTCACATATAAAACGGGTACTCCAACTACCGCAATTAAAGAAGCAAATAATAGAGCATTTACGAAGAAAAAGTTAACAGCCTGCATAATTCAGTCTTAGGTTTCAAATTATTATAAATACTATAATCTCATGAAAATGATAATTTTTGGAGAAAATTTACATACTTTAGCCACTTTAAATGCAAAAAAAAAATTTTTACCTAATATCTATTTAGGAATTAAAAAAGTATGCAAGAAGATACAATAATTCAAAAGAATTTATTTGCTATTGGTAATGAAAATAATGAGCAAAAAGAAATAACACAAATTCAAGAAGATTTATCTTGGGAAGATTTAAAAAAAGAATCGCAAAAAAGACCTAGACAAAGAAAAAATTCAACTAATTTAATAAATAAATTCAAGACTGATTTAACTTTAAATAACAAAAATGTTTGCATCAACGAAGAATCTTATAGCTATAAAACAGTTTCAAAACTGAAATTAACTCCTGTAATGAAGCATTATGTAAATCTAAAAGAGGAAAATAAAGATAGGTTATTACTTTATAGATTAGGAGATTTTTTTGAATGTTTTTTTGAAGACGCTGTATTAATATCTAACCTTTTAGAAATAACACTTACCAGTAAAGATGCTGGCAAAGAGATTGGTAAGATCCCTATGGCAGGGGTTCCTTATCATGCAATGGAGAGATACTGTGCTGATTTAATTAAAAAAAATTATTCTGTGGTTATATGCGACCAATTAGAAAAAAGTTCTGGAAATTATGGGACTCCAATTAAAAGAGGAATAACAAGAATAATTACTCCTGGCACTGTAATTGAAGAGGGGATGTTGGTAGCAAAGAAAAATAATTGGATTACTGCTATTTACTTATCAGAAGAAAACTCAGATGAATCTTTTGAATGGGGCATCTCAAAAGCTGATGTAAGCACAGGAGAATTAATAACTTTAGAAGGTCAATCTCTGTCAAAACTATTTGATGAGATTATTAAATTAGATTCTTCAGAAATCGTTGTAGGCAGCAATGAAGTAAAAAATTTATTAATTAAAGGAAATAGTCAAATTACATATACTGTTTCTCAAGAGACTAATTTTGGCATTAATGAAGCAAATTATCTAATAAAAAATTATTTCCAAATTGCAAATCTAGAAGGAATAGGACTTAAACATTTAAACAATGCGACTAGATCACTTGGAGGTTTATTAAATTATTTAGAAAAAATTAATCCTTCAAATTTAGATAAAGATTCTTCTGTAAAAATCTCATTAGACTTTCCACAAATTCAATTTGGTCACAACAAATTAATTATTGATTATCAAACTCAAAAAAACTTAGAAATCAAAAATACACAAAGAGAAAACAATTATGTAGGGTCGCTACTATGGAGTATTGATAGAACTTATACTTGCATGGGTGCAAGGTGTTTAAGAAGGTGGATAGATTCACCACTATTAAACGTTAATGAGATTTATAAAAGACAAAATATAATTACAAACTTTATTGAATCTAAACAATTACGCATAGATACCCAAAATTTACTTAGAGCAATGGGGGATTTAGAAAGACTTGCAGGTAGAGCTTGTGCAGGTCATGCAAGTCCTAGAGACTTAATTGCAATCGCTGAAGGTTTAAAAAAATTGCCTAGACTAAAATCCATAATTGAATTATTTAAATATGAACTCCCAGATTGGACAGATCATTTAAAAAATATTAATGAAGGACTCTTAGAATTAGCTGATACTATAAGTTTTAAATTAATAGAAAATCCTCCTCTAAATATTAGTGAAGGAGGGATGATACACGATGGTGTTGACAATATATTAGATGGTTTACGCAATTTAATGGATGATTACTCTGAGTGGCTAAATAAAGAGGAATTAAAAGAAAGGAAAATTAGCAAAATTTCAAACCTAAAAATTCAATTTCATAAAAACTTTGGCTACTACATTTCTATAAATAAGTCAAAAGTTAATTTAGCTCCACAACATTGGATCAAAAGACAAACACTTACTAATGAAGAAAGATATATCACTTCAGAAATTAAAAATAAAGAAAATAAGATTTTCCAAATAAAAAGTAGAGCTTCATCAAGAGAATATGAAATTTTCTGCGAATTAAGAAATATTGTTGCTGAAAAAACAAAACAAATAAGATCAATCGCAAAATCCATAGCATCTCTTGATGCATTGCTTGGTTTATCAATTACTTCAGTAGAAAACAATTTTATAAAACCTTCATTAATACCAATAAATGATTCAATGACAAAAAATAGTACAAAAATTATCGCAGGAAGAAATCCAATTGTAGAGCAATTGTTAAATGATAAAAAGTTTATAGCAAACGATATCTCTTTTGAAGATAATCAAAAATTAATTATATTAACCGGTCCCAATGCAAGCGGAAAAAGTTGCTTTATAAGACAACTTGGTTTAATACAAATCCTCGCACAAATTGGTAGCTTTGTTCCTGCTAATAATGCTGAAATCAAGATTGCAGATAGAATTTTTACAAGAATTGGAGCGGTTGATGATCAATCATCTGGACAATCAACATTTATGGTAGAAATGTCTGAAACTGCATCAATTCTAAATCAGGCAACTTCTAGCTCACTAGTTTTACTCGATGAGATAGGTAGAGGGACATCTACTTTTGATGGACTTTCAATAGCTTGGTCAGTGAGTGAATATCTTGCAAAAAAAATTCAATGTAATACTATTTTTGCTACGCACTATCATGAGCTCAATTATTTAAAAAATTCAAATAAGAATATACAAAATTTTCAAGTTTTGGTAGAACAAAATAACACTCAGTTAATTTTTAGTCACAGGATTGTTAAAGGGGGCTCAAACAAAAGCTATGGTATAGAAGCAGCTAAATTAGCAGGAGTTCCAAAAGAAGTGATAGAAAAAGCAAAATCAGTTTTAAATTCTTTAGAAGAAAATAATAAATTAAATTATGATATTGAGTAGATTTTTGACATTTTAATAAGAAAATACTTTTTAAATAGTTTCCCTCAACAAGGCGTTAACTGCAGCAGCTGCCATTGCAGCACCTCCTCTAGTTGAATTCAAAACAATTCTAGGAAGATCGGTAGAAATCAGTTTGTTTTTGCTTTTCTCTACTCCAATAAATCCAACGGGCATTCCGATAATTAAACTAGGTAAATCTTTTGCATTCTCTAAAATATCAATTAAATAAGTTAAAGCTGTAGGCGAACTGCCAATAACTACAATAGGTGATTTGCTTCCAGAATTTATAGCGGATAACTCCTTCCACCCTTCACTTAAGCCAAATGCAGTTTTAGTTAATTTTGTATGATTATTTTTTCCAAACCACATGCTAGCCGTGAATACTTTATTCCTAGTGGTATTTTCTGTCATGGATTTTATTGCTGCTGCAGCCATATCGGTATCAGTTAAAATCGGAGCACCATTCTTAAGTGCCCGAAGCCCCTTTTCGCAAGCACCTTCACTAAAATTTACAAGATTTTGAACTGAAAAATCTCCTGAAGTATGGACTAATCTCTCTAAAACTTTTTTTTCCAAATAATTTAGATCATTGGCTCCTAAATGAGATCTTATGAATCTGATGCTTTCCAAAAAAATTGGATGATCTATTACCATTAAATTTAATTTATGTTAAAAGTAATCATAGTTAATATATTGTTTTTAATGAGCGATTATGCCAATACAAATATTATGGGGTAATGATCTAAATGCTCAAAATACATTTATTCAAAAATTAATTGATAAGGAAGTATCTAAAGAATGGAAAGAAATAAATGTAACTAATTTAAATGGAGATGATGATGAGCAAGTCAATAAAGCTTTTGATGAAGTTCTTACACCTCCTTTTGGAGATGGACACAGAATAGTTACATTGAAAAATAATCCAATTTTTACTGCAAAAAATGAGGATCTAAGAACTAAATTTGAAAAAATTCATGACAATATACCTCAAAATACTTATTTCATTTTACAAAATACAAAAAAACCAGATTCAAGACTAAAGAGTACTAAATTTTTACAAAAACTTATCAAAAATAATTTAGCCAAAGAAAAATCATTTTCATTACCAGAAATCTGGGACTATGAGGGACAAAAAAGATTTTTAGAAGATGCAGCAAATGAAATGAATATCAAAATTGATAAAAATGCAGCTGAATTTATTATTGATTCTGTTGGAAATGATAGCTTTAAACTAATAAATGAATTAGCTAAAGCAAAAACATACCTTTCTGCAGTATCAAGTGATTCGAAGTCACAACTTTTTCTTAAAAGTATTGATGTAAAAAAAATATTTAGTGATCATCAATCCAACATTTTCAAAATCATTGATCTACTCTTACAAAAAAATATTAATGAAAGCCTCATTGAAATAAATTATTCCTTACAGAAAGGAGAACCTGCTTTAAGACTCAATGCAGGTTTAATTAGTCAAATAAGAATCCATACCATTATAAAATTAGCAGTTAATTCAGGAAACGATAATGCAGAAAAGATTTGCAATCTTGCAGGCATTTCTAATCCAAAAAGAATGTTTTTTATTCGAAGAAAAGTCAAAAATGTATCTCAAGAATATTTAATTAATTTAATGAGTAACTTATTAGATATTGAATCATTACTAAAACAGGGTAATCATCCCATAAATGTTTTTGCAGAGAAATTAATTAATTTAAGTTAACCAAATTATAAGTTTAAGAATTTACATTATGATTTAAATATGGCTTTACTAGTAAAAAAATTTGGCGGAACTTCTGTCGGTGATATTAAAAAAATTAAAAATATTGCAAGTAGCATTTGTCAAAGTAAAGAAGCGGGAAATGAAATTGTCGTAGTTGTCTCTGCAATGGGGCAAACTACAGATGATTTAAATTGTTTAGCGGAATCAATTAGTAAAAGTCCTAATCGAAGAGAATTAGATATGCTTCTCTCAACTGGAGAGCAAGTAACCATAGCTCTTCTCTCAATGGCATTAAACGAATACGGAATAGCTGCAATTTCAATGACCGGAAGCCAGGTTGGAATTATTACTGAATCAATTCATGGGAAAGCGAGAATTCTGGATATTAAAACAGAAAGAATCCAAAATTATATAAATCAGGGTTTTGTAGTTGTAGTAGCTGGATTTCAAGGAACAACATTAAGCCATACGGGTTTAATGGAAATTACAACTTTAGGTAGAGGTGGTTCAGATACTTCCGCAGTAGCTTTATCAACATCTTTAGGAGCTGAGACTTGCGAAATTTATACAGACGTTCCAGGGGTTCTCACTACTGACCCAAGAATTGTTCCTAATGCAAAACTCTTAGATGAAATTAGCTGTGAGGAAATGCTTGAACTCGCAAGTGTCGGTGCTTCAGTTCTGCATCCAAGAGCAGTAGAAATTGCTCGCAATTATGGAATTAAATTATGTGTCAAATCAAGTCAAAGTGACTCAAGTGGGACTCTCCTAGAAAGTCAAATCCAACCTCTCCCGCTAAAAAGAGGAAGCTTAGAATTAACCAAAACAGTCAATAGTCTTGAAGTATTAGAAAACCAAGCAGTATTCAGTCTCTCAAATATTCCTGATAGGCCTGGGATTGCTGCACAAATATTTGAAAAACTATCAGAAGCAAGTATCAATGTAGATTTAATCATACAAGCGACAAATGATGGAAATAACAACGATATTACATTTACTGTTAGTGAATTAGAAGTTAAAAAGACTGCAGAACAATGTGAACTTATAACTAGTCAATTAGGAGGAGAATATAACCTAAAAACAAACATGACTAAATTAAGTATTCAAGGAGCAGGCATTATGGGTAGACCTAGTGTCTCAGCTGATTTGTTTGATACTTTATCTCAAGCGAATATAAATGTAAGGTTAATAGCTACTAGTGAAATTAAAGTCAGCTGCGTAATTGAAATTAATAATATACCAAAAGCTATTAGATTTGTTGCTGAGAAATTCAAGTTATCCGATACACAAATATTTGTTAATCCAATCAACGAAAAACAAGATCAACCTGAAGTAAGAGGAATTGCATTAGATAAAAACCAAGTTCAAGTAAGTTTTCGAAAACTGCCTGATCGTCCAGGTGTAGCAGCATCGATATGTTTAGCATTAGCTGAAAATAATTTACTTTTCGATACTATCGTTCAGTCTGAGAGAATTTCCTCTTTAAAAACTAAGGATATTAGTTTTACAATGAATAAACAAGATAGAGAAAATGCTAACTTAGTTTTTGAGGCCTTAACAAAAAAATTGCCCGGATCATACATTGAAGATGGCCCTGATATAGCCAAAGTAAGTACTGTAGGAGCAGGAATGGCATTTAAGGTTGGAACGGCTGGAAAAATATTTAGAGCATTGGCTGACCAAAATATCAATATTGAAATGATTGCCACTAGTGAAATCAGGACTTCATGTATTGTCTTAGAAAAAGATTGTGACAAAGCAGTTAATGCTATTCATAATCATTTCGAATTAGAAAAATAAGTTCTTTTTAATTATTTCTTGCCAATTTTTGTCTTAATTTTTTGATTCTATCCCTCAAATTTGCTGCTTCTTCAAAATTTAACTCTTTTGCAGCATCTTTCATTTTAATTTCTAACTTTTCTATTAAGTCAGGCAATTCTTCGAGCAAACATTGATTATCACTGGAACTGAGAATTGCGTCAGTTTTGTTATTAACTATATTTATTAAATCTTTAGATAAACCACCAGCATCTAGTTTTCTGGAAAGTTCTAGAAAAGATAATATTGAATTTTCTATTTTTTTGCCTGCAGGTTTTGGAGTAATACCATTGACTTGGTTATATTTTTTTTGAATAGTTCTTCTTCTTTCAGTTTCAGATATTGCTCTTTTCATTGAATCTGTGAAGTTATCTGCATAAAGCAAGGCAACACCTTCAACATGTCTTGCAGCTCTTCCTATTGTTTGAATCAATGACCTTTCTGCCCTGAGAAAACCTTCTTTATCAGCATCTAAAATGGCGACTAAGGATACTTCAGGAAGATCTAGTCCCTCTCTTAATAAATTAACTCCTACCAAAACATCATATTCGCCCATTCTGAGGTCTTGAATAATTTCAATTCTTTCAATTGAATGGATTTCGGAATGCAAATATCTAACTCTTACTTTATTTTCAGATAAAAAATCAGTTAGATCTTCAGCCATTCTCTTAGTAAGTGTTGTAACTAGCACTCGTTGATTCTTTTCAGCTCTAATTCTTATTTCAGATAACAGATCTTCTATTTGGCCCTCACTAGGTCTTACATCAATAACAGGATCTAATACCCCAGTTGGTCTTATAACTTGCTCAATAAATTCACCATCACATTGATCTAATTCCCATTGACCCGGAGTTGCACTGATAAATAATGTCTGTTTTGATTTTTCCCAAAACTCTTCACATTTTAAAGGTCTATTATCTGCAGCACTGGGCAATCTAAAACCATGATCTATTAAAACTTTTTTTCTAGATTGATCACCGTTGTACATCGCATGAAGTTGAGGACATGTTACATGACTCTCATCAACTACCAACAACCAATCTTTGGGAAAGTAATCTATTAAGCATTCTGGCGGTGAACCTTCCTCCCTGCCTGATAAATGACGAGCATAATTCTCAACTCCATTACAATAACCAACCTCTTTTAGCATTTCTAAATCATATTTTGTGCGTTGTTCTAGACGTTGAGCCTCTAATAATTTTCCTTCGTATGTAAATTTATCTAGTTGAGTTTTTAATTCACTTCTAATTGCACTTATTGCACTCTCAAGTCTTTCTTTTGGGGTCACAAAATGCTTCGCTGGGTAAACACTAACTTGTTCCAAACTTTCAAGTATTTCTCCTGTAGTAGGGTCAACATATCTAATAGCTTCGACTTCATCACCAAATAATTCGATTCTAATTAATCTATCCTCATAAGCTGGACCGATTTCTAAAACATCACCTTTAATTCTGAATCTACCTCTAGTAATTTCAATATCATTTCTAGTATATTGATTTTCAACGAGAGCCCTCAAAGAAGAACGTAGATTTATTGATTTTCCCACTTCAAACTTAACTGCAGCTTTTAAATACTCACTCGGTATACCAAGACCATAAATACAACTTATTGAGGCTACAACAATTACATCTTTTCTTTCAAATAATGAGCGTGTTGCAGAATGCCTAAGCATATCTATTTCTTCATTAATTGAAGCCGTTTTGGCTATGTAAGTATCACTTACGGGTACATAAGCTTCTGGTTGATAATAATCGTAGTAAGAAATGAAGTACTCAACAGCATTTTTTGGAAAAAATTCCCTTAATTCATTACATAGTTGTGCAGCTAACGTTTTGTTATGGGCTAATACAAGTGCTGGTCTTCCTGTTTGTTGAATTACATTCGCAATAGTAAATGTTTTACCAGTTCCAGTAGCTCCTAAAAGAGTCTGAAACTCTTTACCAGTATTGACGCCTTTAACTAATTTTTTAATAGCTTCTGGTTGATCTCCATTTGGTTCGTAAGGAGCTTGAAGCTTATAGTTGTTCATCAACCTAATAGCAAAATGGTATTGCTATACTAAGAAATTTTTTCTCCAATTATTGAATGTTTCAAAGATTCTTTTAAGCCCCTAACAACCGCAATCATCGATATTAAATCATCTAATTTATTAACTACAGATCCAACGCCAACTGCTGAGGCTCCAGAGGATATCGCTAGTGGACAAGTTACTTGGCTTAATCCAGAGGCACTCATGATTGGTATATTCAGAGATTGTTTCTTAAATTCTTGATGAATAGCATAAGTAGCTGCAAGAGTTGGCACTGATTTTTCAAAAAATCCTTGAATTCCTGAAGAGTAAGGAATAGAACTGGTGCCACCTTCTGTTTGAATAATATCAACACCTTCTTCCACTAGCTTTATAGCAAGATCAACTTGTTTATCAATAGGCATAGTATGAGGAACAGTTACTGATAAAGGAACATTAGGCAATAAATCCCTGGTCTCTTTTGTAATGTTTAAAACTTTTTTATCTGAAAAATTAATGCCTTTTTCATAAAAAGTATCGTAATTTCCTATTTCAATTAATGATGCTCCTGCTTTTACAGAATCTTGAAAAGATTGAGGCACTACTGAACTAACACAAACGGGTAGTGTTGAATTCTTAAGTGCTAAATCAACTAGTTCAGGTTTACAAGCAATATCGACAAGATCTGCACCTCCTAATGAAGCAGCCTCAACAATTATTTTCACCGATTGAACATCGAAATTATTCAATCCTGAAATAACTTTGAGTAAGGATTTGCTTCTTAACTCTTCTTTGATTATTTGTGGCAAAAGATTAATCAGACTCATTTACTTAATGAATTTATTACCCGATTGTGACATTGTTTTAGTAAAACAGTGCATTTTTTAAAAAATATTATCTGAGCAACACAAAATGACTGATAAAAAATTAACTCAGAAAAATTGGTCATCATGGCATCATAAGCTTCATAAGGAGATTCTTACCAAAAAAATATTAATTCCCAAAGGATCCAATATTTTAATAAGTGTTTCCGGGGGTCAAGACTCAATGGCCTTATTAACCCTAATTAATGACCTAAAAAAACTACATAATTGGTCTATTAGTGTTTGGCATGGTGATCATCAGTGGCACGAAAAATCATCACTATATGCTCTTGAATTAAAAGATTATTGCGAAGATAAAAATATTTCATTCTCTTTTGATCAAGCAAATAAAGAAAGTATTTCTTCAGAAGAAAAAGCACGAGAATGGAGATATAAAAAATTATGTGAAAGAGCCAAAATTTTATTAAATACAAACCAGCAAAAACATAATATTTATTTGTTAACTGGTCACACGAGTAGTGATAATGCAGAAACATTTATCCTCAATTTATCTAGAGGAAGCAATTTTGCAGGTCTAAGTAATATTGAGAGTAAAAGATTAATAGAAAATCAAATTTTTTTAATAAGACCAATATTAATTTTCAGTAGGGAAGATACAAAACAATTTTGTAATGATATGAAGATCCCAGTCTGGGAAGATCCTACAAATTCAGATCTTAAATTAAAAAGAAATTTAGTAAGAAAAAAAATTATGCCTACCTTAGAAGTCATCTATCCTGGTTGTTCTGAAAGGATAAATAATTTTTCCCAAAAAATGAGCAAATACAATAATGAACGTAATGATCTTAGTGAACTAGCGTATTTGTATTGTAAAGATGTAAAAGGTATCGATAGGAATCTCCTGAATAGTATTTGTATTGAAGCAAGGTGCACAATCTTAAATAGATTTTTAAAAGAAATATCTGCAAAGCAATGTAGTTCTAAAAATCTGACAAAATTAGCAACTTCAATTTATGAAAAAAATAGAGGTCAAATTAATCTGCAAGAGCTTTTAAAAATTGTTTGGGATAAAAACTATATAAATTTTGAAAAAAGTTAAGATGTTACAGCAGATCTTCTTCTTCTTGTTCTACCTTCAAATGAATCTTCTGTAGCAATCTCAGCTGATGGATTCTGTGAAACTTTTGCACTTTTTTGGTTATTTTGTGGGTTATTTAAACTATTAGGATGATTATTGTTTGATTTCTTATGGAAATTATTATTATTTCTATTTCTATTGGAGAAATTTTGCTCTTCGGTAATCTTTGGAATATAAGCACGAGTTCCACTTGGAGCAGGTTGAACTAAACACAAAATAAGTGGTTCAACTTGTAATTCTCTTCTCATTCTTCTCGATAAACCATTTTCAATTTCTCTTTGTACACCAATCCAATCTACCTCAAAATTATTCGGCCCAGTTTGTCTGGATAATTGTTTCCATCTATTTTCTAAGACCCAGCTTATTTCTCGTTCTGTCCACATAGACATTTTTCTTGGCTCTGCAGTAGTAACAACTCCTCTTAAATTAACTCTGGGAGGCGCAACCATCTTCCCATCTGTACTAATAGGAGCTAAAACAGTTACTACACCATCCCCAGCTAATTGCTGCCTTTCCTTTAGTACTCGAGCATCTACTATCCCGTTTCGTGAGTTATCAAGCAGTTCAACACCAGCTTTTACGGGATCACCCTTTTGAATGGAATTAGGTGTTAACTCAACTACATCTCCATTTTCAATAATTAAAATATTGTCCTTTGGAACTCCCATAGTTTGTGCACTCTTGCCATGACAAACAAGCATTCTATGTTCTCCATGAACAGGAACAAAAAACTTAGGTTTTGCGAGTGCCAACATTAACTTTTGATCTTCTTGAAAACCATGACCAGAAACATGAATATTTTCACCCTTTCCATAAACAACCTTTGCTCCGAGTTTCATTAATCTATCTATTGTATTAACAACAGAAATAGTATTACCAGGAATTGGGCTGGCTGAAAATATTACAGTATCAGTAGTCTTAAGACGAACATGCTGATGTTCACCACGAGAGATTCTGCTTAACGCTGCTAGGGGTTCTCCTTGACTTCCCGTCATTAATAATAAGGTCTCCCTATCTGGCAAATCTCTAATTTGCTTGATAGGAACAAACAAATCATCTGGGCATTTCATATAACCTATATCTCTCGCCTTAGCAATAACATTTATCATCGATCTACCTAACAAACCGACCTTTCTTCCATGTTTCATGGCCAATTCTAAGATCATTGTCACTCTATGAACAGAACTAGCAAAAGTGGTAAGGATAACTCGTTCTTTTGCCTCTGCAATATGTTTTTCTAAAGAGGGATAGATAGTCTTCTCAGAAGGACAAAAACCTGGAACTTCGGCATTAGTCGAATCACTGAACATGCATAACACACCCTTCTCTCCGTAATGCACCATTCTTTCAATATCAAATTGCTCTCCATCTACTGGCATATGATCAAACTTAAAATCTCCCGTGAAAATAATTGTGCCAACAGGTGTGGTAACTGCTAAAGAAAAGCTATCGCAAATAGAATGGGTATTTCGAATAAATTCAACAGAAAAATGTTGTCCTACTTTTACAACATCTCTTGGATTCACTGTCTGTATAGTTGTTCTATCAGATACCCCTGCTTCCTCCATTTTTCCTCTAAGCATTGACATTGCCAGTCTTGGGCCATAAATAATCGGAATATTAAAATGCTTTAGATGATGAGAAATACCTCCAATATGATCTTCATGCCCGTGAGTGACAATCATACCTTTTATTCTTCTTTGATTTTCTTTTAAAAAAGTTGTATCAGGCATAACAACGTTTACGCCATGCATACCATCAGATGGGAAAGCTAGGCCAGCATCAACAAGCATTAATTCATCACCATATTCAAAAACGCAAGTGTTTTTTCCTATTTCATGTAGTCCTCCAAGAGGTATTACTCGTAGAGCTGGAGTATTAATTTTAGATCTAGATGAATCATGAGTAGATCTATTTACAGTTGAATTTGTACTTGATTGCATAATTTTGAAATTTATGAAGGCCTGCTTGTAATCAAATAAGGTTTATTTAAATTTAATTATCAAGTTAAATATAATCCCTATTATAGGGATTTCAGGATAAAAGATAGTTGCTTTTTCATGTCATTGGTTAATGGTGACAAAGGACTTCTAGGATTACCTACATCCCATCCCGAAAGCTCCAAAGCAGCCTTAATTGGGATTGGATTAGTAGTCATAAAGAGTGCTTTAAAAAGAGGCTGAAGTTTTTCATGAATAGCAAGCGCATTGGAAACCTCTCCACTTTGAAAGGAATGAATCATCTCTTTCAATTGCAATCCAACCAAATGACTTGCAACGCTTACAACTCCTACAGCACCTACAGATAACATTGGAAGCAACAATGAATCGTCGCCACTATATACAGATAGTTCAGAGCCACAAATTGCTCTTAATTCTGTTACTTCCTCTATTCTACCGCTTGCAGCTTTAATACTGAGAATATTTGAGAAATCCATAAGTTTCTTCACAGTATCAGGTAATAAATTGCATCCTGTCCTTCCTGGAATGTTGTAGAGCATTAGAGGTAAATCCTTTGCAGAATTAGCAATAGAACTGAAATGTTTATAAAGACCTTCTTGAGGTGGCTTGTTGTAATAAGGAACAACGACCAAAGCACCGTCTGCACCAGAGTCGTAGGCTTTTTTTGTAGCTTCCACAGCCTCGCTTGTACAGTTACTACCAGTGCCAACTATTACTTTACAGGTTGCATCCAAAGATCCTTTTACCGCAATAAATAAATCATGCTGTTCCGCCCAGGAAAGAGTAGGAGATTCTCCAGTAGTACCACATAGCACAATTCCATCGGAACCGTTCTCAAAAAGATAATTTGATAGTTTTATAGCTAGTTCATAATCTACATCTCCATTTTCAGTGAATGGAGTAACCATTGCAGTCAATATTCTTCCAAATAGTGGATTATTACACTCAGTTTTGTCTGTAATCATTTTTTTGAAATTAATAACTCAGCTATTTGAACAGCATTAAGAGCTGCTCCTTTTCTTATTTGATCTCCACATAACCATAATTCTAATCCATTAGGCTGACTTATATCAGTTCTTAGCCTGCCAACAGCAACATTATCCCTTCCCATAACGTCATTTGGCATAGGAAATCTATTATTTTTGTAATCCTCAATAATTTCAATTCCAGGAGATTTTTTTAATTCTTCAAGAGCATCTTTAGGCTCAACTACACCAGCAAATTCAATATTGATCGATTCAGAATGTGCTCTCAGTACTGGGACTCGAACACATGTAGCAGAGAGCTTTAAATCAGCAATATTTAATATTTTCCTAGTCTCATTAACCATTTTCATCTCTTCTTCGCAGTAATTATTTAAAAGCATGGGTGAATTATGTAAAAACAAATTAAAAGCCAGTGAATATGGCAAAACTTCACTTTTTTGAGGATTACCCTGAAGATATTTTTCAGTTAAAAGTTTTAGTTCCTCCATCGCTAATTGGCCTGCACCACTTACAGATTGATATGTTGAGACAACAACTCTTTGAATAGTCGAAAGTTTATTTAATGGAGCTAAAACTAATGTCAACAAAATTGTAGTACAGTTTGGATTAGCTATTACCCCATCATGATTAAGTGCTTCACTAGCATTAACTTCTGGAACTACAAGAGGTACATTCTTATCTAATCTGAAAGCACTTGAATTATCTATCAATAAAGCATTTTGTTCCATAATGGTAGACAACCATTTTTTTGAAATAGTTCCACCAGCCGAAGCTAAAACTAAATCAAGATTCAGAAATTCTTCCTTAGTTGTTTTTTTTGTAACTAATTCTTCACCTTTCCAAATAATTTTTTTTCCTTCTGAACGCTCGGATGAAAGCAAGACCAATTCTGATATTGGGAAATCACGTTGTTCAAGAATTTTGAGTAATTCAGATCCGACAGCACCTGAAGATCCTAAAACAGCAACTTTTAATGGCCTATTAGGCAAAAACGGAGATTGTCTCACACTTTAAAATGATTTTTATAAATAGATTGACTATTTTTTTTACTTTATCAAAAAAATAACTTTCAAGGAAATCACATAATGTGAAATAATTAAGATTCGGCTTTTAGTAATAAATAAAAAAAATGGCTAAAGAAGCATTAATAGTCAAAACAACTCCTCTGCCTCAAAGTAGAATTTCATTTGAATTAGAAATACCATCTGAGACATGCAAAACGTTTGTAAATGAGACAATCAGTTCTATTAGTCGTTCGGCTAAAATTCCGGGATTTAGACTTGGTAAAATTCCTAAACAAGTCTTAATCCAAAGGATTGGCATCATACAATTACATGCTTCTGCTCTAGAAAAAATTATTGATAAATCATGGCAAGAAGCATTAAAAATAAAATCTATAGAGCCACTAAGTGAGCCAGAGTTGGTAGATGGATTTGAATCTTTACTTGCAAAGTTTAGTCCTGAAAAATCACTTAAGATTACTCTTCAAACTGATGTTGCCCCGGAATTAAAACTAAAAAAATCCAAAGGACTAAGTGTTGAAATCTTAAAAACAAAGTTTGATCCTAAGTCAGTAGATGAAGCGCTAGAAAAATCCAGAAGTCAGTTTGCAAATATTATTCCAGTAACCAATAGAGCAGCGAAAATAGGAGATATTGCTGTAGTTAGTTTCAAAGGAAAATATAAAGATTCTGGTAAAGAGATTGATGGAGGGACAAGTGAATCGATGGATCTTGAGTTAGAAAAGAACAAAATGATTCCAGGTTTTGTTGAGGGAATCGTAAAGATGAAAATTGGTGATACTAAAACACTTAACCTTAAATTTCCTGAAGATTATTCTCATGTAGATTCAAGAGGCAAAGAGGCAATCTTTGAAGTAAATCTTAAGGA
>QCIO01000021.1 GCA_003216635.1 Prochlorococcus sp. AG-402-L23 | reverse complement strand
TTAGATTTTCTTCTTAAATTTAATTTTTTTTTAAAAATATATTTATCAGATTTAATATTCAAATTTGGGATGTTTAAATCTGCCATAAATCAAAGCTAAAAGAATAGATTAATAATTACTCTGAAAAAGAAATTAACCAATAGTATCGTGTTTGTATTTAAGGTGCTAATGGCTATTTATTCTGGATTTATTAGTTCTTTTTTTTCTATATTTTCAAAAGGATTATTAAAATATATAAAAGAAGAAGAGAATAGAATTAAAGAGCAAATTGCAATAAACGGTGGAATAATGAAATTGAAAAATTTAACTTTGTTATTTAACCCAAATCTTAACTTTTTAGGAATGTTATTATGTAAATCAGGCTTTTTTATTCTTACTTTTGGCGATTCATTCAACTGATCAAAACAATTTATGGTATCTGAAAGCAATGAATTACCAATCTTTAAAATTAAGGGCTTTACATTTGGTTTAGAGCTCTTTAGAACAATATTATGTATGTGAAGATTGTCAGCTTTTATATCAATTAATTTAGACTCAATTAATGGTATTTCGTTTTTTATTAAAAGATTTGAATAAATATAAAAAGCATTCATAATAGGCCATAAATGCTCAATTTTACCTTCAATAAGTGGTTTATCAATTATGGTTAATTTCCATTGAGAAATTATAGATATTTGATCATTATTTTCATTATTGGAATAATCTGGCAATCCTATTATTTCAAGACTTACTGAAGATTGATGAAATGACAATTTATTTTGCATCATATTAAAAATCGTATAAAAAATTCTTCAACTTTTGATAACCTTGATTTGAAATGCAAAATGATAATGTAAGCAAAGATTTTATGATGATTTCATCATTTTCAGCTTGATTTAAAAGCTTTTTCACTCTCATACTTTCTATATTAAATCTCTCTTTAATCAACTCAATAAATCTCTTATTAAAATCATCCCAAATAACTGAATTCTCTTCAGGATCTTCTTTAGATTTTAGTATCTCTCTGATGTAAGGATATAAATATTTAGACATTTCTACTGTAATTCTAATCAAGGCATAGAATTCGTTTGGTTTGATATTGTTATTAACAAAAGATCTTCTCAATGGATTATTATTCCTTAATTTCCAAATAGTAACTTTATTTGGTAGAACATTATTTAAATTAAGTTTATTTGATAAGGAGTAAAAGGATTGTATGCCATTTAAGTCAATAGTTTCTAGTATTAATAATAATAAATCAAGCTTCTCTATAGATTTTCTTGATACCTGATTTCCTCTTGTTAAAACTGTAATTGTTCTGTATTAGAATATTTTGTAATTATAACAGAATTATTAATCCATTTTTTGAAATAAAAATGAATATAACTTATCTAGTTCTTCAATAGTTAGCATTCCATAACTCCATAATAATATTGGTAATGGAGTGTTATTTTTTATAGATAATTTTATACCAAGTTCAATAGAAGATTCATCTAAACCTAATACATTAAATAAATAAATTATCATTTCTCTAGATACATATTTATTCATGAGTTCTATTTAATACTTGAGTAAATTAGAGATTTAGTCATTTGATTCAGGACTAATTTTCTTATAAAAAGAAAATTATTTAAAAGTAAAAATGAAAATTTTCTTATTGGAAATAAAAAAACGTTTCTATTAGCAAAAATTGATATCAATGAGTCAGTTATGAAAATAGTAACGATAATATCTAAAATTCTGCTTGAAACATAATTAAATTTAAATAATTTTAATTGCAATTTAGTAATAGCAATATTTTCATTAAAAAGATCAAAAATAGTATTAACATCTCTCCAACAACTATTTAGACCCTGACCACCAACAGGATGAAATGTATGAAATGCATCTCCTACAAAAACTAATTTTTTAAAATTTAAAACTGGTAAATTTAAGGATAATGACACAGGAAAAATATTAAATTCGCCGACTAGTTGATCCAACTTAAATTCATCCGGCAAGATAGTTGATAAATAATCCATTAAAAAATTCTTATCTGAATTTAACCTTTCAGTTGCCTTTAATGTGCTGGAAGTCCAAATCACTTGATATAAATTTTTTTCTAAAGGTAATAATGCGAGGGGTCCTTCTTTTCTAAAAATTTCATAAGCGCGTTTTTCACAATGACCTCTAAGAGAAACTTTAAAAGTTAAACAAGACTGATGATATGATTTTTTGATATCTACAAAATTAATCAATTTTTTATCAAGTGAGTTTGCTCCTGTTGAAAAGAATTGATAATCAAATAATATTTCTTTACGTACCAATCTCTGCGGTGTCATAAAAAAGATATTTTCATAATTATCAATCTCTTGAAAAAATACGTTCATGAGATCTGAATGTTTAACTACCCAGCCAATATTTTCAGCAGAACTTATATCATCATCTAAATCAAAAGTGGATAAATTGGTCAAAGCAGAAATTACGCTATCTGAAATTGAAAGTGTATCAAAGCCAAATAAAAATGGTTCTAATTTTTCCCAAAGTCTAAATTTAGATAAGATTTTTCTTGTTGAGTGAGTAATTGCATAAGTTTTATCTTTATCAATTAATCTATCTTTTGTTAATAAATCAGTTAAAAAAATATTGCAATCAAATTTTGAAAGTGCGATTGAAAGTAATAGACCAGTGGGACCGGATCCAACAATTTTAAAATTGAATTTATTTTTCATCAGATTATATAAGCATCAACTATCTATTCAAATAAATATAGCAAATTTCCTCAAATGCTGGTCTTAATAAATAGGGGTACTCACCAACCCATAAGTTAATTTCAGGAAGCCAAGCATCGGTCAAATAAAAATCCCTATCAAAATTACGGTTATCAGATGTTATTAAACATCTAATACTCGAACCCACCCTAATTTGACTGTGCTTATTTTCCATAGGAAAACTTAACTTTTCCAAATAACCATCTTCATCTTCTAATTCAAGTACTAACCAAGTCCTTTTATTTTCGATAACTTCTAATCGACCTTGCCTATTAGATTGTTCTCTTGAAGTTTCAATCTTTTCTGTTTTATAGATATCTGATATATAGCCATCAAATATAGAAAAAAATTTATATTTTCTTAATTGCAAATTTTTTCTACTTGATTCAAGAATTGGGCCCCAGATTATATACAAAAAGAAACCTACACATAGGAATAACCAGAAATTATTAGTTTGATCTCCAGTCGAACTAATAATTAATGAGATAAATCCACCAATTGAAGAAACTATTACTCTTTGAAGAATTTTTCTCGGATTCCCCAACGAATACTTAAATTGACTTCCTGTACCAACTGCAGGAATAAGTTTTGAAATTTGACTTGAATTAATTGGAATTAACATTTTAAAAAATCAATTTTTCAAGTCCGTAAACTAAAGATTCATAATTACCTATTTTTTTAATAGCCTGTAAAACTCCTGGCATATATGCCTTTCTATCAATAGTGTCATGCTTAATTGTGTAAGTTTCACCTGGCGATCCCATAATTACTAACTGATGAGCGAGCAATCCTGGTAATCGTACAGAATGTATATTAATTCCTGAATCTCTAAGCCCACCCCGTACTCCTTTCAATGACTCAGACTCTCTTACTAAATTCTGATTAAATTTCTTTGGATATTCTTCAATCATTTCTGCAGTTTTTATACAAGTCCCACTAGGAGAATCAGCTTTTTGATTATGATGCATCTCTATTAATTCAATATTGTCATAAAACCTTGCGGCAACAGATGCTGCCTGCTGAAGAAGAACCATTCCTACTGAAAAATTAGGAATTATTGCACAACCAACGGATGCCTTCTGAGCAAAAATAGATAAGTCTTTTATTTGCGAAGGAGAAAGTCCTGTGGTTCCGACCACAGGTGAAATACCGTATGCGATAGCTGATCTGGTATTTTCATACACAGAATCAGGGTGAGTAAAATCAACCAGAACAGGTTTGATATTTTCATTTCTATAGTTTTGACTAACAGAACATAAAGTTCCTTCAAAATCATTAGAAACAAAAACATCACAATTTTTTACCTTCAATAATTCAGAAATATTTGAGCCGTTGTTCTTTTCATTTATGTCAATTGCTGCAACAAGTTCACAATCTGTAGAATTTAATACTGTATTCACAACTTCGCTACCCATTCTGCCTAAAGCTCCGGATACTAGTACTGGTAGTGGTTTTTGATAATTTTCAATCATTTTTGTAAAAATTTTTTTTTAAAGTTGTTACACCCTATTTATATTGCACACAATAACGTCTTTTCATTCGTAGGCTGGTAGAAATACTTAAATAAAATCAATGTTTACGCAGGTCCGCTCAGCAAACCGCAGAGTATCTCCTGTTGAGGATAACAAACACAAAGTTGTAATAAAAGCAGTTTATGTTGTCCTTGAGCCACAATACCAAAATTCCTTAACGGAAGCTGCAAAATCAATAAATAATTTAAATGGACCAATAGGAATAGACCTTAGTGGCTATCTTATCGAGGAACTTAGAAATGATAGTAATTTTGAAGATTTTAAAGAAGATATAGCTAATGCAGATATATTTTTTGCTTCCTTAATTTTCATCGAAGATCTTGCTCAAAAAGTAGTTGATGCAGTATCTCCATATAAAGATAAGCTTAAAGCCTCAATTATTTTTCCCTCTATGCCAGAGGTAATGAGATTAAATAAGTTAGGTTCATTTAGTATGGCCCAACTTGGTCAATCTAAAAGTATTATTGGAGATTTAATAAAAAAGAAAAAAGAATCTGATGGAGCAAGCTTCCAAGATTCAATGTTGAAGTTATTAAATACACTACCTTCAATACTTAAATATCTACCAGTAGAAAAAGCTCAAGATGCTAGAACATTCATTCTGAGTTTTCAGTACTGGTTAGGTGGAACTACTGAGAACTTAAAAAACTTCTTGTTAATGATTTCTGAAAAGTATGCAGTTTCAGAGAGCATAAAAGATCAAATAGAGGAATTCAAAATTCAAGACCCTGAAACATTCCCAGATTTAGGAATTTGGCATCCTCTTGCGCCTTGCATGTTTGAAAATCTTAAAGATTATCAAAATTGGGAGAATAATAGGAAAGATATAAATCCTAAAGATTTCAAAACTCCAACGATAGGTTTAGTTCTTCAAAGAAGTCATATTGTTACTGGAGATGATGCTCACTATGTTGCCGTAATTCAAGAATTGGAATACAGAGGTGCGAGAGTACTTCCTATCTTCTGTGGGGGTTTAGATTTTTCTAAGCCAGTTAATGAATTCTATTTTGATTCCATAAATAAAGATCAACCTATTGTAGATGGAGTTGTATCTCTAACAGGATTTGCATTGGTTGGTGGGCCAGCAAGACAAGATCATCCTAGAGCTATAGAAGCTCTAAAAAAGCTAAACAGACCCTACATGGTTGCACTTCCATTAGTCTTCCAAACCACACAAGAATGGGAAGATAGTGATCTAGGTTTACACCCAGTTCAGGTAGCACTTCAGATTGCAATTCCAGAACTTGATGGCGCTATTGAACCTATTATTCTCTCAGGTCGTGATGATGCAACAGGAAAGGCTCATACGCTCCAAGATAGAGTTGATGTAATCGCTGAAAGAGCCATAAAATGGTCAACTTTAAGGGTTAAGAAAAGAAAGGACAAAAAATTAGCTATTACAGTATTTAGTTTTCCACCGGACAAAGGAAACGTTGGTACGGCAGCATACTTGAATGTATTCGGTTCAATTTATAGAGTACTTCTTGAAATGAAATCAAAAGGATATCAAATAGATGAACTTCCAAATAATTCAAAAGAATTAATGGAAAAAGTAATTAACAATCCTGAAGCAATGGATGGCTCTCCTGAGTTGAATATTGCTCATAAGATGTCAGTAAAAGAATACGAAGAGTTCACACCATATTCACAAAGACTTGAAGAGAATTGGGGCAAACCTCCTGGAAACCTAAATAGTGATGGACAAAATCTTCTTATCTATGGAAAACATTTTGGAAATGTTTTTATAGGAGTTCAACCTACATTCGGTTATGAAGGTGATCCAATGAGATTACTTTATTCAAGAAGTGCAAGTCCTCATCACGGTTTTGCTGCTTACTACACCTATGTAGAAAAAATCTGGGGTGCTGATGCTGTTCTTCATTTTGGAACTCACGGCTCACTTGAATTTATGCCTGGGAAACAGATGGGCATGAGTGAAACATGCTATCCGGATTCTCTAATCGGATCATTGCCTAATTTGTATTACTATGCTGCGAATAATCCTTCTGAAGCAACAATTGCGAAGAGAAGAGGGTATGCTTCAACAATAAGCTATTTAACTCCTCCTGCAGAAAATGCAGGACTCTACAAAGGACTTAAAGAACTAAGTGAACTCGTTGGTTCTTATCAACAACTAAGAGAAAATAGTAGGGGTATACAGATTGTTAATGCAATAGTTGAGACTTCTAAACAATGTAACCTTGACAAAGATGTTGAGCTCCCTTCAAAACAAATAGAAGAACTATCAATAGATGAAAGAGATTTATTTGTTGGTAATGTCTATAAACAATTGATGGAAATTGAAAGTAGATTATTACCTTGCGGTCTTCATACTATTGGAGAAGCTCCAACAGCAGAAGAAGCTGTTGCAACACTTGTAAATATTGCATCATTAGAAAGAGAACAAGAAGGATTAAGATCTCTTCCTGGACTACTTGCAGAATCAATGGGTCTGACTATTGAACAAATTTATGATGGTAATAATAAAGGTGAACTCAAATTTGTAGAGTTAAATGAAAAAATCATAAAGATAGCAAGAGAGTCGATTTTGTCGATGGTCAACTCTTTAAAAATTGTTGATGGCAGGGTTTATTTAGAAAAATCACTTCTTTCCAAACTTTTAGATTTACTTAAAGTATTTGGTCTAAATTTACCTACCCCTTGGCTAAGAGTCTGCAGATTAAATGGATTTAATGAAGTTAATCAGAAGGAATTAAATAAATTATTTGATTACTTACTTTTCTGTTTGGAACAGGTCTGTGCTGACAAAGAAATGGATAGCCTCATTAAAGCATTAGATGGAAATTATGTTTTACCTGGACCAGGTGGAGATCCTATAAGAAATCCAGGAGTTTTGCCCAGTGGTAAAAATATCCATGCACTTGATCCTCAATCAATCCCAACTACAGCAGCAGTAGCTGCAGCAAAGTCAGTTGTTGACAAATTAATTGAAAGACAAAAGGAGGAGCAAGGGAACTGGCCTGAAACAATTGCTTGTGTTTTATGGGGTACTGATAACATCAAAACTTATGGAGAATCACTGGCACAAATCTTATGGTTTGTTGGGGTAAAACCAATGCCAGATTCTGTTGGGAGAATCAACAAATTAGAATTAATTCCTTTAGAAGAATTGGGTAGGCCAAGAATAGATGTAGTTGTTAACTGTTCAGGAGTATTTAGAGATCTATTTATCAATCAAATGGCATTAATAGATCAGGCAGTCAAAATAGCAGCTGAAGCTGATGAACCTCTCGAATCTAATTTTGTAAGAAAACATTCATTAGAACAAGCAGAAAAAGAAGGCACCTCTGTCAGAGAAGCTTCAGCGAGAGTATTCTCTAATGCGAGTGGAAGCTACAGTTCAAACGTTAATTTAGCCGTAGAAAATTCAACTTGGGAGGAAGAAAATGAGTTACAAGAAATGTATCTATCACGCAAAACATATGCTTTTAATGCTGATAATCCTGGTGAAATGAATCAAAAAAGAGAGGTATTTGAGTCAGTAATGAAAACAGCAGATGTAACATTTCAAAACCTTGATTCCTCAGAGATATCATTAACAGATGTAAGTCATTATTTTGATTCAGATCCAACCAAATTAATTAAAACACTAAGAGATGATGGGAAAGAACCAAGTAGCTACATAGCAGACACTACCACTTCTAATACTCAAGTTAGAACACTTGGAGAAACTATCAGATTAGACTCAAGGACAAAACTTTTAAATCCTAAGTGGTATGAAGGTATGCTCAAATCTGGTTATGAAGGAGTTAGAGAACTTTCTAACAGACTTAATTACACTCTCGGTTGGAGTGCAACAAGTGGTCAAGTAGATAATTTTGTATATGAAGAAACAAATGAAACATTTATAAATGACGAAGAGATGAGGAAAAGATTAATGGATCTAAATCCTAATAGTTTTAGAAGAATAGTTGGAACTTTACTAGAAGTTAATGGTAGAGGTTATTGGGAAACTTCAGATGAAAATATAGAACAATTGAAAGAACTATACCAAGAGGTAGAAGATAAAATCGAAGGTGTTAAAGAATAATAATTTGATTATTTTCTATAGATCCTATCAGCAACTTTTAGAATTTGATAATTCAGTTCTACGTTGTGAACTCTAACAATATCAATATTAAATTGTGAACAAAGACAACTTATTGCAAGTGTTCCAATATCTCTTTCTCTTGGATTTTTCTCATTCAAAATTTCTCCGATAAATCTTTTCCTTGATGCACCAATCAAAATTGGCAAATTCCATTTTTTTAATACATCTAAGTTTCTCAAGATTTCCAAATTATGAATAATATCCTTTGAAAAACCAATTCCAGGATCCACAATTATATTTCTTTCAGATATATTTTTTTCTAAAGCATTTTTTATTAAGTTATCAAGCGAGTACTTAACATCACTCAATACATTCTTGTAATTAGAGAGTTCATTCATATTTTGACTATTACCACGACTATGAGTTACGACGAATGGGCAGTTGAATTTTGATACAACATCCAAAATATTCTTATCTCTTCTTCCTCCAGTGACATCATTTATCCAATTAGCGCCATTTAATAGAGCTTCATAAGCGACCTCAGAATTAAAAGTATCAATAGAGATTAAAACATCTGGATATTCAGATTTTATTAAATTCAGATATGGAATCAATCTTTTTATTTCTATACTAGAGCCAACTTCTTCAGCCCCAGGCCTTGTACTCTGGGCACCTAGATCAATAACATCCACACCATTACGCAAAAAATGATTAACTTGATCCAAAACTTTTTTTGAAGAGTTTAATTCACCACCATCACTAAATGAATCAGGAGTTAAATTAATAACCCCCATAATTGAAGTTTTTTGTCCCCAGCCTTTTGGCCATGGATTTTTCTTATTGATAATTTGCAATTCTTGCAAAACTTTTCGGATTTAATGAAGACCCTCCAACTAACACACCATCTATATCACTCATTGACATTATTTCGTCAATATTATTAGGTTTAACAGATCCTCCATATTGAATAATCAAATCATCAAAACCTATTAATTTCCGAATTAAAGAACATATATTATTAGCGTCTTTAGCCTCACATGTTTTACCTGTGCCAATAGCCCATATTGGTTCATAGGCAACAATTAAATTTGATGGATCAGTATTTTCTAATCCTTGCTCAACCTGTCTAGTAATAACTCTATCAGCTTCTCCCCTCTCTCTTTGCTCTAATGTTTCTCCAACACAAACTATTGGAGTAAGTCCACTAGATTGAGCAAAAACTGCTCTTTTATTAATTTGTTCGTCACTTTCACTAAAATACTTCCTTGGTTCACTGTGACCAACTATTGCATATTTGACACCATGTTCAAGAAGCATTTTTGGAGATATTTCTGCAGTAAAGGCTCCTTCATCTTCCCAATGAATATTTTGACTAGAAATATCTAAATAATCAAAATCAGAATGATCAGAAAATGTTGAAATAGCTGTAAATGGAGGTGCAATAACAACTTTACGATCATCATTTATGTTTTTTATTAAAGGTATAAACTCTTCTAAATATGATTTAGCCTCAGCACAAGTCATGTGCATTTTCCAATTACCAGCAATAACAGATTTTCTCAAAATACTATCTCCAAGAAAATTATATTAATATAAATTGAGTTGAATCGGCTAATTATTCAAAAATTAATTCATTTTTTAGAAATATAACTTTATCTCCCTTAATTAGTTTTCTTCCTCTTCTAGTTTCTTTTATACCATTAACTTTGACAGAGCCGGATTTAATAAAAATTTTTGCTTCTCCACCAGAAGAGACCAAATTTTTCCATTTTAAGAATTGATCCAATTTCATTGTTTTTATACCCAAAGATATTGATAAAGTAGGATAAATAATTAAATATATAATACCTTGAGACTAATACCACCAGTCAGACCATATTCAAATAGGTTTATTAAGGGTTTTATATGCATGCTTATTTATGTAGCTTGTTTACCTTTGTTAGCTTATTTAGCCGGCAACTTAATTCCAGCAATTGGATCTGGTGACCTTTCAAAAGTTTCTAGCATAATAGTTAAGTCTTTATTTGTGTTTTTAGTTCAAAAAACTGCTCAATTTGGTCAGGATGTATTCATAGCAAAACCATCTTTAGAAATTAGTGAAGTAATGAGAGGAAATTTATTTAGCAAAATTCAAAAAATAGAAATGAATTCTGTTGAAAAGATTTCAGCAGGAGATATCACATATAGACTTACAGAAGATGCAGATAGGGTAAGCGAAGTAATTTATAAAACAGCTCAGGATACTATTCCGTGCACTTTACAATTAATTGCGGTAATAATATATATGTTTTATTTAGATTGGTCACTAACATTATCAACATTAGTTTTAGCACCATTGATTATTCTTTCAATAAATAACTTTGGAAGAAGAGTTTTATTCGCATCTGAAAAAAGTCAAGAAGCAACAAGTAATTTAGCTAGTTTAATAGGTGAATCTATAAATGGAATGTCGACGATAAGGGCTTTTGCTGCAGAAAATTGGATTGAGAATAGATTTTATAAAAGATTAAGTACAAATAAAAAAGCAAAATATAAAACATTAAAATTACTTGCGTTTCAACATCCAGTTGTAGGATTTGTCGAAGCATTTGGAATATTAGCAATATTAGGTTTAGGAGCAGCAAGAATCAATTTAGACCTACTGACAACCGAAGAATTTAGTAGTTTCTTTGCTGCAATATTGATGCTTATTGATCCAATAAGCCATATAAGTACAAATTTTAATGACTATAAACAGGCTGAAGCATCAATAAAAAGGTTGAAAAAAATAAATCTAGAACCTATCGAAGATTACAAAGGAGAATTAACAAGGATATCAAATATTGAAGGCAAAATAATATTCAAGAAGGTAAATTTCGCTTACAAAAAAGATAATCAAGTTCTTAAAAATATCAATTTAGAAATTAAAAAAGGGGAAGTCACAGCTTTCGTTGGAGCTTCTGGAGCTGGCAAAAGTACAATGTTGGCTTTGATATTAAAATTTATAACTCCAAATAATGGTGACATTTTTATTGATGATAAAAATCTCAAATTACTAAATACAAAAGATTTCAGAAAAAAAATAGCATTAGTACAACAACAGCCTTTTTTGTTTTCTGGAAAAATTATTGATGTAATAAGAATGGGGAGAAATTTTACCAAAGAAGAAGTTATAGAATCAGCAAGAAAAGCAAACGCTCACACCTTCATTCAAAAGCTACCTGAGAGATATGAAACCAAGATAAGTGAAAGAGGATCAAATTTCTCAGGGGGGCAGATCCAGAGGATAGCAATTGCAAGAGCAATACTTGGGAACCCATCAATTCTTCTTTTAGATGAGGCCACAAGTGCCTTAGATGCAGAATCAGAATTTGAAGTCCAAGAAGGACTTAATAGAGCGATGAAAGATAGAACAGTTATTGTAATTGCTCATAGATTAGCCACTACTCAAGAAGCAAATAAAATAGTTGTATTCGACAAAGGCGAAATTATTGAAGTTGGGAAACATATTGACTTAATCAATAAACCAGGAATTTATAAAGAATTATGTGAAAAACAATTTATTAAAAAGATATAACTCTATTTTATTTATTAAAAAGGTAAGTCCAATAGCGAAAACACAAATGATTCTGTAATCCAGTTTTAACCTTTCAAGGGAAAAAAAATTTATAAATGAACATTCTAATGAAATAAAAGAATCTATAAAAGTACTACAAATCACGAAGAAACAACTTAAGGTGAATCAAGATACTCTCAAATTACTTTTAATTAACTTAAATCCTGTAACTAATTAATTAAGAAAAAAAAATCAAAAACTTATAGTAAAATTTCAATAATTATGAATTTCTTGTAGAGAGTAAGAATCAATTTTTTTACATTGCAGAGCTTTAATAGCTTTAATAGCTGCCTTTGCTCCAGGAATAGTTGTAAAAGTTGGAATATTATATTCTAGAGCCGCACGTCTTAAATAAGTGTCATCATGAAGAGCCTGTGAGCCGATTGGAGTATTAATTATTAATTGAACAAGTCCAGAACGAATTAGGTCCTCAATATTTGGTCTGCCTTCATGAACTTTTAGCACTTCTTCAACTTGAATGCCTAAATTCAACAAATATTTAGCTGTACCTTTTGTTGCGATTAATTTAAATCCTAAAATCAACAGTTCTCTAGCAATTTCATCTAGATTTTTTTTATCTAAATCATTTGTAGACAGAAAAGCTACCCCGTCTGAAGGAACACCATTTCCTGCTGCCAATTCCGACTTGGCATAAGCAATTCCAAAATCTTTAGCTAAACCCATTACTTCTCCAGTAGATCTCATTTCAGGACCAAGTAATGTATCAGATCCAGGAAATCTCTTGAATGGCAAAACAGCCTCTTTTACTGCCTGATATTTTGGAGAAAATTCTTGTATGAAATTAACATCTTCTAACGTAAAACCTTGCATTAACTGAGTAGCTAATTTTGCAACTGGTTTACCTATGGCTTTTGAAACAAATGGGACTGTCCTAGATGCTCTTGGATTTGCTTCAAGAATAAATAATTTATTTTCTTTACCATTTGAATTTGTCACTGCAAATTGCAAATTAATTAAACCAACAACATTTAATCTTTGTGCAATTAATTTAGTCCAATTCCTTACATTTTCTATCGTGGATTTTGAAAGAGAAATGGATGGTAAACAACAAGCTGAATCTCCTGAATGAATTCCTGCAGGTTCCACATGTTCCATTAGACCAGCAATCACAACCGAACCCTCTGAATCGCATAAAGCATCAACATCAATCTCAATAGCATTATTCAAATATTGATCAAGAAGAATTGGATGATCTGGAGATACCTTAACTGCTTCAGAGATGTATCTCGATAATTCATCCTCATCTTTAACAATTTCCATTGCCCTACCTCCTAAAACATAAGAAGGTCTTACAACCAAGGGGAATCCTATATTTTTTGCTACTATTTCTGCTTCATATTGATTACGTGCAATACCGTTTAAAGGTTGTCTAATACTTAATTCATCAAGTATTTTTGTAAATTCCTCTCTATCTTCTGCTAAATCGATAGATATTGGAGAAGTCCCAAGAATTTTTGATCCAGTTCTGCGACCATCACTTGATTTAAGCCATTTAAATAAAGGTAATGATAATTTCAGTGGGGTTTGACCTCCAAATTGAACAATTAAACCATAAGGATTTTCAGCTTCTATTATGTTGAGCACATCCTCCAAAGTTACAGGCTCAAAATATAAAATATCGCTAGTATCATAATCTGTTGATACAGTTTCAGGGTTACTATTAACCATTATTGTTTTATAACCATTTGTAGAGGCTTGATATGATGCATGACAACAACAGTAATCAAATTCTATTCCTTGACCAATTCTGTTTGGACCTCCACCTAGAATCATAATTTTTTTTGATTTAATAGTTTCCGAAATTTCGCTATCAAAAATTTGAGAATTTAAATTAATGAAAGCTTCTTCATAAGTTGAATAATGATAGGGAGTTGAGGATGAGAATTCCGCTGAACAAGTATCAACAGTTTTATAAATTGGTATTATGTTAAGCTTTTTTCTATATCTTCTCACTTCAAAAAACTCAGAATTAGTTAACTTTGCTATCTGTTGATCTGAAAAGCCTAATTGTTTAGCACGTAACATCAAATCCCTATCTAGAGCATTAAGTTCCTTATCTTTCAAAAAATCATTTTCAAAATTAAAGATATTACGTAATTTATCGATAAACCATAAATCTATATTTGTAACTTCTTGAATATAAGAATTAGTTTTCCCAAGCTGCATAGCTTTTTTAACAAGGAGAATTCTTTCAGATGTAGGATTTCTTAAACTACTTTTAATATGACTCTCGTTTTTAAATTCATATAGTGAATCACATTCCCATCCAAAAACACCTACTTCTAACGACCTTAATGCTTTCTGAAATGATTCTTCAAAAGAACGACCTATTGCCATTGACTCACCAACGGATTTCATGGCAGTGCTTAAAGTATTAGAAGAGCCTTTAAACTTTTCAAAGGCAAATCTGGGGATCTTAGTAACTACATAATCAATTGATGGCTCAAAACATGCAGGTGTTTTTTTTGTAATGTCATTAATAATCTCATCAAGTGTATAGCCAACAGATAATAAAGCTGCAATCTTAGCTATGGGGAATCCAGTTGCTTTACTTGCCAAAGCAGAGGATCTACTCACACGGGGATTCATTTCTATGACAATTACTTCTCCATTAGATGGATTTATTGCAAATTGAATATTACTACCTCCTGTTTCAACTCCTACCTCTCTAATGATTTTCAATGACAAATCCCTCAATCTCTGATACTCCTTATCTGTTAAAGTTTGTGCAGGAGCTACAGTAATAGAATCTCCAGTGTGGACACCCATTGGGTCTAAATTTTCAATACTGCAAACTATTACAACATTATCAGCAGTATCTCTCATTACCTCTAGTTCAAACTCCTTCCATCCAATAAGTGATTTTTCAATCAATATTTGATTACTAGGACTTTCCTCTAAACCTGATTTACACAACTCGACAAATTCTTCAAGGTTAAAAGCAATTCCTCCACCTACACCACCTAATGTGAATGCAGGCCTTATTATAAGAGGATAGGAACTTATTTTTTTTGAAACCTCTACAGCTTCACTCAGGTTAGATGCAATACCAGATGGACAAACATTTACATTTATTTTCTCCATCGATTCTTTAAACAATTTTCTATCTTCAGCTTTATTAATAGCTCTTAAATCAGCACCAATTAATTCAATATTATTTTGTTTTAAAAAATCTGACTCTGATAATTTAACTGCAAGATTCAAAGCGGTTTGACCTCCCATGGTGGGAAGAATCGCATCAGGTTTTTCTCTTAAAATGATCTGAGAAACAATTTCAGGAGTCAATGGTTCAATGTATGTTTTGCTTGCGATATCAGGATCAGTCATTATTGATGCTGGATTTGAGTTTATCAAGACAATTTCATAACCAGCATTTCTTAAAGCTTTGCAAGCTTGAGTGCCAGAGTAATCAAATTCGCATGCTTGTCCTATAACTATCGGTCCCGAGCCTAAAATAAGAATTTTTTTAAGATCACCTCTTTGAGGCATAATTTAAAACCTTCATTTATCTCATGCTACTTATAAATCATCAGATGTTAATCAAGTTACTTGAAAAGCAACATTTGTTTCTATAGTATTGGAAGAAATAAATTTTTTATGAGCGAACTTCAGCGACTTAAAAGCTTGTTGCCTCCAGAGAATGAAAGTTGGGTATTTGTTGAAGCTGCTGCGGCTATAGATCCACCTTTAATAACACTAGAGGAAATCGGTCGTGACGAAGTAGAAATTCAAATTGATTTAGATGAATGGGATAACTTAGCTATTGACCACAGAAATCTATTATTTTGGCACGAGGTTGGGAAAATCCAAAATGACACAATTCCCAGAGACGGGTGGGAAATGGCAGCTCTTGCCATAGGTCTTGGAGGGGCAATAGGAGAGTTGTGGGTACAAGATGGTTTACTTTTATTACTAGCTCTTGGTTTATCAAGTTTTGCAGGGTATAGATTATATTTAAAAAATAATTCTGAAAAAAAACTACAAGATGCTATTTATGCCGATGAAAGAGCTATAGATCTTGCTTGTAGATTTGGATACAGCATCCCGAATGCTTATAAAAGTCTTGGAGGAGCATTAAAGGAGTTAATTGATAAGACTCGAAAAAAGAAAAAAAGAAGTTTTTTTGAAGATAGATTAGATGCTTTAAGAAAAAGTGCAGAAAAAGCAAGATCAGAATTATCTCAGCAAGAAGGTTCAGACAAATCAGTTTCAAGCGAAAATGTATATGGACAATAAAAGTTTGGTTTTAATGGCAGCTAAAGCATGTGATGAAAAAAAGGCAAAAGATATAAAACTTATAAAAATTGATAAAGTATCATTTATAAGCGAATGGATTTTGATTGCAGAAGGATTATCTGATGTACAAGTTAGATCTATAACTAACTCTGTAGAGGGAGAGCTTAAAGAGAAGGCTAAAATTGAACCGATACGAAAAGAAGGGCTTAACGAAGCGAAATGGGCTTTACTCGATTATGGTGATTTGATAGTGAATATTTTTCAACCAGAAATAAGAAAATATTATGACCTTGAATCATTCTGGAGTAATGGAGATAATCTTATATTTCCATAATTTTATTTTATGAACGAATCTAAATGTCCTGTTCCTAGAGAGCAACAACCTACAAATGAATTCATAGAATTATCAAAATCTAAAATTTTTTCTTGGCCAAAAACAAAAAAATCGCTAATTCTTATATTGATAAAATTCTGGGTAGGAACTTTTGTTCTATTTCTTGTCATTTCTTCAGGAAGTGTATATTTCAAAACATCCCTCTTAAAATATTTTTTATTAAGTTTTTTTAGTAGCTTATCAATACCTCTTTTAATTTCAATAAGGTTATATTTAGGATGGAATCATATATTTTATAGATTAATATCTGAAAAAGTTGAATATGAGGAATCCGGCTGGTATGACGGTCAAGTATGGGAAAAGCCATTAGTTTTGAAGGAAAAAGAATCACTTATTGCCTCAATTGAGGTAAAGCCTATTTTAAATAATATAATTCAAATTTTTTCTATTATTTCAGTCTTAGCTTTGTCTGGCATTTTGATTTTTCAAAATAACAATTTCTAAATGAGTTCTAATTTCAAAAACCTCTACACTTCTAACAATCCTCCTTTACAAGCAACCTTAATGAGAGGATCAAATATTGAATCAATCCATAAAATTCATGCTGTTATTACAGACAAAAAAGGTAGGGTTTTAATGTGCGCAGGAAATCCAGAATATAAAAGTTTCATCAGGTCAGCACTAAAACCGTTTCAAGCAATTCCTTTCGTTAGTAGTGGAGCTGCATCAAAAATTAACAATGAATCAAAATCAATTGCCTTAGCATGCGGCTCTCATAGTGGATCAAAACTTCATTCAAGGGAAGCCTTCAAAATTTTATGGGAATATGACATTGACATTAATAATCTTAAATGTCCAAAATCTAAGACAAGTCCATTAGAACATAATTGTTCTGGTAAACATGTTGCATTTTTAGCTACATGTAAAAAAATGAATTGGCCACTAGATAGTTACTTAAAAGGAGATCACCCACTTCAAATTGAAATATTCAGAATAGTTTCTGAACTACTTGAAATCCCGTCATCAGAAATAAACGCAGCGCGTGATGATTGTGGTGCACCCACTCTATATTTAAAACTATTAGAAATGTCTAGATTATATTCACTTCTTAGCAGTTCCGAAAATGCTGAACTAGAACAAATCAGTAGAGCTATGACAATGAACCCAACAATGATAAGTGACAACAATAAATTTGATACAGAAATAATTAAAGGTTCTCATGGGAAAGTTATAGGTAAAGGTGGTGCCGAAGGAATACAGTGTCTATGTAAGGTGAATGAAGGGATAGGGCTAGCTTTAAAAGTAGAAGACGGTTCTAAAAGAGCAAAGCATGCTGTTAGTCTTCACTTACTAAAACAATTAGAGTGGATATCTGACTTAAGAATTCAAGACATCGAAGAAAAGGTTTTTAATTTTTCTGAAGGAGTGCGACTTGAAGTTAAAGGTAAATTAAAATTCCAAGAATCATAAAAAAACAGGAAAAATAACCATTTCAGATGTATGCTATGTATATGACGCGGGGTAGAGCAGTCTGGTAGCTCGTCGGGCTCATAACCCGAAGGTCGGAAGTTCAAATCTCCCCCCCGCCACCATTGAGAAGCCTGTCTATGACGGGTTTTTTTAGTGCTTGCAATGGATCTCAATGATATGATTAGGTTGTTAATAAGGGTACTGAAGAGACATTAGAGACACCTAAAACCCTGCAAAAGACACCCAAATGTCAACTTTTATGTCAACTTTCTTTCATGTAAATTACCCGAAGGTTTACCCGAAACTAACCCGACATTCTACAATAAAACTAGTTATAAGTCTATTATTAATCAAAATAATTATAGTCAACTATTGACTGTTTGTACATCAACTATATAATTTAGTTAAATTCATCTACATTAGTGCCTAAAAACATCCAAAAAAGACCTATAAATTGGGATAAATTGGTACAAATGGCTTCAAATATCGGCGATAGATATAGAGTTTACAAGCATAAACGGTCACCATTTATACATATTATTGACCGTTTCAACAACAATAAAAAGGTCTCTCTAAAAGGACTATTTGTAGATGTATTAGAGGATAGATTATTAGCTTTAAAGATTGTTGAGCACTTAGGAGAAGAGACCTTTCCATCAATTAACGTAGTTACTCTTATTGAGCGTATAAGGAACGATGAAGCAATAGATATAGCAGAAAATAATACCTTAGATTGGCAGTCACTTAAAGAATGTACAGAGAATCATGTTATTAAAACAATGAAAGGTTCTAGTGGTAAAAATGTAAGAGCAACATTAAATAGAATTTATGAAGATAAGCCAGAGTTTAAGTGGGAAGCAATACTAAAGTGGCTTAAGAAAAAACATACAGTAGATCAAAGAGGATTTTTAAATAACTTAGATAGTCTCGAACAAATTAGACTTGCTTACTTAGGTCAAAAAGGAGTTGAACCAGAATGGCTAACTCGTGAATTACTGCTTGAGCAAAGGTCTCTTCATAATCAATCTAAGAAAAAGCTCAATAGATATCAGAACAATACTGACATGGTTGATATAAGAGGTATACCTACTAAAAAAGAAGCTGAGAAATATTTTGAGAATATAAAAGATGAGTTTCCATTAGAAACTTGGTGTTTAGTAATGATGATGAACTATGGATTAAGGAATCATGAACTTCATCACATAGAAGAAATAACATCCGATGATCCAAGTAAAAATATGAAATGGGGTTGGGTCTATGTAGCAGGAGAATGGAGAACTAAATCAAAGTTTGAACATTGGACATTTCCAATATTTCCAGATTGGATTAAAAAATATCACTTAAAAGATAACTTTAGAAATTATCAAGATCTACTCAGAAGCAAAGCCAAAATGAATATAGTATCTGCGTTAGATAAAACAAAGAAGTGGGATAAAAGTATTCAAAATGATAGAGGTGTTTGTGATAACAACAGCTATCTTGGTAATTGGATAACCAAAAGAATGAAAGCTGTATTACCAATATGGAAAGCTAGAGTTCCAGATTCAAATGGTATTAGAAATAAAAAAGAAGCCGCTCAACCTATCAAACCTTATGACCTTAGACATACCTGGGCAATCACAGTTGCAACAGATTCTAAGTGGTCAAAGATTAGTGATGTTGAAGCAGCTCAAGCAATGGGACATGATATATCTACACACAAAAAACATTATCAAAGATGGATTAGTTCAGAAGCCAAGAGAAGCCAAGTAATGTCTACAATAACTTTCTAATTTTGTAGACCAGACGCAACTGGTCTGCACCAAGTCTTTTCTAATCTTGTTCTATGAAATATGAATTGACTTCTCTTCTGTCTGGGATTCTTTTTGGCATATTCATGTCCGTATGAGAATTGCATATTTTTAATTGCTCTCAAAAGTGTCTTAGTACTTATTCTTAAATATTCAGCAGCTTCTTCTGTTGTTAGCCAAGTTCTTTGTTCAATTGAAATAGCGGTCATAAAGTGGATTAAAAATTAAATGTTTCTGAGTGAGTTAATTAAACGGAAAACTCAAACGTTTTAGTACCTTCTTAGGGCGTGATGAGTGTGAAAAATATGGTCTAAAACTATTGGTTATTCTTCTAATAATTCATCGGGATTGTGTCTCATTTTGTGCCTTGGCACGGTCTCCTTAGACTTCGTTTCCGATACAATTATTATAGCATATTTTACTGTGTATGGCAACACTCAAAACGTAGTCATATCAATGGCTTTAAATTAGTTTTATAGCCAAAAATTTATAGGTTTTATATAGTAGAAATACGAGTATAAATTGATTAATGCTTTTTCTAATTTCTTATAAATTTTCTGATGCAAACGCCCAAGAGAAAGGGGCGAAAATGCTAACTGAATGGTACGACAAAGGAGGTCCACAAAATAGACCAGAGGGATATGACGTTAAATCTTGGATTTTCTTACCTCAACATGGAACCGGTTACTCTGTGGTAAATGCGGATTCTCTTGAAACTATTTGGCGTCAATGGAGACCTTGGAGAGAATTAATGGAGATTACTATTGAACCTTGTGCAGATTTAGATGAAACAGTTGCTCTATATCGTTAATGAACAGCTAATGGAATGATAAATCTTGGCAGAAAGAGTTCTTGAACATGAAATCTCACTCACCTTCAGACGCAAAGCTACTAATGGGAGGTGTAAAAGGATTAAAAGATGCTTGGCGTTTAGGTGTTCTTCATGTTGAATACGAAAGACTAAAGAAGATACAAGATCAGAAACAACAATGAAAGAAGAAATAGATTGGAAAAAAGAATTAATAGAAAGTGGAAAGTTTAATAATAAATTCTCAAAAAATATATTAGAAAATGGAGCAAAGAATTACATGCAAGAAATTTATATGGGATATATGTATTCCAGATGGAGAAAAATTAGAGAGCTAACTAAATAACAAATATCAAAATACAGACAGCTATGTTTAAGAACAAGCTAATGGTTTTAGAATTAATTCTCATAATTATCTAGCTTTAGTAAGCTTAATTTCTCTCTTGATAAGTAACGCTATTACAAAAACACACATATTCATTAGAAATACGTCTAATGGCATTAAATAAAAAAGTCTCTACTTAATTAATAGCAATGATATTGTTGTGCCAATTAATAAAGGATCACTAATCGTCGTAAACCAAGCAATGTGGGTCAGATGGATTTAATTCACATTCCTTAGCCCAGTAGTCTGATAAATCTGTAGAAATACCTTGCTCTTCTACAAGTTCTTTAAGAGTTGAATAATCCTTTGCATTATCAAGATCTCTTGAGTTCTTATCTTGGATGCTAAATGTAGTTTTTAGTTTCATGGTACTTACCTCGTATGTATATCTATGGTCTAATCCATTTAAATAGTTTGCTGAGAATTTTATGTGTGCGGTAAGAGGTACAAAAATGTACGGATTGAGGATTAAAAAGAACTCACTGATCGCGAGTGAGCGAGATAAAAATATTTTTGAGAGGATCTTGGGCGTCTTATTTTAGACCTGTGTTGCCACTCTAATTTTTCTTAGCTATAAACATAAAGCGGGCTAAAGTCTGTAAACTCCACGAAGGATTTAGTCCGCTCCGTCAGGGATTTTGTTAGTAGATCTGTCATATTGACAGTACTACATAGTATTCTGATCTAAGCTATAACTAGGATCTCAGCTAATTACTTATATATTAATGTTCAAAAAGGGTAGATTACCTATTTTTGGACAGCCACTGGACTGTTTTTCTGGACAGTAAGAACGTCATAAGCACGATTCCATCTTCTAATAAAGTCTTCGTTGTCTACTTCTACTCCTTCAGGTGCAAAGTATTTGTCTTTAACAAACGCAACGAACTCATTAATCTGTTTTCTTGGTTTAGAAACTACGTTATCTATGAACTTATCCATTTCCTTTTGATGATTAAGTCCATTGGTATTCTTTATATAACGCAACCCTTGGTCTGAATAAATCAAAATCTTAGCCGTTTCATCAGAGTTCAGACCAATCTTTTGAAGCTTCTCTAATCTAGTCATCTTCATAAGTCTCAGTCCTAACTTTGCCGTTATCAATGATGCTTCTTACATGAGCATGAAGACCTGAGTAATTAGGTATCTTCTTGAGTTTGCCCATTGAATCTTTTATAAAGCTAGCGACTTCAATCGCTTTCTCTACCTTGTTGTTCTTATCTATTGCCATGAGTTTAGTTGGTGAGAGTGAACATCTTTTATTTGTTGTTTTCTGTCCATTTGTTTTTAGTTTTAATTGTTAGTTATGTCTGTTTATTTTTGGATGAAGTGGTATGGGGGTATCTCCTTGCCGCGTGTATATGTAAACCGCAAGAGAGATTTATATTATTTTTTCAGAAATTTTTAGAGGTTATAAATGATTGAAAGTAGTAAGTGATTTATTAAATATTCTCTTAAACCACAGACCCAACATCACTCATAG
>QCIO01000020.1 GCA_003216635.1 Prochlorococcus sp. AG-402-L23 | reverse complement strand
TTGATGAAGATAATGATGATTGGCATGATCAAAATTTTTATAATGACAACAGCGATATTAAGAAATTTACGAGAAATTCAAATTCTTATGAATCTGCTAAACCGCACTCAAAAAGACCTTTAGAAGCAATATCTTTAAGGCAACCAAAAAACTTACAGACAACTGAGCAAAAAAAATTACCTTATGTTAAAGAGAGTAAAGATGAAGATTGGCCAGATGAAATGGATTTCAAAGTTGAAAGATGGCAAAGAGCTTCAGAAAAAGAGAATACTACATCGAGAGATCAATCAAACCAACAAGGTCAATCAAAATCAAGAAATCTTCCCAGATCAAGAAGAAGAAGAGTATAGTTTCGTAAATTCTTTAATTCCTGAATAACCTAATAAACTTTCTAAATGTGGATTAAAGACTTCTCTAATAATTGTTAGGGGCTTTTTGTCTCGAAAAAATCTATAATTTCTTGACCAGAATGGGCCTTTAAAAGAAAATTGATCTTCTAACCAATTTGAATTAACAAGTGAAATTCGATCAACTTCTCTAAACAACTCTGATCTGTCTTGTGTCAAATTCTTCCAAATTGGTTCTTCTTTTGCTTTTAAATTTTTATTCGCTTGTTCTGAATTCCACCAACTTTCAGCCCATGCTAAATTTTTATTATTGTTTTTAATCCATACTTGTCTTCTAATTAAAGGGCTATTTAACTGATTTAATTCTTTAGGACCTTCTTCAATGAATAGAGGATCTAATTGCATTGAAATTAATTTAATTTTCGTCTCTTGATTAGTTAAAAGCTGTAGATGTCTAGTTGGACTTCCATCCCCAAGCAGCATTAATTTCCATGGACCAGATATTTTTGGTAATGAATTTTTTACTAAAAAAGTAGAGGCTTTTTCTTCCCATAAAATTTTTGGTGAGTTAAAAAGTTTATTATTCAGTGCTCTGAAGGATTGCTTTTAAGATGATAACTTTTTTTGACAAAAATATTTGCCTTTTCTTTCTTGATTTCTCTGATTTTTAGCCAAACAAGTAATGCAGTTAAATCAGCTTTGCTTACTCCAGGAATTTTTGAAGCATCACCAAAATTTTTTGGCTTTATCTTATTCAAATTTTCTCTAGCTTCTAAAGATAATGTATCTATCTTTTCATAATTTATTTCTTCAGGCAGAGATTTACAGCTCTGACGATTTATTTGTTCAATGTTGTTTTTTTGTCTTTTAAGGTAACCCTCGTATTTAATATCTATTTCAACACCTTCATGTATTGAAGAACCTAGATTTTTTTCATTCAAATTATATTTAATTAGATCTGAATAATGAAAGTTTGGTCTTTTTAAGAGTTCTTTCAAAGTTATTGAGCCTTTGATTTTTGATCCCGTGTCTAATTCTATTTTTTTTGATATTTCATCGGTATTTTTTAAACGGGTGTTATTTAATCTTAATTTCTCTTCCTCGAGGAGTTCCATTTTTTCTTGATAGGCAGACCATCTTTTCTCATCTATTAGGCCTATTTGATAACCTAATGGGGTTAATCTCCTATCTGCATTATCTCCTCTAAGAGTTAACCTATATTCACTCCTACTAGTGAGAACTCTGTATGGTTCTTTGAGATCTTTGGTAATTAAATCATTTATCATTGTTCCTATATAGCTGCTTTCTCTAGTGAAGATTATTGGATCTTTTTTGTTTAGTTTTCTTGTCGCATTGACTCCTGCAACTAATCCTTGTGCTGCTGCTTCTTCATAACCAGTAGTTCCATTAATTTGTCCAGCGCTAAATAAATATTCAATTTCTTTCGTTTCGAGTGATGTTTGGAGCTGTGTTGCAGGAATATATTCATACTCGACAGCATATGCTGGTCGCAACATTTTACATTCAGTTAATCCCGGTAACGTTCTTAAAAGTTCTAATTGAATATTTTCTGGTAAACCTGTAGAGAATCCTTGCACATATATTTCAGGGGTATTAATTCCTTCTGGTTCTAAGAAAATTTGATGTGATTCTTTATCAGCAAATTTAACTATTTTATCTTCAATAGATGGACAATATCTTGGACCTTTACTATCAATAAAACCGCCGTAAATGGGTGTTAAATGTAAATTGTCTCGAATGAGTTGATGTGTTTTGGTAGTTGTTCTTGTGATGTGACAACTTACTTGGGGCATATTATTTTTTATATCTGGGTCAAACGAAAAATATTTATCAGCTGCAGTACTGGGTTGAATATCTAATTCATCAAAAATGATACTTTTTTTGTCAACTCTTGCTGGAGTACCTGTTTTTAAACGTTCTGTTTTGATACCAATTTCGTGCAAGTTTTGCGTAAGACCTTGTGCTGCTTGTTCGCCCGATCTTCCAGCTGACATTGATTTATTTCCTATCCAAATTTTGCCTTCTAAAAAAGTACCAGCTGTTATGATAACTGATTTTGCTGAATAATAACTACCAAAGAATGTTTTTACACCCTTTATTCTTTTTTTTACAATTTTTTTTGAGTTCAATCCAATTTCTTCAGTTTTTGCAATATCTAGTTCAGTAATCATTGCTTCTTTCAAACATAAATTATCTGTATTTTGTAGTATTTCGATCATTCTTTTTGAGTATTCTCTTTTATCTGTTTGAGCTCTTAACGCCCACACTGCTGGGCCTCTACTTGCATTTAATATTCTTTTTTGTATAGCTGTCTCATCAGCTAATTTGCCAATAATTCCACCTAATGCATCAACTTCATGAACCAACTGACTTTTTGCTGGCCCGCCAACTGCAGGATTACACGGTTGCCAAGCAATCCTATCTAAATTGATTGTAAATAAGGCTGTAGACAATCCTAATTTTGCGGTTGTTATAGCTGCTTCGCATCCTGCATGTCCTCCTCCAATTATGATGATGTCAAAGGATTCATTTGTTGCTTGATGATCTTGCATTTTAGGATCGATTCAATTAGCTAAATTCCTAAATCTCGTAAATTGAGGTTCAAATAGTAATTTAACAGTTCCTACGGGTCCATTTCTATGTTTAGTGACAATGATCTCTGTAATTCCTCTATCTTCAGTCTCTGGATTATAGTATTCATCTCTATAAATCATTAACACTAAATCTGCGTCTTGTTCAATAGATCCTGATTCTCTTAGATCGCTTAACATCGGTCTTTTATTTGTTCTAGACTCTACACCTCTACTAAGCTGAGATAGTGCTACTACTGGTACTTTCAATTCTCTAGCCATGCTTTTAAGACCTCTTGTTATTCGTGAAAGTTCTTGCACTCTATTATCAGGAGTTGATCCTTCCATCAACTGGAGGTAATCAATAACAATTAATCCTAATTCTTTTTTTTGTTCAGCTATTAATCTTCTGCATAGAGATCTCATCTCTAAAACACTTAAGTTTGGCTTGTCATCTATAAATATTGGTAATTGACCTAATGAGTTGATACCTTCTCCGAGTAAAGGCCATTCATCTTGCTGTAATCTTCCTGTTCTTAGCCTGCCACTCTCGATTCCAACTTCCATAGAGAGTAATCTATATGTCAACTGTTCTTTACTCATTTCAAGGCTAAATACGCACACAGGTAAATCTTGGGATTGTGCAACATTCTTAGCCAGGTTAAGAACCATTGAAGTTTTCCCCATTGAAGGTCTTCCAGCAACAATTATTAAATCACTTCTTTGAAAACCTTGAGTCATCGCATCAAGGTCGTAAAAATTTACAGGAATTCCAGCTACTGAAGTACCTAATGATCTCGACTCTATTTCATTGAAAGTACTTGTAAGGATTTCAGCTGCTTGAGTCAGACCTTTTGAAGGTTTTTCTTGACTGATTTCAAATATTTTTTGCTCCGCTTTATCTAGAACTTCATTAGTATCTTGAGTCTGATCAAAACCTAGTTGAATCACCTCATTTCCAGATCTGATAAGTTGCCTCCTCATGAATTTGTCGTTAATTAAATTAGCAACTTGTTCTATGGAAGCTGTAGAGGAAACATTTTCAACTAGTTCTACTAGTTTGCTGTTCCCTCCAATTTTTTCTAGTGATCCATTATCTGCTAACCAAGCACTCATTGATGTTAAATCAGTCGGTTTACCCTGGGTATGCAACATTAATGCTGTTCTATAAATCTCTTGATGGGCATTTATATAAAAAGCTTCAGGTTTAATTAAGTCTGCAATTCTTCCGATCGCGTCTGGATCAAGAAGTATACCACCAAGAACTGCCTCCTCTGCTTGTACGTTTTGAGGAGGTACTAATCCAGCATTTTCACTATTAAAATCTTTTTTAAAATTTTTATTTTGCCCATTATTTGGAAAAGGTACGGAAACCATATCTTTAATTGCTTAGATATATACTCTGGCTACTTTTCAAAATAATGCAACAAATTGATTAACTTATTACTTCAATATTTACTTCTGCATTTACTTCTGGATGTAATTTTATTTTTGCAGTAAAGGAACCTAAATTATGAATATAAGGAACTGTGATGTTTCTTCTATCAATTTCTTTTTTAGTTGCTGCTTCAATGGTTTCTGCAACATCCCCATTGGTAACAGTTCCAAAAAGGACTCCATCTTCTCCAACCTGTTTTTTGATGGTGAACCTACCTATTGTAGATAATGCAGTTTGGAAATCTAAAGCTTCTTGCTTTAATTTATCAGCAGCAATTTTTTCTTTTTCTTTTTTCCTTTCGATTTGTTTAAGGACTGCTGGTGTTACATTCATTGCCTTGCCATAAGGTAATAGAAAATTTCTTGCATATCCAGGTGCTACTTCAACTAGATCTCCTTCTTTACCAAGTGATGCAATTGATTCAGTTAATGCAACTTGTACTCTTTTAGCCATGAAAATATTGAACAATATAGTTAATAATAAGACCTAGAGGGTAACTTTACTTTTTTTGCAAGACCAAATTTCGCAAGAATCTTAATATGTTCCCAAGTTATATCTATTTGACCTCTAAATAATCCTTGTTTTGCCGAATTGGGAAATGCATGATGATTATTATGCCAACCTTCACCAAATGTTAATGCGGCAACCCAAGCATTGTTTTTGGATGAATCACCACTTTCAAATGGCGCCTTACCCCAACAATGAGTAGCCGAATTTACAAGCCAGGTTATGTGATAAACGACTACAAGTCTCAATGGAATTCCCCATAACACCAAAGCCAAACCACCAACTCCTAATTTCTGTCCTATTGCGTACAAAGAAAGTCCAATAGGAATTTGTAAAAATAAAAAATATTTATTTAGGAATCTATAGTATGGATCTTTAATTAAATCTGCACTTAGTTTTGGAACTGCTTTTAGTGCTTCAACGTCTTTGAACATCCAACCCATATGACTCCACCAAAAACCTTTTTTACTGTTGTGGTGATCTACGTCTGTATCTGAAAAAGAGTGGTGATGCCTATGCAAGCCAACCCAATCAATAGGTCCATGCTGGCAACTTATAGCTCCACAGGTAGCGAAAAATCTTTCTAACCATCTTGGAACAATGAAGGATCTGTGTGATAACAATCTGTGATAACCAAGAGTGACGCCTAAACAAGCAGTTACCCAGTAAAAAAATAATAATGAAATGACTGCAGGGAGACTCCAAAACTTTGGTTGTAAAGCTATAAGAGAGAGAATATGAATTGCAACCATGAAAACGATTGTTCCCCAAGTTTTATGTAATCTTGGAGGATATTTTTTTGAATAGCTGGAAGGCTCTAATAATTTTTCTGAGAGTTCTATAACTTTTTCAGCTGGAACAGGTTTTTTTAATTTTGCTGTTTCTTGGAAAATTACTGAGTTCATGATATTGAAATACTGTTTTCAAAAATGCCGATATGTAATATTATCATACTATACTATTGATAATTTTAATTATTTGTGAGTCTTGGATATCGCGATAAATTATCTAGAGGTCGAAGGGCTATGGCTCATTTGATACACCTCTGGCATGAGAGAAATGGTTGGTCACATAGGGTTTTGCCATTACTTTCTGAAATTCTTGATTTAGGTAAAGTTCATAATTCGCAAATTTCTAATCTTAGGAATGGGAAGTTATCTTCGCCGGGACCTGAAGTTTTTCTTGCTTTAGCTCAAGTTAATACGATTCTTGATCAAGGTATAGAAAAAATCAGGGATCGTTTAGAAAGCGATTACCCAGAGTTGTGGAAATCTTTGCAAGAGTCTGCATTGCCCTTGAAAAATGATTCTGGCAATCCATTGTCTGCTGGGGAGTTATTTGAGATATTTTCAGGATTACAATCTCTCCCTTCATCTTTTGACTGGTATATAGAAGATGAAGAAGCGTCTGCTTTAAGTGATGCCCTTTCAGTGCATTTTTGCCAGAATAAGGCTTGGAGATCATGTAAAATTCAGGTAATGGAAGCCTATGCTGTCAACAAATCTACCCGTAGAGAACGTTTTGCTGAGGTAATAGCAGGAATTAGAGACTATACGGCAGAAGAATTAGATGGAGAACTACTTGATTTATATGAGGCTTCAAAAAAACTCTTTTATTTTAAGGGTAGAGGACCTAATGCTTTCCTCGCAGAATTAAGAAATTTAGCTTCTGAAAAATAACATGAGTTTTCATAATTAATGACACTAAATAATAACTTAAAACTGGCTGAAAACGCTGTTCTTTCTGTAGAAGAGAGTTTAAGTAAAGTTTTTAAAGAAAGATCTAATCAGGTTTTCCAGAAATTAGAAAATATTTTGAAAATTTTTAAGGAAGAAAAAGTTTCTGCTAGTCATTTCAATCAATCCTCTGGAAGTGGTCATGATGATATATCTAGAGAAAAAATTGATGCGGTTTTTGCAAGATTGTTTCTTGCTGAAAAGGCAGCTGTGAGGATGCAATTTGTAAGTGGAACGCATGCAATAAGTTCTGTTCTATTTGGAATTCTTAGGCCTGGAGATGTGATGTTATCTCTTACAGGACAACCATATGACACGTTAGAAGAAGTGATAGGAATAAGGGGAGGAGGTAAAGGCTCACTTAAAGATTTTGACATTGAATATAAGCAAATAAATATCTGCGAGAATTTTGATTCTTTTGAAGAAAAAATTGTTCATTCTTTTCAAGAAAATTCATGCAAATTAGTATTTATACAAAAAAGTTGTGGATATAGTTGGAGAAAATCTCTTACGAATCATGAGATAGAGAAAATTTGTAATCTGATTCACTCTCTTGATCCTAACTGTATATGTTTTGTTGATAACTGTTATGGGGAGCTTGTTGAAGATAGTGAACCAATTTCTAAAGGGGCAAATATAATTGCTGGATCATTGATTAAAAATTTGGGAGGGACAATCGTTCCTACTGGTGGTTATGTTGCAGGAGATGTAGAGTTGGTTGAGATGGCATGTTCTAGATTAACCTCACCAGGTATTGGTTCATCTGCAGGAATAAATTTTGGATTAGGAAGATTAATCTTGCAGGGTTTGTTTTTAGCACCACAAATTGTACACGAATCACTAAAAGGTGCTGATATGGTTGCAGCAGTTTTTAAAAATTTGGGATTTAAGGTTTTGCCAGAGCCAGCAACTTATAGATCTGATCTTATTCAGTCAGTAAGATTGAATAATCATGATTTGGTACAAAAAGTTTGTCAATCTTTTCAAAATTCTTCACCAGTAGATTCTTTTCTTAATGTTGTTCCATCATCAATGAATGGATATGATTCAAAATTATTAATGGCAGGAGGTACCTTTATTGAAGGTAGTACAAGTGAATTTTCCGCTGATGCTCCTCTAAGAGATCCTTACAATATTTTTGTTCAAGGTGGTTCTCACATGGCTCACATCAAAATTGCACTAATTCAATTATTATCTGAACTATTAGAGGAAAAATTAATTTCAAAGGATTCTCTACTTTCTTTATCAACTTAATCATGTCTTACCAGTTTCCAGACAACCTTAACTATGCTGATACCCATGAGTATGTATTGGAAGAAAATGGATTGTTAAAAATTGGAGTTAGTGAATTTGCTATAGATCAACTAGGAGATATTGTTTTTGTTGAGTTAGCTGATCAAGGGAAGACTTTAGAAAAAGGTGAGACTTTTGGAACAATAGAATCAGTTAAGGCCGTTGAGGAAGTCTACCTGCCTTTTTCAGGGGAAATAGTATCTGTAAATGAAAGTGTTATTGATAACCCTGAGCTTTTACAGAATGATCCGATTGGAGAAGGTTGGTTAGTCATTTTGAAGCCAGAATCAGCAGTATCAATTGCTGATTTGATGACTTCTGACGAATATCAATCAAAGGTTGTACCAAAATAAGGCAAACTTTTTAAAAAGAGCTATTTTAAAGAAAAATATTTTAATATGATTTCCAAAATTGGGTCCGATTTGTTTATAGATAGGCATCTGGGGTTAGGAGATAATGATGAGAAAATTATGCTAAACAAGCTTGGTTTTAATAATATTGATCAATTTATAAACCAAGTTATTCCTGAAGATATTCAGCTTAAAGATAAATCTTCAGAAATATTGCCCCAAGGTTGTTCAGAAATTGATGCTTTAAATGAATTAGAAGAGATTGCGAAGAAAAATACTAAAATGAGATCACTAATAGGCCTTGGTTATTATGACAATCACATGCCTAAAGTAATCCAAAGACATGTTCTCGAAAATCCTAGGTGGTACACGTCTTATACTCCATATCAAGCAGAAATTGCACAAGGAAGATTAGAAGCTCTATTTAATTTTCAGACTATTGTTTGTGAACTAACAGGATTCCCTGTTGCCAATGCATCTTTATTAGATGAGGGCACTGCTGCTGCAGAAGCTATGGCCATGAGTTTTGCCGCAAGAAAAAATAAATCTTCAAAAGTATACTTAGTGGAATCAAATGTTTTTGATCATACTTTTAATGTTCTACAAACCAGAGCAAAACCTTTGGGAATATCTTTAAAACGCTTTACTCAAAGCAACCTTCTTAATCATGATGATGTTTTTGGAATTTTGTTGCAATTACCCGGTAAAAATGGGCAATTATTTGATCCCACATTCTTAATATCCCAAGCACATAGATCAGAAATTATTGTTACGGCATCTATTGATCCATTGGCACAAGTTTTAATTAAACCAATTTCTGAATTTGGTGTTGATGTAGCAGTGGGTAGTATGCAAAGATTTGGTGTTCCAATGGGTTTTGGTGGGCCCCATGCAGCATATTTTGCTTGTAGCGAAAAATATAAAAGGTTGATACCTGGAAGAATTGTTGGGCAAACTCTCTCCAAAAATGGAGAAAAGTCATTAAGACTAGCATTGCAAACAAGAGAGCAACATATTAGAAGGGAAAAGGCCACTAGTAATATTTGTACTGCTCAATCTTTGTTAGCCATAATTTCTTCTTTTTATGCTATTTATCATGGACCCTCTGGATTAAATCAAATTGCTAAGAGATTAGTGGAGTTGAGACTAAATTTAGAATCATGTTTAGCTGATTTAGGTTTTGATATTCCTAATGGGATTAGATTTGATAGTGTTGATGTTTATTCTGAGCACTCCCGAAGGATCCATAATGAAGCTTTAAAAAATGGGTATAACTTAAGAATTTTGCCATTGGGATCAACTATTGAAAATTCAACTGGCTTTGGGATCTCTTTAGATGAGCTGAGTAATGAAAAAGAAATCAAAGATATTTTGACTTTCATAGCAAACCTTATAGAAAAAAAAGAAGATTTAGAGCATATAAAATTTGATAAAAGATTTTATCTTGAAGGTTTAGCTTTGAGATCCAGTGAATGGATGCAGCAAGATATATTCACAAATAATCAAAGTGAAACTGAATTAATGAGATATATATTCCGACTTGCTGAAAAAGATTTTTCTCTGGTAGATGGAATGATGCCATTAGGAAGCTGTACCATGAAGTTAAATTCTGCAGCAGAGTTAAATCCAGTCTCTTGGTCTAATTTATCTTCTATTCATCCTTTTTCTCCACCAGATCAAACTAAGGGCTATTCAAAAATAATATCTGACCTAGAAAACTGGATAAGTGATATTGTTGGTTTAAAATCAGTTTCTTTTCAACCGAATGCAGGCTCGCAGGGAGAGTTTGCAGGATTATTGGCAATAAATTCTTATTTTGAATATAAAGGTGAACTTTCAAGAAAAAAATGTTTAATTCCTAAAAGTGCTCATGGAACAAATCCTGCTAGTGCAGTGATGGCAGGATTTGATGTTTTAACGGTTGAATGTGATGACGAAGGAAATATTGATTTTCAAGATTTGTCGATCAAGGTCAAGAAATTTCATAACCAAATAGGAGCCCTTATGTTGACCTACCCCTCTACTCATGGAGTTTTTGAATTGCAAATTAGAAAGATATGTGACTTAATTCACTCTATTGGAGGATTTGTCTATTTAGATGGAGCAAATTTGAACGCTCAGGTTGGATTATGCAAACCCGGTAACTATGGTGTTGATGTTTGTCATTTGAATTTACATAAAACATTCTGCATTCCACATGGAGGTGGTGGTCCAGGAGTAGGACCAGTTGCTGCATCAGAAACTTTAAGCCCATTTCTTCCTACTCATTCTTTAATAGATAATAATTTATCTAATAGTTCCAATTACGTATCTTCTGCCAAGCATGGGAGTGCAAGTATTCTTCCAATAAGTTGGATGTACATAAAAATGGCTGGTCTTAGTGGTTTAAGGAAAGCAACTGCGCATGCAATTTTATCTGCAAATTATATTGCGCATTCTTTAAAGCATAAATTCAAGATTCTTTATAAAGGAAAAAATAATTTTGTCGCGCATGAATGTATTTTAGATTTTAGAGAACTAAAATCCAAAACTGGTTTGAGTGTAAATGATTTAGCTAAACGATTAATAGATTATAGTTTTCATGCCCCAACTATAAGTTGGCCTGTTCCAGAGACCATAATGATAGAGCCTACTGAAAGTGAAAGTTTGGTTGAATTGGATAGATTTTGTGAGGCTATGCTATTGATTGGAGAAGAAATCAGCGAAATAGAAAAAAATATTGAATTAAAGAATAATAATGTAATAAGTAACGCTCCCCATACGCTGAAAGAGTTAATTGCTGAAAATTGGCATTATCCTTATTCAAAAGAAAAAGCTTCTTTTCCTTATAAAACTCCAACATCTATTAAGTTTTGGTCTTCAGTTTCTAGGATCAATAATGCATATGGCGATCGCAATTTAATCTGTTCTTGCAATGTAAATAAAGGAGAGACTTTCGAAGAAAAAAAATGTGCTTAAAAGACTAGCGTCCTTGCATTTACTTAGTTATTATCAGTGAGAATAAAAATTTAATATTTTCTTATAGAATTTTTTTAAATTTTTTTATTACAATATTCGAGCATCAAATTTTTTGGGGTATTTGAAGCTATGACCAAAGATTTTAAATCTGGTAATGTTAAGCACTTACCAGTTAAAAATGTCGACTTACCAAATTTTGTCAATAATTTTTCAGGAGATAACTCAAACATTTGTTCCATTGAGGGAACTAATGTTATAAGAGTGCCTTTTGGTAAAAAATTCTCAAAGAAAAAAAGGCCTGAAAAGAATCAAAATATCGCTACTCTAATACTTCCTTTAAGTTCGTATAGTAGTCCTACGCCTCCTCACGTAGCATAATTAAGATTAAGTTTAATCTATTTCTTTAAGAGTATCTGCATAGTAATCTTGCAGTTGTAAGGTTGCTTGATTCCAATCCCATTTTTCTGCTTCATTTCGTGCCTCTTTCCTCATAACTTCTCTTTTATCTTCATTCTCTAGAATTTTTTTTGTTGCTTCAATCAAACTCTTTTGACCATTATCTTTTTCATCAGGATCATATAAACAACCATTAATCCCATCGCTAATAATATCTGGAATTCCCCCCTTGTTGGCTCCGATAACTGGACATCCTGCTGCCATTGCTTCTAGTAAGACTAACCCAAGTGTTTCTGTACTAGATGGAAATAAAAATATATCTCCAGAGGCATAGGCGCTAGCAAGTTCATCGCCAGATAAATACCCTATGAAATTAGTCTTGGTATTTTCGAAGATTTTTTCAAGTTGATTTCTATATGGTCCGTCACCTACAAGTGCTAGGCAGGCATTAGGGATACTTTCTAAGACTGGTTTAATTCTCTCAATTTGTTTTTCTGCTGATAATCTTCCTACATAAATCAATAAGTAATTAGCGTCGTTATATTCCCCAAATAATTTTTTTCTCATTTTCTCACTTCTCAAATCTGGTCGGAAACCGTAAGTATCTACTCCCCTTTGCCAAAGAGCAGTTCTTTGAATACCTTTATCTTTTAATTCATTGACCATAGCGGTGGAAGTGCATAAATTTAATAAGGCTTGATTATGTGCTGCTTTGAGTAATTCCCACAACAGTGGCTCTAACATACCCATACCGTAATGTTCTAGATATTTCGGAAGATGAGTATGGTAACTGGCAATTAAAGGAATATTATTAGTTTTCGCCAACCATATGCCACCTAAGCCAAGTACAGCTGGATTAACAACATGTATCAAATCTGGGTTAAATTTTTCTAACCTATCTGAGACTGCAGGACCTGGTAAACCAAGCTTCAACTCTGGGTATAAGGGTAATGGCATTGCAGCAACTCCAACTACAGTTGCGCCCATATATGATTCTGGACACCCCTCGGGACAAAAAATTATAACTTCATCACCATTTTTTATTAAAAATTCAATCGTTTTAGTCAGTCTTGTGACTATGCCGTCAACTTTAGGTAAAAAAGTTTCAGTAAACAATGCAATTTTCACTTTCTTAAGGTAATTATTTCAGAAATTTTAATTAGTCTTTATAGCCTCAGCTTGTTTTTTAGTCCAGGACGAAACACAAGGTATGCGCTTAAGATCACATCTATTGGAGTATTTTTTAGCAACTTCAACAACTTCTTCTAATAAACCATTATCAAGAGTCGTTGGGTTTAAACCTAATTCTATAAAGCATTTATTATCAACAATTAGATCATTTTCTACTGCTTCATTCCTTGGATTTGGTAAATAATTGATATCAGCACCTGTTAGAGACGCAACTTTTTTAGCTAGTTCTCCAACTTGATGACTTTCAGTCATTTGATTAAAGATTTTAACTCTCTCTCCAGGTTTTGGAGGATTTTCAAGAGCAATTTGTACACATTTTACAGAGTCTTTTATGTGTATAAAGGCTCTTGTTTGCCCTCCTGTCCCATGCACACTTAATGGATATCCAATTGCAGCTTGCATTAGAAATCTGTTTAGAACAGTTCCATAATCACCGTCGTAGTCAAATCGGTTTGTTAATCTAGGATCTTTTAAAGTTGCGTCTGTATTTGTTCCCCAAACAATGCCTTGATGTAGATCAGTAATCCTTACAAGATCATTTTTGTTGTAGTAAAGAAATAATAATTGATCTAAAGTTTTAGTCATATGGTAAACACTACCTGGACTTGCAGGGTGTAATATTTCTTCTTCAAAGCGGCTTCCATCTGGTTGTGGAACTTCAACTTTTAGATAACCTTCTGGAATTGTTGCACCTCTATGTGATCCATATCCGTAAACCCCCATTGTTCCTAAATGTACAACATGAATATCTAAATTACTCTCTACTATTGCAGCAAGAAGGTTGTGGGTGCCATTAACATTATTATCTACTGTATATCTTTTGGTGAAACTTGATTTCATCGAGTAAGGCGCTGCTCTTTGTTCTGCAAAATGGATCACAGAATCTGGCTTTTCATCAATGAGCAAATTGAGTAATTTTTGATATTGCTTAGAGATATCCATGTTAAGAAATCTCATAGGCTTACCGCCAATTTCCTCCCATGCAGAAAGTCTTTCTGTTATCGAAGCAATTGGAGTTAAAGATTCTACCTCTAGATCAATATCAATTTTTCTACGACTTAAATTGTCGACAATAATTACATCATGATTTTGCTCTGCTAAATTCACCGCACAAGGCCAACCGCAAAAACCATCTCCACCTAGAACAATAACTTTCACTCAGAACTCCAGAATTAATTAGATTCATAATATATTTATTAAATTACTACAGTGTGCTTCCAATTTGCGAAAAAACATTGAAAATAGTTTCAAATCTTCTTTCTTAATACGATAAATAAAATAATTAAGTTTTTATTCTCTTTTTAAACTTTGATCAATGAAGAGAATTAGATAGATATGTTTTTTTCCGGTGAACTTGCTACTGCAAAGTCTTGTTTTTTAATTCTTCCTGCCAGAAAAGCTTGCCTGCCAGCTTTCACACCATATTTTATCGCTTGAGCCATTAGGGGAGGATTTTCAGCTTGTGCTATTGCACTATTGATTAAGACACCATCAGCTCCAATTTCCATAGCTTGAGAAGCTTCACTAGGCACCCCAATTCCTGCGTCAATTATTACTGGCACTTTTGCATTCTCAATAATTATCCTTATATTTGATAAATTTAATAAACCTTGCCCAGAGCCTATAGGCGAGCCCAATGGCATTACAGTTGCACAACCTATTTCTTCGAGTCTTTTTGCAAGAATAGGATCTGCATTTATATAGGGAAGTACAGCAAAACCCTTTTTTATTAAAATTTCGGCCGCTTTAATGGTTTCTATTGGATCTGGTAGCAAATATTTTTTGTCAGGAATAACTTCTAACTTCACAAAATTATTTTCTTCTTGACCAGACAATTTTGCAAGTTCTCTACCCAAAATTGCTATTCTCACTGCCTCATCGGAATTAACACAACCAGCTGTATTAGGAAGCATCCAGTATTTTTTCCAGTTGATCTTTTCGAGTAAATTTTCTCCGTTCTGTTCATTTTTAATTCTTCTAACAGCGACGGTTATAATTTCAGTTTCAGAATTTGACAAACTTTCTACCATATCTTGAGTAGATTTGTATTTGCCAGTACCCACCATTAATCTACTGGAAAATTGTTTTCCACCAATTAGTAAAGAAGAATAATTTTCCATATTTAGAATCCCTTATCTTTAATACCTTTATAAGGTTTATAATTGTTTCTTTTTTCTAACTCCTTACTTTTTTTAATTGCTGTTTTGTTTTTTGGATCTATCACCAAAACCTTTTGATAAGTTGCATATGCCAAGTCGTACTCAAGTAAACGCTGTTGTGCTGATGCGAGGTTATTTAGGGCTATAGGATATTCTGGGAGTGATTTTATTGCAGAGTTATAGTGTTTAATTGCTTTCTTAAATTCATTTTGAGCAGCATAAGAGAACCCTAAAGCATTATTTATTATCGCTTTGGCTTCATCAGGTTCATTTTCATAATTTTCAATTGCTTTTAAAAAAGTTTTGGTTGCTTCAGAATATAATCTTTTTTTTATCTGAATAGACCCAAATTCATATAATTCTGTAGCTTGAGAGAGAGAATCTAAACCTTTCTGTTCGAATTTTACTAAATTTAATTCTTCACTTCTTGTTTTTAGAAATTGTCTGAATACAAAAATAGAAATTATTATTAATACAACAAAAAGAATTATTAAATAAGATTGAAAGGAAGATATTTCCATTATTTATATTTACTTTTCTAGATTATATTCTTTTTTCTACTTACTAACGGAAGAAACAATTTTTTCAAAACACTTAGGATCGTTTAAGGCTAATTGAGCAAGCATTTTTCTATTAATGATAATTTCTGAATTTTTCATGCCATTTATCAACTTGCTATAGTTTGTTCCATTTATCCTGGCAGATGCGTTAATTCTAGAAATCCAAATTCTTCTAAAATCTCTTTTTCTTCTTCTTCTATCCCTATATGCATTACAAAGAGCTTTCATCACTCTTTGGTTTGCGGTTCTGAAAAGATTTTTGTTGCCGCCTCTAAAACCTTTTGCAAGATTTAAGATTTTGTTTCTTCTTTTTCTGGCTATGTTGCCTCTTTTTACTCGTGCCATGAATATCTAATAAAAATTGGTTAAAGATTTATGCGTAGGGAATCATTAATTTTACATTATCAGCATCTCTTTCATCAACTAAGGCTTTTGTTGATAGATGTCTTTTTAATTTTGAGCTTTTATGATCAAGTAAATGATTATGGAAAGCTCTTCTTCTCATGAATTTACCCGTCGCAGTAGCTTTAAATCTTTTGGCAGCTGATTTACGAGTTTTTAGTTTAGACATTTAAGTCAAATGTGTTTAATTAGGATAATCTAAACCTTTATACGCATTGGTGCAAATTAAAGTTTTTAATTGATAAGGAATGTCTAACTTATGAAACTTAAATTTGTCTTTTTGAACTTATTTTTAGGATGTATTTATCTTTTATTAATAAACACTAAATTTACTTCAAATGTAAAAGGAGAAGAATTGCAAAAGGTTGAACTCAATAATGAAATTAAAAAAGGAAAATTTTTAATTGGTTTAAAGCAATATTTAGGCGGGGAGAATGACAGTTTTTCAAAAAAAAAGAATATCAATTTTATCACTGATAAAGGTTTTTTAAACCTGATATCTTCCAACGGTATTAAACATAAATCAAAACAGATTAATATTAGCTGGGTGGATATACCTATCAAAAATCCAAAAACAATCGAAAGAATTGTTTTTGGTCCTTTTGCTAGCTATGAATCAGCAAACAAACAAGCAGAGAAACTTAAAGATAAAGGATTTGAGACGACTGTTGCTTACCCTGAAAATTGGGAAGTATGGATTCCATTTGAGGATGATCTGCCTGAGTTTGAATTAAAAAATAAGATTTCTAGAAAAATAAAAAATTTTCAAATTACTCCTGTTCTTAGAAATGAATATAGTGTTATGAAACTCGAAGGACCTATATATATATACGCTCAAGAAGAAATAAAAATAAATGGTGTCAATTTTGGTAAAAATTTTTATTTATTAAAAGATTCATATGGAACTTGGACATTAGTTCAAAAAATTGAATTTGACGATTATTTGGCAGGTGTTTTGCCATACGAAATTGGACCAAATTCTCCTTTAGAAGCACTCAAGGCACAAGCAGTTATAGCAAGAACTTGGGCAATTTTTAATTCTGATAGATTTAATATGGATAAATATCATTTATGTATAAGCACTCAATGTCAAGTTTATAAGCCTTCTAAAATTACAAATAAAAAAGTACAAAAAGCTATAGAAGAAACTTCAAATTTAATTCTCACTTATGGAAATCAACCAATAAATGCTTTTTACCATGGTTCTAATGGTGGAGTATCTTCTACTGCAGGCAAGTCTTGGCAAATTCAAGATTATTCTTATTTCTATTCAATAATTGATGGTTCTAAATCATTAAATAAAATTTTTAAAATTCCGATTACCAGTGAATCTGATTTAAATAATTTTTTAGATTTTGATAGAGAACAGTTTTATGGGAGTAATCATTCTCTTTTTCGATGGAATAAGAAAATTTCTAGTCTTGAAATTAAAGAGAAGTTAATTCAAAACAAACTTATAAATATTAATGATGATGTTTTGGATTTAAATTCTATTGAACGTGGGTCTAGTGGCAGAGTGACAAAATTGGTAATACAAACGGACAAAGGTAATAAATCTATTGTTCTTGTTAAAGATGATATTCGACGGGTATTAAATTTTATACCTAGTAATTTGTTTACTATTAATAAATTAAATGATGATTTATGGCTTTTGAGAGGAGGAGGCTTCGGTCATGGTGTAGGTTTATCTCAGTCAGGAGCAATTGAAATGGCTAAATTAGGATTCTCTTATGAACAAATATTGAATCATTACTATCGAGATGCAAAACTGAAAAAATTTGAGATTTTGTCTCAATGAAAGTTAAGTAATTAAAAATTTACTTTTATGAGTAAGGGTTTTTATAAAAATCGAAGATTGAAGTCGTTTATATTTCTTAGTGCTTGTTTTTTAGTAGCTTTTATTCCTCATGCTTATAATATCGAAAATTTATTTTACATTATATTGACTTTATCTTTTGTGATTGTTTTTTACGGTTTAATAGTTATTTCTAGAAATTTCAAAAGGAACAACGTTTTAAATACTGTAAGCAGAAGAATTAGCAATAAAGAGTTACCTGTGCTTGATATTTTAGTCGCAGCTAGAGATGAAGAGAATGTTATAGCAAGATTAGTTGAAAGATTATTTAGTTTAGATTATCCAACAAATAAATTAAATATTTACATAATCGATGATGGTAGTTCTGATAAGACGCCTTTAATTTTAGATCGATTATCTAGAGAATATGACAAGCTAAAAGTCGTAAGTCGTTCTCCAAATGCAGGAGGAGGAAAGTCAGGAGCTTTGAATTACGCCTTGAAGTTTACTCATGGTGAATGGTTATTAGTTTTGGATGCTGATGCTGAATTAAAACAAGATTCTTTGATAAGGTTATTTAATTTTGTAGAAGAGGGTGATTGGTCTGCAGTTCAACTAAGAAAATCAGTAACAAATGTAAGTAAGAATTTTTTAACTTCCTGTCAGTCAATGGAGATGGCTATGGACGCAATCTTTCAATATGGAAGATTATCAGTTGCTGGAGTTTCTGAATTAAGGGGAAATGGCCAATTAATTAAGAAAGAAACATTATTGGCATGTGGCTCTTTTAATGAAGATACAGTTACAGATGATCTTGATTTGAGTTTAAGATTATTATTATCAAAATCTAGAATTGGAATCTTATGGGATCCTCCAGTCATGGAGGAAGCAGTTGAGAATTTAAATGCTTTATTAGCGCAAAGGCAAAGATGGGCAGAGGGGGGTTTGCAAAGATTCTTTGATTATGGAGATCAATTATTTACTAATAAAATTGATTCTTTGCAGAAATTTGATTTAACTTACTTTTTCATCTTGCAATATGCACTACCAATCATTTCTATTTTTGATTTAGTTTTCAGTATTTCTTTATTAGATTCACCAATTTACTGGCCTATTTCATTTACAGCTTTTATGTTATCTGGAATTGCTTTTTGGTACGGTTCTTCTTGTAAAAGCGAAGTACCTGTGTTGCAAAAAAGCAATTTTTTGATGGTATTTGTGTCGGTTTTTTATTTATCACATTGGTTTTTAGTAATCCCTTGGGTAACAATAAAGATGTCTATTTTTCCGAAAAAGATACTCTGGCGAAAAACTCTTCATACTGGAGTTTAATTTATTCATCAAGGTCTATAATTTCTCCATTAAAAAATTTTGCTAAGTTTTTTGAACTATCATCATAAGTTTCCTCGTTAGATATTTTTGATGACGAATTAGTTTTTGGTTCTATTTTTTTTATTGGTCGAAAATTATTTACTTCATTTTGGGTTATTTCTGGAGTGTTTGTTGGGTTAATTTTATTTACTTGTTTGGTTGAAAAATTAAGTATCATTCCATCTCCAAATATCTTTTTTACAGTATTTTCAATTATAACTTTTCTGCTTTTTATCATATTTTCCCAGTTTGGAGATAATGCAATTGTGATTTTCTCCGAATCAAAACTTTCAAGTTCGGCTTGTTGTGAAAGTAACATTCTTGTTGATGGTAACTCTAATTTAGAAAGAATTAATTCCCATTTATCTTTTAAATTATTTGATCCAGGATTATTTTGGTTTTTGTCAGAAATATTTTCCATCCTTTCTTTTTCAAGAAAGTCAAATTTTTCTAATTTTTCTTCTTTTTTTTCGATCAATTCCTCGCGAGTTATCTCCTTTTTATTACTTGGTTTTTGAATTTCATTAGAAATATTTTCTTTATTAAAAATTGCAATGTTTTTTTTACTTTCATGCTTCTCCTCAGTCGTATTATTTTTACGTTCTTGCTTATTTTCAAAACTATTTATCTCTTGATTACTTAGAAGGCCTGTTAAATGTATTTCAAACCAAAGCCTTGGATTATCACTTGTTTTGATTTGATATTCAATATTTCTCAGATTATTATGCCAATTAATTATTGTTGATTTATTTATTGTTTTTGAGATTTTATCCAATTTATCTCGAAATTCATCAGACGTATAATAAAGATCTGAATATTTATTATTTGTAGTGTGCAGTAGTAGATCTCTTGTTATATTTAATAATCCGATAATTATTTGAAGAGGTTCGTTTCCGGCATCATATAATTTGTTGCAGGTGATAATTAATGACTCTGAATTATTCTCAACCAATGATTTAATCAGATTTGTTAATTCACTTTCTGATACTTCTCCTAGCAGGTTTTGGATATTATTAATTGTTATCCCTTCTGGTAAAAGATTTAATTGTTCAAGGAGACTTTGTGCATCTCTCATGCCTCCATTAGATCTTTTTGCAATCATTTTTAACGCCTGAACTTCGTACTCAATGGATTCTTTTTCGGCGATTTCTGATAAATGTTGAAAAATGTCATTGGGGCTTATTCTTCTAAAATCAAACTTTTGGCATCTACTTTTTATTGTATTTAATACTCTCTCAGGATTTGTCGTCGCAAGGATAAATACAACTCTTGCGGGTGGTTCTTCAATAGTTTTTAGTAACGCATTTGAAGCTGCCGTTGAAAGCATATGACATTCATCAATAACGTATACTTTCCATCTCGCTTGAGTAGGTGCAAATCTAGCTCTTTCTATTATTTCTCTTATATTTTCTACTCCTGTATTTGATGCTGCATCAATCTCGATAATATCTAGAGCGTTCCCATCTGTAATTTGTCTACATAAGTCACATTTACAACAAGGATTTATCGTAGGTTGGTCGAATGCCTGGCAATTTAGAGATTTTGCAAATATTCTTGCACTTGATGTTTTTCCGGTACCTCTTGGACCATTAAAAAGATATGCAGGAGCAATTTTTTTTGTTAATAGTGCTTGTTTGAGTGTAATGGATATAAATTTTTGCCCAACCAGTTCGTCTAAGTTGTTTGGTCTATATTTTTGATGAAAAGGCTTATGTATATTTGGCATTTATTTTTCATTAATTAGAAAAATTTGGGATTAAATTAAAAAATTAAACTCTAATTTTATGCAGACTCTTTAATGATTCTTTTTGATCCTGAAGGTAGTTTAACAATTTTAGATGAGAACAATTTATCTACCATTTTTTTTGTAATTGTGAATTCTTTTATATTTTCTTCTGAAGGCAAAGTGTACATTATGTCTAGCATTAGTTCTTCAATTATTGATCTTAATGCTCTTGCACCTGTTTTTCTTTTATATGCTTCATTTGCTATCGCTTCAACAGAATCAGGCTCAAATGATAATTCGACATTATCCATACTTAGCAAAGTTTTGAATTGCTTTACTAATGCATCCCTTGGTTGAGTCAAAATAGATTCTAAAGTTTCTTTAGTAAGACGATCTAATACAGCACAAACTGGAATTCTTCCAATAAATTCTGGAATTAGACCATATTTCACTAAGTCATCTAATTCTAAATTTTTAAGGGAATCTCTTGGGTCTACTGTTTTTTTTGTATCAACTTTGTTTTGATCTGAATTGGTGGTAAATCCTATGGAGTGTTTACCCATACGCTTTTGAACGATATCCTCTAAACCTATAAAAGCTCCCCCGCAAATAAATAATATTTGACTCGTATCAATTTGGATGCAGTCATGATAAGGATGCTTTCTTCCGCCTTGAGGTGGCACATTAGCAATTGTTCCTTCAAGCATTTTTAATAATGCTTGCTGTACCCCTTCACCAGAGACATCTCTAGTAATTGAAGGATTCTCGCTTTTTCTTGCAATTTTATCTATTTCATCAATATAAATAATTCCTTTTTGAGCTAGGTCAACATTCATTTCTGATTTCTGTAGAAGTCTTAAAAGTATATTTTCAACATCTTCCCCAACATATCCAGCTTCTGTCAAAGTCGTTGCATCAGCTACTGCAAAAGGAACATCTAGAAACTCTGCTAAAGTTTGCGCCAATAATGTTTTTCCGCTTCCAGTAGGTCCTATGAGTAAAATGTTTGATTTTTGTAATTTAGTTGCTTGTGAATCTGTTGAATTGCTATTTTTACTGTCTTCTTTAACTTTCCAAGCTAATCGTTTGTAGTGATTGTATACGGCAACTGATAATATTTTTTTTGCAGATTCTTGTCCAACAACTTGATTATCTAGAAAACTTTTAATTTCTAAAGGCTTAGGAATTGAGGTTAATTCTAAAGGGACAGATTTTTTTGAATTATCACTTGGTAATTTCTTTTTTACTTGCGGAGAGTTGTTTGTGATCGCTTGATTATCAAGCAGTTCTTCATCAAGAATTTCATTACAAAGGTCTATGCACTCATCACAGATATAAACCCCAGGACCAGCTATAAGCTTTCTTACTTGGTCTTGTGATTTCCCGCAAAATGAACATTTAAGATGGGCGTCGAATTTAGCCATCGATTATAAGTTTTTAATGTGAAAGGTGTTAAATATCCCCTATTCACTAGGATTGCTTATAAATATCGATTCGTCATCATATTCTTAAAAAATCAGTATCCCTTGTCACTTTTTGATAACTTTATCAATTAATCCATATTCGACTGCTTCTGAGGGAGATAAAAAGTAATCTCTTTCTGTGTCTTCATTAATTTTTTCTAAAGGTTGACCGGTATGTTCTGCTAAAAGCGAATTTAATGTTTTCTTGAGAAAAAGTATTTCTTTAGCTTGTATTTCAATCTCT
>QCIO01000019.1 GCA_003216635.1 Prochlorococcus sp. AG-402-L23 | reverse complement strand
TTATTTAACAATGACATTCTTATTTGTGAAAATTGCTTTGTAGATGATCACTTAAGTTCTCAATTCTTTTATAAAGCATAGCAATTTGCACTTCAACTGATACAGGCATAATAGTAATCATTGCTATCCAGAACAATTTTATATTAAGTTCTCTTGATTTTAGATTGATTATTTGAACTATCTTTCTTCCTTCTATAGAGCTTATTGTTGCTGTTGATCTTGTATCTTCTTTAGTTTTTCGTATTCAACGTGCAGAACACCTAGACGCCAAGCATCTTTCAATCCTTTTACACCTCCCATTAATAGCTTTGCATCAGCAGGTGAATGTGACTTCATGTTCAAGAAATCTTTTTGCCAAGATTTATCATTCCATTTATTAGTCATTCAATTTATTCCTTTAGTAATGCCAAAGTAACCAAAATAATCCAAAGCCATAAATAATTCCTGTGGTTACTATTACTGGAATTAGTATTTTTTTCATTTAATTAAAAATCTACCCATATCATTCATAAAAAACCAAATTGCGATTGAAAGATTTAATAATACTGTGATAGAAATGGATATGATTAAAAACTTTTTACCAACTCCTGATTGATTTGCATCTTTACCGGCAACTGAAATCGACTCAAGTTTCATATCAAAAAGGTGCTAACTGCAGATCATTCTAGATCGACTGTCAATTGAAGTCTTATAAAACTACTTGACCTAAACCTTTAAAAATATTTTTGTGCAGATACAAAATAAAATACAGTTATGTAACAGCAACGTGTGAAATTAGCATAAATATAAGCATATACGACTAATTTATTTACATTTATTAATATTAGTGTTATATTTCTTAATATAGATTTCAGCTAAATTCTATGAACTCAAACAAAGACATCCTTGATAGAGCAATTGGCAGACCCGCAATGATGGGCTTCTTTTTGTTAATAGGAACTTACCTTACAACTGGTCAACTAATTCCTGGAGTATTTTAATGGAAAATTCTAATCAAAAAAGGAACATTGATTCGCAGAAAATTTCTGCAGAGAAACTTAATGGAAGATTCGCTCTTTTAGGAGTTATTGCTCTTGTAGGAGCATACATCTCTACAGGTCAAATTATTCCTGGCATAGTGTAATGCTAGAGGCAGAATTCAATACTTGGCTTAACACTATACTTTTTCCTTTTATGCCAGTCATAACGGTATTTATTGTTAGTGCATTAATGTTGAGTGATTTGCCTTGGAATGACGATGACGATGATGATGGTGGAGGAGGATTAATCTCCCCGGTATATAACTACGTTCCCCAAGGAACTTAGAGGATATATATCAAAAATGATTTTCATCTCATCTTTATTAAACTCAGTCCCTTCAAGTTCTAGAGACCTTTTAGAGTTTGGTTTCTTCCTAACTATGGGTATAACAGCAGGAAAAGTAGGACTCTTATGAAAACATATTTAATTGCCATATCACTATTTGGCATTGCAATAATAACTACTGCGATATCACCAAGTATTGCTTACGCACAATAAAAATTTCTTGATTGAGCGAAAAAACATGCAATAATTTTTATCTCAAAAGTTTATAGCACTTATTCCTTTTAAAACAACTGAAAAACAAGTCAAAGCTAGTAGTAAAACAATTTTTAGTCTTGCTTTAATGTTGACCTCGTTGGTAGCTTGGATGTGCTTGTTTAAATAAAATTATTATGGCTAAAAAAGAAGGTAAGGAATTAGCAACAGTAAAGGTCTATCTTAATACTGGAATAATTGCTGGATTAGTTGGTGTTGGATTTGTTGCCTCTACTTTAATTTTTGGAGTATTAATTCTAGTTTTAAAATAAAAACAGGAAATTCATAAATTTATGAACTTAAATTAATCTTCTTTAGAGCTTAATAGAGGTCTTATTTTATTTTTTAATTTCTCAAGTGGCTTTTCAATAAAATAAGGTTTTTTTAAAACTGCAAGAAAAAACCATCCTCCGCTAATTGCTAAAACCATCCCTAGATAAGCAAAACCATAAATCATTTTTACTTTAATCAAGTTGATTTCAATTCTGATTCTTTTTTAACTTCCTCTTGCTGTTAAAGGTTCACCTCATTCTTAACCTCTTCTTTTTCTTTATCCTTAATAATTATTAATTTTTTTTCGTTTCTTCCAAAATCATCTTTACCTAAAATAAAGAATATAAGCGAAACTATAAAAAAAAGTGCAAAAAACAAAACTTCCATTAGTAAATAGCATTGAATTAAATATAAATTAATTTACAGATCTAATTTTAATCAATATCAAATAATACAACTTGCAGTAAATTTAGTCCTAAGTAAAGAAAAGAATAAATATCTTTAATATCAACTGATTTCAATATCCAAATACTTAAAGAGGTAATATTTTTTACTTTTAAAATTTTTTTAAATATATATTTTCGTGATTATTAATTCGATCTTTATACTTATATATACATTTGTATCCATAAATCTTTATATTTAAGAGTGTTATTTTCTTATACTATTTATAAATTTTGTACTTGAATAAACCTTTAAAAATATTTAGTTTATTTTTAGTTATTAAATTTAAAGCAAATGATAGGAGCAACAAAAGATCCAACATTAATTTTACTTTTTGGGAGTATTGGTATTTTACTTTTCGGATCAATTGGTTATGGAATCTATACAACAGTTGGACCCTCATCTTATAAGTTAAGAGACACAATTAAAGAGCATGCAAGAATGCATGAGTTAGGCATCGCTCATGGTCACAATCATCAAGAACATAATGAAGCAGAACATATTCATTAATAAAATTTAAATGTATTTATACTTTTTAAACTCTGAATTAACTACTGAGTTCTTCTTCATTTCCATTCTTTCTGGAGCATTGTTATCGTTCTTTATTTTTTTACTTTTTTGGCTGACTAATCAAAACGCAATGTTTAAAAAACAATAATTTCACCTTTAGATATTTGAATAGTTTTAAAAAGGATTTTTATTATAAAAAGTGTGGACGAGGTGTGGACGGAATTTATCTGATTTTTGAGATCCATTGCTATGACTACTGGTACATAGTTCATTAGCCAGTAGTTTATCTCAGTCATATCAATTAGTTTAATGAAATTGGATTTGCTAGAATTTTGCTAGAATAAGTTCTTTTACTTTTACCTAATTTCTCAGCAAAATAAAGCTTTTTTAATTTTATCTAAAATAATTAATCGAAGAAAGTTTAGAAAATATATATATTTACAGATCGCTTGAGACTGACTTTTTTATTTATTTGATGCCAAATCAAGAATCTAGTGAAATCTTGTAAAACTGCTTGAACTAAACCTTTAAAAATATTTTTGCGCAGATGTATAATAAAATACATTTATGTAACAATAACGTATAGATGTAATGAGAAATTAAGCATATATGACCAATTTCTTTACATTAATTAATATTCATGTTATATTTGTTTACATAATTATTTTTTTAATCATGACACCTGAAGCAGAAAGATTTAACGGTTGGGCGGCAATGCTCGGTTTCGTAGCAGCTGTGGGCGCATACGTAACAACTGGTCAAATTATTCCTGGTTGGTTCTAATGAAAAAAACAAAAACAATCGAAAAGGAAAAAGTTGTTGCAGAGACACTTAATGGCAGATTTGCAATGCTCGGATTAGTAGCTGCTATTGGAGCATATTTAACTACTGGACAAATTATTCCTGGTTTCGTTTAAAACCAAATCAAATATTACTTAATTAAACAATGGAAAACTCAAAACCAACTTATTGGCAAAATGCCGAGAGAACCAATGGAAGAATGGCAATGATGGGTTTATTCGCATTGGTAGTAAACTACGGTCTTTTTGGTTGGATTATCCCAGGTATTTTTTAAAATGAACATAGACATTTTCTTAATCTCCTTCTTTACATATCTATTAGTGCCAGTGGTAATGATAGCTAAAGGAAAAAAAGCAACTAATTAAAAAATGAATTTAGGTATTCTTTTTATCCTAGTTAATGCAACTGAATCAATAACTTTATCCGAATTGGATTGGATTGCAGATCATCAATCAGAATTTTCAAGGTTAGATATGGCACTAGTTTTAAAAATTGGTCGCCTTATGGATGAAGGAATAATAGAGCTTGATTGTAAATTGCCAGCATAAATATTTAAAATTTAATCGTCATGAGAGCTTGCTTTTTAGGGATATAAGCAAGCTTTTTTTGTTTTCTATCTGTGATGAGTGTGTTCATAAAAAAGGAGCTATTGACCCTTATTTTAGATCGACTGTCAATCAATAACAGGCTACATCATTTCGCAGTTATCGAATTTATTTTTTAACTTTGCAGCCTTATGTAATAGTCCAACAGCTTCTTTTCTTCCAGCAGCTTCTTGAGCCTGATGCATTAATTCAGCATATTTTTTTACGATTTTCTTTTCCATGGTTTAGATTAAATGAAGACCGTTTTTGAATCTCACAACTAGTGAATTACAACTAGAAGTAGATAAGGAATCAACGGTAAAACCTCAGAGTCAACAAATTGGAACGGGTTAACTCGTGTGTTAGATTTATAATCAATTAGCAAATACCTGTTGGTATTTAAGATTACATTGTTTTCAAATCCTGATAACTTATTTACTCAAGATAAAGCTTAAGTTTAAGAATTTATAATAAGTTGGACTAACTTAATTAAGCAAATTTAGAAAATTGAGTTCCTTAATTATCACAAAGGCTGCTTCAAATGAATTGTTAAGGCAATCGATATATCGTGGTACACCTGGAAAAATATTTTTATATTTGCAACACGATAATCTTGATGTTGGTTGGATGTTTTTAAGAGTAAATGTTTGGAAAGAATCAGGAATTCCTGTTGCTAGAACTGATGGCTTAACTATTTACGCCCCAGATTCTCAAAAAAGTTTATTAGATGAACTTACTCTTGACCATTATCAAGATTTAACTGGAGGAGGATTTTTAATAAGTACTCCAAAAGGTGCTACAAAAAGTTCATGTGGCTCAGGTTTTAAATTTATCAAATAACAGTTGCAGTTTTAATAGGGTGCAGGTATTAAGTTTTTAATTTATTCCCAAGTTTTCATATCAGAGAAGTCGCTCGCTATTGCATGTAGCATCCCTCCTACAAATGATCTAGGACAACCAAGTTTGTTAACTAAAACTTCTGATTGTTTTTTGATATCTTCCCATGTAGGTCTGATATCCTCATTTATTTGTTTAATGCTAGGTTTAAATTCTTCTGAATCATTCATATTAAAAGGTATTAACTTATTAAAATTCAAATGATAGTAAAGAAAATCTCATTTATTTAAATAAATATTCAATAAAAATTACAAAATAAATTCTTTAGAAATTATTCTAAGCTGATTTAAATTCAGATTATTTAAATAATTATTTGCAATCAATTTTTCCTCATTAATTTCGAGATCTTTAATCTCAGAAATAATGCTATTAGATATTAAATCAATTAAATGTTCTTTATCCATGACTTATATATAAACCCAAAACAAACATTAATTATTAAAAGTCTTCAACTCAACATATAAGTAAAAATACTCAGATAAATAGAAAACTCATAGGTTTGCTAAATCACTTTAATAGTTTAAAGTTCCAAGGCATTTTTAATAACATCAAGATCATGCATTTTGTTAGAAATATAGCCCTCTGAATTTTCATTCCAAAAACCTATTTGTTTTTGGCAATCAATATATAAAAATAAAAACAAAAATGATTTTCATTTTCATTATGGTGTAAATTTTATACATAAGTTAGTATTTTTTTATGAGTCAAGTTTGGTTAATATCAGGCTCGCCGGGATGCGGTAAAACAAATTGGATACTAAATACTTTTAAGAATCGTTCTGGAAATTGTGGTTATATACGTCTTGGAGGCTATTCAGAAATTAATTTAGAGCAAGCTGTAAATTCAAAAATTGATTTTGCTTTTTTGAAAGATCAAATTCCTAACTTATTAGACTTATCTATTTCAAACTCAATATCAGAGAAAGATAAAGAAAACATTTTAATTATTATTGAATTTCCACAATTTTTTATACCTAAATCTCAAGGTATTAATGGAGTTGATCTGAGAATTATTAATGAACTTGAAAAATATAATCTCCAGCCAAATAGATATCTTCATTTTGGTAGAGATCCAGAATTATCAATAAAAGATACTTTAGATTTTAGAGCAATTGAATCAATAAGCCTTGATCTTAAAAAGCATATTTGGGATCCTGCAAGCTTGAATACTTTTTGGTTTGAATTAGTTAATGGTGCTTATGGGGATATATATAGAGCAAAAGCATTAATGAACTTGCCGGATGGGCGTTACATCTTGTTTAACTGGATAGTTAGTCAGCAAGGATCTCAATATCAAACATTAAACCAAGTTGCCCCTCTTAATGGCAGACCAGAAAGATGTTCTGAAATTGTTATACAAGGGAAAAATTTAAACTTCGAGTCAATAAAATCAACGATTCATAATTGTCTTCTTAATGATGCTGTACTAGATCATCATCAAACTTCACTTAGAAATTCACAACTACAAACTGCTCGCCGTTAACTTAAAAATGAATCAAGCTGTTATCTCATGTTTACATGCAAATTTACCTGCAGTAGAGGCTGTCTTAAAAGATATTGAACTCCAAGGAATTACAAATATTACCTGTCTTGGAGATCTAGTGGGTTATGGTCCTCAACCTAATGAGGTTATTGAGTTAATAAGAGATAAAAAAATTCCTACTTGTCAGGGATGTTGGGACGAAGACGTTGTTGATGGATTAGATGCTTGTGATTGTAGTTATCCTTCTCAGCTTGCTGAAAAGAGAGGTCATTTTGCTCATCAATGGACTACGGATCAATTAACTAAAGATAATAAGGATTATCTAGCTAATCTACCCTACTCAATACGTAAAGATAAATGTCTTTTTGTTCATGGTAGTCCTAATAGTCAACATGAATATCTTCTACCCGATATGGATGCATTTGCAGCTCTTGAGAGAGTTGAAAATGCCAGAGCAGAGATTCTATTTTGTGGTCATACTCATCAACCTTATATTCGCGAATTAGCAGATGGTTCAATTGCTGTAAAAATCAAAAACGCTGCCCCTAAAGATATTCAAGAAAAAGAAATTCAATTGCCGATGCGAAGAATAGTAAATGCAGGTTCAGTAGGAGAGCCAAGGCATGGAGGAACTAAAGCTACTTATGTTGTTCATAACGAAGTCACAAATGAAGTAAAAATTAGAGAAGTGGAATATGATCTTGAACTTACGTGTAAAGCAATAATAGATGCCGGTCTTCCTCCGATTTTTGCATGGCGTTTAAAAAATGGATTCGAATTTGCAGAACAAGCTGAAGATGCATCTCATGTTTGTGAAAGATGATAGAACGCTGGGCACTCGTAAGTGGTCTTAAAGGGGATCTAGATACTTATGAACTTATTCAAAAAGACTTAAAAAAAACTCCAGGTAATATAACTCTTTTTGTTTTGGGGGATATGATAGGTCCTGAAAAAAACTGTAATAGGCTTCTCCATAGGTTAATTAATCCAAATAGTAATGATTTACAACCATGGTGTATATATGGTTGGTGGGAAGAACAAATCCTCTTGGAAAGTGGTTACCGTGGGGATCAAAGAGCTGAAGCTTTGAGAATAAATAAGGGTGAAGAAGTAGTTAAGTCTCTTACTAATGCTGTAGACAAATCATTTCTTAATTGGATAGCAGCACTTCAATTTGGATTTGTTGAACTTGATTGTGGTTTAATTCACGGAAGCTCAAAAGATATTGGCGAAAATTTAACACTAGATACGCCGCCACTGACGCTCCTTGATAGACTTGCACGTCTTCAGGTAAACAGATTATTTACTGCAAGAAGCAAAGAACAGTTTCATTTGGAATTGACAGAGGGAACTGTTAATTCTGAAGTAGAAGATTTAAATGGAAATTTTAAGAAAGAGCAGAAAGTTCCGCAAAAAGCTGTTATTGGTATTGGAGCAGGAAAAAATTATACTCTTTATGATGTAGGGACTGATAATACTCAATTCGTACAAGCAGGATATAAATCAGAAAAAAGAATTAAGGGATTTGGAATGCTTTAGTTTTTAGCTAGTGAATCAAGTTCCCTAAACTTGTTATGGATATATTTTATCGGTATAAGTGGTCTAGGGACTTGTCCTTTTTGTAAGGACTTGAGCCTAGCGGTTTCAAGGTTAACCCCGCACTCCTGCACACTAGTACAAAAACCTTTTTTATTAATGAAGATTACTTCCAAGACACTTAGCTTGCTACTTAATGTAGTTTTTGTGCTTTGTGTATTTGTTATTTAAAGGCTATTCATCAAAAGAGATTAATAGTTTCCGGGTTTTATTACTTCGAACCGAACTCAATATCGGTTAGTTTTTTAGTCTGTAAAAGTGTGAATAGAAAATTTAGAATTCTTGAAATTCTAGTAATAGCTAGACTGGACCACTTTTCATTAGCCAAAAATTTTCTTCATTCATACCAAGGGATTTGGAGTAATTTATTTGCTAGAATCAGAATTTTTTATATGTTTATTATCCATCAAAGTTTCTATTTAGGGAAGTGATGGTTGGTATGGTGTGCACGCGAATTATCAGCTACTCACACTTGAGCTTTTTATGTAACATAATAAGTTTACATAAAGTAACAAATAAATGAAAAGACTTTTTCCTTATATAGCCTTTGCATGTTTAACTGGTTTTACGGCTACGACTGGTTTACCAGTTATATCAGGCGGTTGTAGTAGCCACATGAACAAAAAAGCTGAAATCAAATGCGCTGAAGATGATACTGAGTGTCAAATTGAAAAAGCTGAAAAGTTTGATTTAAGAGATTCTCTTAAGTCATAAAATTATGACTCAAATCAGTTTTTTTATGAACTCTGTACCAAGAGATTTAATCGATTTCGTATTCTTTGCTGCTGTTGGCTTTACTGCAGGATTATTGGGATTAATTTAGTTATAGAAAATTGACCCATTCTTTTTTTTCTCCTAACCTTTTCAAGTCTTTCTTTCTTTTATGTGATGGCTTGCTTATGGAGAGATTTAGTTAATCAAAAGTAAAAAATTTTTTTTTAAATTACCTTTTATAAATAAATTTTTGTATGTCTTCGAATAGATTATATTCTGATTTAAAAAATCCATTACTTTTTAAATAAGATTTTCCTTTTTCTATATTTTCAATTCTTTTTTTATAAGAATTTTCATCTAAATTTTTTTGCATAAAAAAATAGTCGGATTCTTATTATGAATAATGCTCACAAAAAAGCGGTTACCTTAAATACAAAATTTAAATTCTTTTTTGAATTGCTTCTCATTCAAACTAAAGATCTAATAAAAAAAGTTTCTTTCATAAATTTCTAAGAATCTTTTGATATCTTGTTCTTCATGTCCTCAATATTATTAATTAATTTGTCTAACCATTCTATATTGTTTTCTGGTTTTAAATATGTAATTTTTGGTTGATTAATTTCAAGAGTCTCAAAATCTCCACTCATAATTTCTCCTTTGTATATTTCGTTTAGCTACCTCTTTGTTCTAATTGATTTGACTAAAACACTGCGTATGTAATGTGTGCGGTTTGAGGAACATTTAGGTACGGAAAGAGGTATGTTTTTTTAGCTATTTAAATCTATGGCTGACCTAAATTAGAAATATGGTTGTCATGAGTCGGTTGCTTTGCTACAACTGAAATCAACCATAAACTTTAAATTGCATTTAATAAAATGACTTACTACAGTTGCTTTGATCAAAAAGGAAACATAATTGCTCGCTGTCAGACTAAAGAAGATATAGATGTTCTTAAGAAAATGGGCAGACCAATAATGGAAATAAAAGAAATGAAAAAAGAGGAATCAGTTGTTTGTTCTTTAACTGGTAGTCCATCAGATTACAACTACGATTATTAAGTGTATGAATCAAAGAACACTTCAATTAAATCAACATGGAAGATCAGTAGTTCTTTTGTTGGTTGCATTGAATAGCATTTGTACTTTCTTTTCTACTTTTGAAAAAGCATTAACTGATCGCAAAAGAGCGAGATAAAAATATTTAGTTATTTGTGGATTAACAGTCAATCAATAAAATTTAAGACATAAAAAAGACCGTTTTACAGGTCTTTTTTAAATGGTGACGACAGAAAGGAGATATATTTAATAATCAGATTAAGAATTTTCTTAGAAATTAGTTTTGAAAGTAAAAGTGATTAATCACTTCTTCATGCTTTACAAACGACTTTATTTTTAAGATAGTTCAGAATTAATCCCGAAAGTTTAATTTCTGATCACTTAACTTTCTTTCCGCAAAGGTTAGATAAGTTAATTTACCTTGGTGTTGCAGACCATGGATTAGTGAAGATCTAGTTGGTCAACCTTGGTCGAGTAGATCACCAGAATTGTCGTATAAATAAATTAATCGGTCACAAATATTTTGCATGAATCCTTAAGATTGATTTAATCATGATTAATTAAATCTTTAATCCTCGGACCACATCATCTCTTAGTAAGCATTTTATTTTTTTGTTTTACAAAGAATATAAAGCCAACCAAAGAAAGTAGCAAAAGCAATTATTAAAGCAATATTGTTATTAAAGGGACTTAAATATCTTTCTATTGAAAGTGGTACATGGAGAATAACAAAATACCAATATAGAGCAGATAGTAATCCAAACAATAAAGCCAGAAGAATATAAAAAGGCAGGATATATAATCTTCTTTTTTTTATTCTTTCCTCTGTAATATTTTCGGCTAAACCAATTCTTGACCAATAACCACCATTTAATTGAAGAAAAAACTTTAAAAATATTCCGTAAATATTTATAAAAAACCTAGATAAAGCAAATAACGGTGAAATTATAAATCTTTGCATTAATGCTTTAAAAATTTAATTTGTTCAGTTATGGAAATCTGACTTATATTATTAACTTTTTTTTCTCTATATTTCGTTAGGAAAAATACCATTGAGCTAAAACAACTAAAAATCCTATTAATGATATTCGATAGAAAAGGTCATCAGACATATCAAAAAAAGCTGATCTTTTAAATTTTTTTCTCATCAAAAAAAAGAGGATTGTTTACTCTCTAAAGTAGATCCACAATCAATTACTAGCTTTTAGCTATGCAAGTAGTAAGCGTTTCATAAAAAAACAGCAAATAAAAATAGATTTTATTTAGGATATAAAACAAAATTTAAGGAGGATTAAATGTCTATCATTACCGACAATACAGTGTTAGTACATATTTACAGAGGTTTAGAATCCAAAAATAAAATAACTTTAGGTTTATTGGTTGCCCTTACTGCAGAAAAAAACGATCATAAAGTAACACTTTTTCTAGCAGGAGACGGAGTACAAATATTAAATTGCAAAAAAGCTGGTGAAATAGTTAGTCAAGGTACTGGAGATTTATACGAACATCTTCAAAATTTAAAGAATTCAAAAATTACCATATATGTCTCAGGAATGTCTGCTAAATCTAGGGGTTACGATGAGAAGCTTCTAGATGGATACACTGCAGAGTTTGTTATGCCAGATGTTCTAGTTGAAGAATCAATTAAAGCCGATAGCGTACTTTGCTATTAAAAAAGGAGCTAATTGCCCCTTATTGTAGATCGACTGTCAATCAATTATTAATTAATTTTTTTATTTAATTTATTGATATTTAGCCCAATGAACAGCATCCAAATAATTGCAAAGACTATTGGTAAGAAAACGATAGCGAATTTAATCATTTTAAAAATATTGTTATTTGCTAGAAATAATAACCTTTAAATAAATATCTAAGGATAGGTACTTTATCTAAAAAAGTAGGGTCGATGTTAGATCGACTGTCAATCAATATTAAAGATGTAAATAAATTAGCTTTTAAAAAATTTCTAAAGATATTTAATACTAAACTACATCGATTAATTAATTTTGAAACACTTTATTTCTTTTATCCCTTTTCTTTTTATGTCAATTCTTTCATTAGGTTGTTCTAATAAACCTATTGAAAAAGAAATGAAAATGCCAATGATATTTGATACAAAGGAACAGGCTGAAAAAGAAGCTTATAAGTTTGGATGTGAAGGAGCTCATCAAATGGGAGATAAATGGATGCCGTGCAGTATGCATAAACATAACCATTAGAAAGGAGCAAATTTCCTCTTATTTTAGATAACTTTCAATCAGTTAAAAGTTTGAGTAAATAATATCGATCCCTTGAGATGCCAGTAATAGCTAGTCGCGCTCACTTTTCATTAGCCATTAGTTAATATCAGTCATATCAATGAATTAAAAGAATATTGTAAAGTGTGGATAGAGTGTGGAAGAAATAGTTCTGATACCTTGTTCTAAAATTATTATCCATCAATTAATCTATTTAGGAAAGTGAGACTTCTCATGAAATTTATTTATTAATAGTATTTAAATCCATAAAGTTATGAATTGGATCTTTTGTAAAATAATTTATGGTTCATTTTTATTTTTATTGACAATATTGAATTAAGTAAAAAACTAATTTAAAATTGTGCCTACTGAATCATCTCAAAATCAAGACTTTATAAGGAAGCATCCCAGCGAAGGAATGAATGCCTTAGAAAAAGAATCAAAATTACCTATTAAAGGATGGGAAAACGAGGTCGCTAGAGCAAAGGAATATGGTTTAGAAGCAGCAAAAAGTATTGTCGATAGAAAAATATCTACATTTTCAAGAGGAGAATTACCCCATTTTGCCGGTATCAATACCTTCATGAAAGCTCCATATGTTGAAAATGTAAATGAAGTGGGAAATTATGATGTTGCGATCGTTGGTGTTCCTCATGATTCTGGAACTACTTATAGACCAGGGACAAGATTCGGACCTCAAGGAATAAGAAAAATTTCTGCTCTTTATACTCCTTACAATTACGAAATGGGAGTGGATCTGAGAGAGCAGATTTCTATATGTGATGTAGGAGATATTTTTACAATTCCAGCTAATAATGAAAAAAGTTTTGATCAAATTTCAAAGGGGGTGGCTCATATTTTTGCTAGTGGTGCATTTCCAATTATTTTAGGTGGAGATCATTCTATAGGGTTTCCTACAGTTAGAGGAGTTTGTCGCCACTTAGGAGATAAAAGAGTAGGAATCATTCACTTTGATAGACATGTAGATACTCAAGAAACAGATCTAGATGAAAGAATGCATACCTGTCCATGGTTTCATGCAACTAATATGAAAAATGCACCTGCAAAAAATCTTGTTCAATTAGGAATTGGAGGTTGGCAAGTACCAAGAGAAGGAGTGAAAATTTGTAGGGAACGAAGTACCAATGTTTTAACTGTTACTGATATTTGCGAAATGGGTTTAAAAGAGGCGGCTGATTTTGCTATTGAAAAAGCTACTGATGGAACTGACTGTGTATATATTTCTTTTGATATTGATTGTATTGATGCTGGATTTGTTCCTGGAACTGGTTGGCCTGAACCTGGGGGTTTATTACCTCGAGAGGCATTAAAACTTTTGGAGTATATTATCAGAAAAGTAAATGTATGTGGAATTGAGCTTGTTGAGGTTTCACCTCCATATGATGTAAGTGATATGACAGCCTTATTAGCTACTAGAGTTATTTGTGATTCAATTGCACATCTTGTAATAAGTGGTCAGCTCCCAAGAAAATCTAAACCAGAATGGATTTCAGATAAATGCAATATGTCAGTTGATCAAAAATGGAGATAGATTTTCGTGCATGAAGTAGATATGACAAAATGCCTTATTCTTTCTATGGAAGAGTGGGCAGAGAAAAAAAATAAAGAAAAAATAGTTGTTGAAAAGATTAATCTTAAGATTGGCGAATTTACTTGCGTAGAACCAATATCATTAATTAATACTTTTAATTCTGCAGTCTTAGGTTCTTGGTTAGATTCCTCTAAGATTACTGTTGAAACAATCCCTTTTAAAGGGAAATGCTCTAAATGCAATAGATCATATTTTCCTAAGAAAGAGAATGGATATAAATCTCCATGTTGCAATTTTAATTTAGAGGAAATTATTAGCGGGAGGGAATTAAAAATTGCTTCTATTGATTTTACAGAAAAGTAAAAATTTAGGATCTAGAATAAAAACGTATTTTCAAAAAAAAATGCATTTACCAATTTCAGACAAAATTGAATTAAATATTCTCCATCAAAATAGTCATCAAGCTGAGAAAAATAAAGTTAAGTTCAATAATTATAATTTGCTCTGCTTGAACATAATGAGTAGTCCTGGTGCAGGAAAAACAAGATTACTTGAAATAACTTTAGAAGATCTTTCAAAAAAATTTCAGAGTGCTGTTTTAGAGGGTGATATGACTACTAATCTTGATGCGGCAAGATTAGAAAAATTAAATATTCCAGTAGTACCAATCACAACTGGAAGAGCGTGCCATCTCGATGCAAATATGGTTAGTGGAGGTTTGAAATTACTAGAACAAAAAATTAATCCTGATACACTAGATATTTTGTTGGTGGAAAATGTAGGAAATTTAGTTTGCCCTGCAGAATTTGAGATTGGGGAACATTTTAAAGTTGCACTTTTAAGTATTACTGAAGGTGAGGATAAACCTTTAAAATATCCAATAATGTTTAGAGAAGCAGATTTAATTTTGATTACTAAAGTTGATTTATTACCCCATTTAAATTTTGATATTAACGAATTAAAATCGAATATAGCATCAACTAATCCCAAGGCAGATGTTATAGAAATTTCTTCGATAACCAATTCTGGATTTGATTTATGGCAAAAATGGATTAGTAAAAAGATTCTGAAATTAAAAAAAAATAAGTAATATTGATTAATTAATAGTAATCTCTTAAAAGTATCAGTTATTACAACTTTAGATTTACTTTTTCTTAAGTATTAAAAGTACATAAAAAATTTTTTTTTCAAAAATGTTCAAAAAATTGAGAGTTTTTGCGGCCTCTTTGCTTGCTCTGATATTAGCGATTTCATTAAGTACATTATCAAGTCCTGCCGCTCCAAAAGGAGAACCTATTACTTTGGGATACAGTAACTGGGCAGGATGGTGGCCGTGGGCGATAGCTGTTGATCAAAAAATGTTTGAAAAAAATGGAGTTAATGTTCAGATGAAATGGTTTGATGGATATGTTCAATCCATGGAAACTTTTGCTGCTGGAAAAATCGATGGAAATTCGCAAACTCTTAATGACACTATTTCCTTCTTACCCGGAGAGAATGGAGGGGAAGTAGTTGTTTTAGTTAATGATAATTCTGCAGGGAATGACCAAATAATTGCAGATAAATCAATTAAAAGTGTTGCCGATTTAAAAGGTAAAACAGTAGCAGTAGAAGAAGGTGTTGTGGATGATTTTTTACTTGTTTTAGCCCTTAATGATGTTGGATTAACTAGAGATGATGTAATTATTAAAGGTCTTCCAACTGATCAGGCTGCCACTGCATTTGCAGCAGGAAAAGTCGATGCTGTTGGAGCATTCCCTCCATTTACTGGAACTGCAATGAAGAGACCTGGAGCAAGAGTTATTGCTAGTTCAAAAGATTACCCAGGAGCAATTCCTGATTTACTAGCTGTAAGCGGAGATTTGATTTCTGAAAGACCGGATGATGTTCAAAAAATTGTTAAAACTTGGTGGGATGTAAGAGAATTTATGGAAAAAAATCCAAGAAAATCTGAAAAGATTATGGCAAAGCGAGCTGGGATCCCAACACGCGAATACAAACAATATAAGGGTGGAACTAGGTTTTTTTCTTTGGAAGAAAATCTAGAAGCTTTTAGTGATGGGTTCGGGATGAAATATATGCCTTATGCAGCGAAACAAATGGCAGACTTTATGGTAAAGGTAGGATTTATTCCTGAAAAACCAGATATGAGTAAATTATTTGATTCTTATTTTGTTAAAAATTTAAGTTAATTAATAAAAAGTTAAAATGGTTAGTTCGAAATTAATCAAGAGGGATAAATATTTTTTATCCCTCTTTTCATTTGGTAGTGAACCGAAAAAGTTAAATAAAATATTTCTTCAAATAGCCTCACTTTTGCTTCCCCTTTTAATTTGGACAATAGTGTGTGAATTGAAACTTGTGAGTGAAATGTTTTTACCATCACCGTTGGCCGTCTTTTATTCTCTTTTAGATATGGCTGAAAGTGGAATATTATTTGAAGATATTTTTGCAAGTACTGGTAGGGTATTCGCTGGTTTTATAATTGCGACAATTTTTTCAGTTCCTTTAGGAATTTTAATGGGTTCTTTCCCTTCTTTTTGTGCTTTATGTGAACCATTAATTGCAATGCTTAGATATATGCCTGCCGCTGCTTTTTCTCCTTTGCTTATTATTTATTTAGGAATTGAAGAGGCTCCAAAAATCGCATTAATTTTCATTGGGACTGTTTACTTTAATATTTTGATGGTTATGGATTCAGTAAAATTTGTACCCAAAGAACTAATTGAAACAACGCTTACCTTAGGAGGAAATACAAAAGATTTATTGATCAGAGTAATAGCCAGATATTCATTGCCAAGTATTATTGATACTTTAAGAATTAATATTGCTACTTCATGGAATTTAGTTATTGTTGCAGAGTTAATTGCAGCAGAAGTTGGTTTAGGTAAAAGGATTCAACTAGCTCAAAGATTTTTTCGCACAGATCAAATATTTGCTGAATTAATAGTTCTTGGATTAATTGGATTTGCTTTGGATATGAGTTTTAGATTCCTACTAAGACGTACATGTAAATGGGCTGTTTAAATGAAATTAGATGTTAATAATATTTCAAAATATTTTGGGGATGGTTCAAATAGAAAAAAGGCAATTGAGGGTATAAGCTTTTCAATAAGTTCTGGCGAATTTAAAACTCTTGTTGGTAGCTCTGGATCAGGTAAAAGTACTATATTGAGGATTATTGCTGGGCTTGAGAGTCCATCCAAAGGGAATGTAAAAGTCGATGGAAAAATAGTTAGTGGGCCGGGATTGGATAGAGGAATGGTTTTTCAGAAATATAGTCTTTTCCCTTGGCTTACTGCATCTGAGAATATTGCATTTGGAATGAATTTAAATTCTTATAAATTGAAAGAAATAAAATATAGAACATCTTATTTACTAGAAGTAGTAGGTCTTCAGGATTCGGGAAACAAGTATCCAAAAGAATTATCTGGAGGAATGCAACAAAGGATTGCAATTGCAAGAGCTCTAGCGACTAATCCCAAAATCCTACTTTTAGATGAACCTTTTGGAGCCTTGGACTTGCAGATAAGAGAATCTATGCAGAAATTTCTATATGAATTATGGGAAAAAACTTCATTGACAGTTTTACTTATAACCCATGATATTGAAGAAGCATTGGCCCTTTCTCAGCAAATATGTATTTTGGCCCCAAATCCTGGAAGAATCATAAAAGAAGTTAGGGTAGATCTACAAAAGGGTGATTTAGATAAATTGAGACTTGATTCGGATTTTTCAAAATTAAGATATGAGTTATCTGATTTTTTAAGAAGCCTCCAATAAAATTAAATAATGTCAACTAGTTTTTTGCCAACTTGGCTTTATAATGACCAAAAAATATTTGAACTTGAATTAGATAAATATTCAAAAAATTATTGGCACCCATTGATTTTTGTAGGTGAAATTAAAACTGGGGAAATATTAGAAAAAAAATTCTTTAATCAATCATTGTTTATCTCTTGTTCAGAAAATAATTTAATAACTGTTTTTAAAAATAGATGTCCTCATCGTGGTTCGGAATTATGTTTGCCAAAAACAAAATTAAATTCCTCCAAAAGTATCTTTTGTCCCTATCATGGTTGGACTTTTGATAGTTATGGCAAACTTAAAACCTTGCCATTGAAGGATGATTTTGAAATAAAAATAGAATTAGGTGATTATTTTTTAGAAAAAGTAAACTCTTTGGTAAACGGACCTTTAATTTGGATTAATTTCAGCAAAAAACCAATATCTTTAGATGATCAAATTGAACTTGTTAGAAGAAAATGTAACTTTGAATGGAATTTGAATTATGGTATTTTTTCTGAATTTTCTAATACCATAAATTGCAACTGGAAAATAGCCCATGACAATACACTGGATGATTATCATGTCGCAGTCGCTCATAAAGATACCTTACATAAAGAACAAGGTCCAATTAAAAACTACAAGTATTTCTTTAGTAAATTTTGTAATGTTCTTGTTACTCCACTTAGTAAAGAAGAGAATTTATATACTTTTGGTTTAATTCCATGGACTCATCTAATAATTTGGCCGGGTAAAGGTATTTTGTTAATAAGTTATCTACCTAAAAATATTGATCAATGTATTTTAGAAATTAAATTAGCTTCCGCGTCTTTGTGCGCAAAAGATTTAGAAAGTTGGAAAAAAACTATATTAGAGTTTCTTGGGGAGGATAAAGTAATTGTCGAATCAGTTCATAAGTCTTATATTGAAAATTTTAAACTTGGACCACCAAACAGACTTGAAAAGAGGATTCTTCACTGGCAAAAGATTTATAAAGATTTTCTTAATGCATCAGGTATTTATTTTTAATATTATTTCTATCTAGTGGGCTTAGATTATTAATATAATTAAATGCTTAATTTGGCAGGGATTTAACTAATATTTAATATTGCTTATTGATAATGTAATTAAGCAAAAAAAATTGATTATAAAAAATTTTATAATAATTACTCTATCTTTATCTTTATCTTTCCTATCTTCTTGTAGTAATGACAAAGATTTTTTTCTCACTGAGGGAAATGCATTAATAAGTTGTGGAGGTAAATCTCGTATCATCGAAAATGATAAGGAAGAGATAGTAATTACAAAAGTAAAAGATTTAATTGATGGAATCAGTAAATATGTTGAATTTACAGTTGTAGAAACTGATAAAAAAGGAGGAAAATATAGAATTATTAATTGTTTCCCAAGTGAAGAACCGAAAGATTCAATAATAAAAACTATTAAGACGAATTATAAATTGAATAACTAAAGACTCAAATAAAGAACTTGCGGATTGTTTCAGATTTAAGAATTCTTTTTAGCATCTAGTTCACTCTTCATTAGCCAGTAGTTACATTCTGTCATAATCTAGGTTCTCAGCGAAAATGGGTGGTTTGGGTAAAGTTTGGGTAAATCTTTAATTCTGAGGGTTTTGCTGTCCAGCTTCTCAGCCCGCATCCAAACCCTAATTATTTAAATCTTACCGAATAGCTTTTCGAGAAGATATATATAGTTACATATTGCTTGAGACAGAATCTTTTATTTTTTCGTGAATCTTGGTTAAAAAATAGAGCAAATCAAGAAAGCTAGATTTGCAAGGCTTTTTAGCGATTGATTTACGCTTCTATTCGAGATAGTTTGTAAACCTATTCACGATAAACCTAAAGAAGCTTGTCATAGATTGATTCACGTTATGTCTGTAAGGCAACCTGGTCAACATACGATATTACCCCAGATGATCTAATGAATGTACCAGCTTGTCTACGCTACGGAAATCGCTGACGATATAAAAATCGGTACCGGTTACTTACAACCATCGTTTTATTAGTTATGTTGAGACCTTAACATTTAAATGAGTTGAATTTGTATCGATTCTATTTATTCTGTATGAGAAGTGGCACATCATTTATGAACCAAAATGTATAAAAAGTGGGTAGAGAAATTTGCTTTATAAAAATTTTTAGAAGAATTTATTCATTATCTGCTTAAAACCAACTCATGAAAAAAATTAATTTATCAAAACATCTTTTTATTTTTTTAACTTTAAATTTATCTTATGCAAATGCTCTATTTTCAGAGGGCTTACCCATAAATACAAATTTAAATACTGATGCTGCTGGACCGGTTAACTTAACAATAAATGATACTTCATACGAAGTATCAGCATTAACAATTATGGATTTTTATGAGGTAAACACTATAGAAGATCTTATAGCAATTCCACAATCAGAGTTAGTTGAATTGGAAAATCAATTTATAGATATACTTTCTAATACTCCTTGGTATGGTGATTCAGATTTAGCTGCATCTTTTTCAACATATGTTAAAAATAATATATTTCTTTGTGATCCACAATCATTAGTAGGAAATCAATGTGCTAAATCTGGACCACTATTTGTATCTAATTATTCACCGGATCTAGGTTTAGATCGTGCAGTTTTCGATGCTGATGGAATAGGGCAAACAGAAAATGTCGTGGGTTTTCTCGGTGATGAATCGCTTTTTTATCGTTTTGCTTTAGCAAATATTATTGAGTCAACTCAAACGACCCTCCAATCAGAATGGCTTCAACCATATGCAGCCATGCAGAGTGTTGGTTTGGGATCAATTAAAAATAATAGAGATTTAGTTTTATCAAAAGCTGGAGAATGTAATAATTACGGTTGGGAAATTGGAGATAGTGATTATTGCATTTACACAAATGTCAATAATAATACTTCTTTTGTAAATGGAGATACGACTAAAGGATCTTATAAAACGCATGCTTTCAATGGGTCTATTAATTTAGAAAAAACAATAAATGATAAATGGAAAGCAGGAGTTTCATATGGAATGGGATCTACAAAATTATATGATTTTGATTTCTCTGGAACGACATCTAGTTTAGATTCTACTAATAACCATTATTCTTTATATGGAGTGAAAAAGATTAATGATAGTTTTACTTTAAAAGGAATGGTTGGCGGATCTGTTTTTGACTACGAAGGAGAAAGAGATTTTTTAACTACATCAGCTATATCTGATTATGAAAGTGATGGCTTTACAGCAGAAATAAATGGTACTTGGGACATTAAAAAAACAATTAAGAAAATGGAGACTCCAATTCGTTTAAGACCAACAGTTGGAGTTGCTTTTGCAGCACATTCTCAAGATGGATTTGATGAATCAGGTACTGGAGATTTAATAAAAGTTGAATCTAATCAAGCAGAACAACTTTTATTTAAAACAGGAATCAGTGTAGATAAACAAATCCCTATGGAAGGAGGAAAATGGTTATTGGTTCCATCACTTGCCTTGAATTATGAAATGGATACTTATGCAGATGATTCTAACAGAAGTATAAAAGGTGGTTTAATAGAGAGTACAACGGAGAACACCTCAGTATCTGCAAAAACATTTGGTCAACATAATGGCTCTTTAGAAGTGGGAGCAGATTTTGTTTTGACTAAAGACTTTATGTTTAATTTAAAAGCAGAATATGGCTTAGCAGAAGGCGGAGATGAGCGTGCCTATGGCGGTGGTTTTATATGGCAGTTTTAAAGCAAAAAAGTTTGGGTAAAGTTTGGGTAAGAAATTACGATTCTTTTAAATCTAAGTAATAGCTAGTCGGGTGTACTTTTCATTAGCCAGTAATTAATTTCATTCATATCAATAATTTAGAAGAAAACTACAATGTGTGAACCGTGTGTGAACAGAATACTAAAAACGTTCAATTCTAGGTTATTTATCCATCAAAGTGGCTATTTAGGAAAGAGATTGGTGGTACGGGGTTATTTTGAGATAAGCATTGGTACGCTTGAGTAGATTAAAGGAAGTAAATAATCACATCATCCAACAATCTCAATAGAATAGACGGTATCCTTACAATTATTTTTTTTATCCCATTCCTTTGCAAAAGGAGATTCCATCTGTTCTCCTAATTTTTCTAAATCAGTACAGTTCATTAATAAATGAGATTTGTGATCATTGACTTTTACAAACTCATAATCAGTGACAAATTCTTTGCACATTTCTTCAAGAAATAAATTAGTAACTTCATTTTTAAATTCTTCAAATGTACAGCTAAAAGTTGAAATGATGAGTGTGTTCATAAAAAAGGGGCTAATTTATTCTCATTTTAGATTGACTTTCAATTAGTTTAAAGTTTTGAGGGTGTTGAATAAAAAACTAAGTATTTGTTTTAAATCAGAAAAATCTAGTATTAATTTAAAACAATGGAAATAATTTTGAAAAAAGAAACTTCATTAGGTTTAGAGTCCTACGAATTTTCGGATTTAATTCCGAAGAGGAAGTTGAACTAGAAATTTTTCAAACTTATTAAAATTAGACCTGAATTTGAAAATAATCTAAATTAAATTCGCAAAGAGCCAAATAGTAACCGTTTAAACTAATCTGAAACCCAACTTGTGATTTTTGTAGTGCTATAGATATGACCCCCAGTTTCAATTTTCTTAATGGTTTCTGGATCTGAAAATACATGCTTAGCTACTCCTTCTTTAGCTTGATGAATAACAATAACTTCTTTTGGATCCAGTAAACTTTTTCCGCGATATAGAGGAGTTAGTCCTACCGTTTTATGAAATGCATCTATTTCTGGGCTATCAAACATTTTTACCCACTCTTCAAATGTATTTGAAAGTTTAAAGGTGAAAACAGTAGTTTCAATAGTCATAAAAAAGGAGCTAATTGTTCCTTATTCTAGTTTAACTGTCAATCAAAAATAATTGATTTAAAGTTAAAAATTATCCTTCTGCGGGAATTAGAATTGGAACATCTTTTGCTCCTATTGCTGCGAACCAAACTATTGCGTTATCAGTTTTTGCATTACCCATTGTGTGTTTAGGTGTCTTTGGTCCAACTATAAAAGTATCCCCTGCTGTATAGGTAAGATCTTCCATTCCTTGTCTTTTGACAACAATCGTACCTTGCTCAACATTTCCTAATAGAGGAATTGGATGAGAGTGGAGTGGGACTATTCCTCCTTCAGCTAACTCGACTCTTTGTAATCTTATTTCTGCTTTTCCTTTTGGGTATTTAAGAGCATCTCCATCCATAGTCTCAGAACCTACAAAGACTTCTTTTACATCTACAGGAGATTCTGCAGATATAGAAATACTTGGGTTGATAAGCATCAAAGCAAATGCTATTGCTATGAATAAATTCTTAATCATGAATTTGAATTCCTAAAAAATTATTTAGGCTTATAGTATTTATTTTTAAGATATTTGTCAGTACTAGATTTAACTTTTTACGCTTTTATTGTTGGACATTTAATCAATAAAAAGTGTGGATGAGGAGTGGATAGGATATTTTCGGCCCCCTTTTCTTAAGTTATTATCCATCAAAGTTTCTATTTATGAAAGTGAAGGGTGGCATGGGGCCATCACCAATGCTGTGTATCTATGTAAACCTTAAGTGATTTTTTATTTATTTTTTCAAAATTTTTTAGAGGTTAAAAATCAGTGCATCTAGTAAGTAATCCATTGATTCCAATTTAAACAGCAGACCCAACATCACTCATAGCAGCAATATAATCATGGATCTCATCTGTTGTTCTAGTTGCATTATTTGATAGAGCTTTATCTGTAAGAGAATCACCTGCAAAAGCAGCACCAAATAATTTTCTTATAACCATTAATCCATCACCAAGAGCAGTAACACTTCCATCTCCATCAACATCTAATACTTTTTCATCTATACCTGCTTGTATAAACTCATGGATTTCATCTGTTGTTCTAGTT
>QCIO01000018.1 GCA_003216635.1 Prochlorococcus sp. AG-402-L23 | reverse complement strand
TTTGTAAGTTATTTTCAGAGGCCCCAACTTTGTAATTCGATTGTTCATAAAAAAAATCATGTATTTTTGAAATATTTGTTATTTTTTTATTTTTAAGATAAAAATTAGTTTTTTCTAAATTATAATCAAACCATTCGTCATAAACTATAAAGTTGGGTTTAGCAAAATAAGACAAGACTCTATTACAAAAAAAAGTACATTCAAAAGATAAATAAAAAAAAAAGTTATTTTTGTTGGTAAATTTCATAAATCATGTTTATAAATCATCATTAATTGTCAAGTTCTTATTGAAAATTATTTTATAGATTTCTAAGGCTCTAATTATTTGATTTTTTTTGCATATTAGTTTCAGGAAAATTTATTATTTGGACCTTCTTATACCTCCGTAAGAATAATCATTATGTTTAGAAATTATATTCAAACATTCTTTACAATAAAAAATCGATTCTCTATGAATTATGGATTTAACTCTATAATGAATTTTATCTGGCTTATGATATAAATCACATTTTTTCAATCATCTTTAAATTTGCTAAATTAATTTTATATAAAAATTAGGTTGATTTAAAATATTCACAAAAAAAATTTTATCGTGTCATTATAAAAATGCACTCTACAAATCCTGAAGCAAAGCAGTGGTTTTTTTGAGTGCGATTATTTTAAATGCCTGATAAAAATTTCTAATTTCTACTTTTTTTTAGACAACCTCATTATTTATATAAAAATTATTAGACATTTTATTTATCAGTCCTTAAAAATAAATATTTGATTATACATCTAAATTAGAACTTTAAAAAGAAACTCACGAATAATATTTAATTAATTTTATTATGGTCTTATTTGTTTTTAATAGTATGAACATTTACCTATTCTGGATATTATTTTTAGCACTATGGGCAACAGTTCCCTTAATGATTATTAAAGGTAGGGTTGACGAAGCGCCTAAGATTCAGACTGCACAAAAAGTTAAAGCAAAGAAAAAAGGTTGGTTTAATTAATTTAATCTCTGAATAAGTAAAAATAATATGCACGGTAATTCTTGATAATTTAAAGTAAATTCTAAGTAATAAATTTTATTTATTAAATGTGAAAAAATTAGACAATAATTTTCTTTATTTAGTTGTGCTTGGAGGTAGAGAAAAAAAAGCTAATATTGAACTACATGATGTTAGATGGGTCGTTGGATCTAAAATTGAAGATACATTCGATACTTTAAGAAAGGATTGGTTTGGATCTCCAAAAGGTTTGCATATTGATAGTTATAAAAAAATAAAAAATATTGATGGTTATAAGATTAATTTAATAAATTTTGAAAGGGATAAAATAGATGCAAAGCAATTAGTAAAAAAAAATAAGTCCAAAAAACATTTATGGTTTGTCAATATTGGAGGCTATAATCCAACTTCTATGCAAGAAAAACATGAGTTTGGATTGGTTGCAGCTTCAACTAAATTAGAGGCAAAAAATATAGCTAAATCTAAATGGCTTATTGGCTGTAAAAAGAAGCATAAAGATGATATTGCTTCTCTGGAAATTTTATTACGTTGTGATGATTGTGAACTAATAAAAAAGATAGGTAACTGGCAAATAGAATTAACTCCAAATAATAATTTTATTAAAGAAAACAATTATCCTGATTGGTATGGTTACCAAAAAATAGATGGGATATAGAGATCCAAGAATTTTATGCCTTAAAAAAAAATACACATGCATGTTAATTGCATATTAATGTTCTTAGAGTCTTAAAAATAACTTGATTTTCTTAATAAATAAATTCCACCTGCTAAAGAAATTAAGACAGGTAACCATGCAGCCAAAATAGGAGTTAAAATACCTTTCACTCCAAATGAACTAAATATAAATGACATTACATAATAAATTAATATAAGAATTACGCTTAATCCAAATCCCTGACTTTTTGAAGATCTTAAATTAGATTTAGATCCCAAACTGCTTCCTATTAAACCAAATACCAAGCATGCAAAAGGTAGAGTAAATTTTTCTTGAATGCGGACTTGAATTCTTCTTATCTCTTTTTGGTTACCAGTTTTTTTATATATTTTTTCTGCTTCTAAAGCCTGCTTCAGAGTCATCTCAGTAGCATCTTTAGGCACTTTTGCTAATTCCAATGGGCCCTCCACAAAGGGATATGTGTATTCTTTAAATTTAATATTCGTTGTTTGTCCCCTTGGATCAATAGATACAATACTTCCTTTAGAAAATATCCAAGAAGAGTTTTTCTTATCAAATTTTGCAGAGTCTGCTTTTAGGATTTGTTGAATATCTTCTCTGGAATAATCCAATACAGTAACCCCCTTCATAATGTTGTTTTCAAATAATGAAGCATAGAATATATGAGTGAGGTGCGTATTAGATTTAGTTGGCTTCTTAGAAGAAGCATTTATCCTGGATCCATATCTCGCAAACATAATATTATATTTCTGTGTTTCGCCGCTAAAAGAACTTCCCATGCCTGCTCTTAATGTTGTTTCAGCTAACTTATTACTTCTAGGAACTAAATTATCATTAAAATAGAAAGTTAAACCCGTCATAAATATTGAAAGAGCAATGGCTGGAGAAATAATTCTTGAAGTTTTTATCCCTAATGATTTCAAAGCTAATAATTCTGAATTGCTTGATAATTTTCCATAGGCTAATAATGTAGAAAGCAATACTGCCATTGGGAATGACAAAACTAAAAAGCTAGGCAAACTAAAAAAAAGAACTTTTAAAGCTAAAAATAGAGGTAAACCAAATTCAACAATTTTTCTTATGAGATCAAACATTACCCCAACAGATAATGAAATTACAGTAAATGCAGAAATTGCAAATATCATAGGAGGGATGATTTGACCTAATAACCACCTATCTATTAAAGGTATTGAATACCAGGGAGTAATTATTTTATTGAAAGTTTTTTTAATGACTAGTTGATTTGAAAGTTTCAAAAGAAATTTATTTAATTTGTACTGTCTTTTCCCGCATTATAAAATATTAATGTTGGATAAACCAAGATAAAATTTGTATAAAAAGAAAATTTTAATTTACCAATGTTCAAAAAAATATTTTTTTACTTGCAGTAAAACAAAAAATTTGGTTTCTTAAAAAGAAAGGGGTTAGGAATGAAAAATAAAACTTTCATATACGAATGCAATTGCATACACTGCCAACAAAAACTAAATCAAATTAATAATGCAAAACTATATTGGAACAAATTAATTTTAAGAAAAAAGTTGTTATGGTTTTTTTACTAAATTCTCTAAGTTTTTCAAACTTTATTAAAGCATTTGTTTAAAAATCTATTATTTTTAGGAAAAAAATAAGTTCTACGATCTCTAGATATTTAGTATTAAGTTTTTTTAGAATAATGATATTATTTAACCTTTTAATTTTTTTTTGAATATTCTATTTTCTCTATTTAAAAGAAAAAGGATAATCAAAATACAAGATGGTATTAGAATAAAATCTAAAGACATACATTTTGTTTAGACTATTTTCTATTTAGCAAATAAATAAATCTTTGTCATTAGTCTCTTATGTTAAAGATTTTATTCAATAAGTCTAAAATTATTTAAATGCTTATTATATTTCCTTGCTTTTAAAATTGAAAGAGCCTGCAAGTATCCCACTGGCAAGCTCATGACGACCTAGTTAATTCAGATTTTCTGATTTAACCAGCTAAGCACTTCCTAAATGCTATAACTATTCTACTAAGTAAAATTACTTACTGTGAGTATAAATGCTTATCTCTAATGATTGATTGCGAATTTGGCAATAAAAAGTGATTTGGTTGAAAAATGTGGGTTGTTGATTTTTTAAACAGAAATGTCACATATTGACCCATAACATAAATACTCAGCGGAAATTATTTAAGGTTTTGGTTTACATAAGTTAATATTTGTGTTACTTTACTTAATAATTAATAATATTTTCAATGTCAAATTTAGGAGTTACTACAGATTCAGGTGGAAGGCAGAATATGTTCCCATCAGAAACTAGGCCTTATATCGATGAAACTGCGTCTTACGATGGATATCCTCAAAATGCAGAAAAAGTAAATGGTAGATGGGCAATGGTTGGTTTCGTTGCACTTTTAGGTGCCTATGTAACCACTGGCCAGATCATTCCAGGAATTTTTTAGTTTCTAAATAACTGTTTTTATTAACTTTTAGTTTAAACAATATTGTTTAACTATTTTAAACGAAAAATTTAGATTTTATTTTAAATTTGAGAATAAGAAAAACCAAACGAAAGTTATTGCATTAAGGCCAAATATTATACTAAGGAATATATAAGCAAATTTTTTGCCAATAAATGCTGTCTCCGGTTCAAGCTTTACTCTCATTTAGTCCATGGATTATCTTGATAAAGATAGCATCTTCTAACAAATAAATTTAAGTTTTAAAGAAGAAAAATAATCAAATTAATATTTTTTTAAAATGTTTTTAATATTAACCTTTTTCCTACCTCAGCTTTTAAGTAGGAAAAATTGTATTCTTTAATATTTTTGCTTATAAACTTTCTTGGCTTGAGTAATTTCCAGCAAATATAAATTCAAAATTAAAAAAAAATCTCTCAAATCAACTTGAACATAAGGTATTCATCAAAACTAAAAAAAAGTTGAATCTAATTTTTAGAAATGAAATAGTATTTTTATACTGATTTTTAGCATCATTTTGTATTTGAAATAGGATTATTTAAACTTCAATTAATAAAGGCCATTTATTGTAAAAAAAAAATAACAAAAAAGTCTAATTCTAAATTAGGCTTTTTAAAATAAAAAATTTTATATTAGATAAAACCTGGGATTATTTGCCCTGTAGTTAAATATGCTCCAACTAGAGCAACAAAACCTAACATTGCGAATCTACCGTTAAGCTTTTCAGCAACGATTTTTTCTTTTTCAACCATTTTTGGTTCGTTATTTTTAATTAGAACCAGCCTGGAATGATCTGGCCTGTTGTGACATAGGCACCAACTGCTGCTACGAATCCTAACATTGCTGCCCAACCATTAAAACGTTCTGCTTCAGGAGTCATTTTTTTTATAATTTGTTAATAAATATAACATATTTATTTAATAATGTAAAGAAACTGAAGGATTATGCCTTATTTTGTGAATAAAATTTAAAAACTGCTACATATATGTGTCGAACTATACCTTATTGGGTGCTTTTATTTTTGTTCTGATTTTTTTAATTTCGAGAAAAATATAAGCTTTTCACCTTGTTGTTAATAGAGGTATATCCTCATTTAGAGCTAAATTAAATTAATATACTATTAGAGTCAGCTAGTAGGGATACAGGCTGACTCTTTTTTTGAGAATTTTTGGTTTTTGAATAAAAGTAGTTCTTAGAACTCAAATAATTGCTATTAATTAATTAATTATATATATATTAATTTATGTCATTCGCGACTTACTACATGCATTTAATTTTTGGAAGGATTCCTTCTCTAATGGGTTCTGATCTAATACTTTATATCTTGCCTGCTCTTACAATTTCAATATTATTCTTTAGTCTTAAAATAATGTTTTTCAAGACTCCTAAATTGAGAAAGGTTAAATAATCAAGGGTTTAAGAATTATTCTTTTTACTGAAGCGCCCAATTTTTTTAATTTTGGATAATATACTTTTTTTTCGGCAACTCAAAGAAATATAGACTGCATTGGTGATGTACTATCCAGAATTATAAAAAAGGTTCAGTATTGGAAATCGGGAGTGGCAGCGGTGAACATGGAGTGGTTTTTCAAAAACGCTTTCCTGGAATAATTTGGCAAACAAGTAACCCAGAGTTAGTGTATAGAAAAAGTATAAGTTATTGGATTGAGAATGAAGAACTAACTAAGAAAATGCCCCAGCCTCTTGAGATTGATGTAGAAAAATTCCTTGGAAAATTCCATTGAGATTAGCTCATTCTTTGCAAGGAATAGTCTCTATAAATATGATTCATGTAGCACAGTGGTCTTGTACTCTAGAACTCTTTTGAGAGTCAGGAAAATTACTCAATAAAGGGCAATTTTTGATTTTGTATGGGCCATTTAAAATTTGTAATAAGCATACAAGTGAAAGTAATTATTTTTTCGATAATACTTTAAAAATGCAAAATGATCTTTGGGGTATTAAAAATCTTGAGGAAGTTTGTGATGAGAGTAAGAAAAATGGTTTTTCTTAAGAGGATATTATTAGTATGCCTGCAAATAATTTTTCAATAATTTGCAAAAAAGTTTTTCGATAAGGCGAATAAAAATATCAATAAGTTATTAAAATTCATCATATTAAATGATCAACCTGATAGTTTTTTGCTCCATTCTTTATGCTTTTGATCTAAATCAGAAATTTTTTCGCCTAAACTCAACTGTCTTTCTAATAATTCAACTTTTGTAAGTGTTATTTTTTCCGAATAAAATTTAATAGGCTGTTTACCATACAAATTGTCGCCACTCATAGAATTACTAAATTGTTAGTATTTTCTAAGATGAAAAAGTTGTTATTGCTAATTCTTTTATATTCTTTTCAGATTTGCGTAAATTAATGTGATAAAAAATTGATGCTTATTGTGTTTTTAATCCACCATTTTATATGAAGATTGCCATATATATCTTCCTCTCTTGATGTCTGACTCAACAGCAACGCAATTGCAAGCAATATTCCATAGAGCTTTGTGTATTGGATCAGGATTAAAAAGATATGCTTTTTTAAAGGCTTTTTTAATTAAGACAGTTGCCTTTTTTGCATGATAATGAGGGATCGTTGGACATACATGATGAACGACATGGCTAGAACCTATATTATGGTGAAGAAAATTAAGGACTCTACCGTAAGGCCTGTCAATAGATAGAAATGCGCCTCTCATAAAGGAAAATTCCGTATTTGAAAGATGAGGTACATCTGAATCTGTATGATGAAGCCATGTATAAACTACTAACCAACAATTAACCACTAATAAAGGGGCAAAATACAGAGCAATTACTGGAAATAATCCATACTTGAAAACTAAACAAACAATACTCACTAATGTCAAACCTACGCCAATATCTGATATCCAAACTTTCTTGGCCCATATTGATGGCCATAATGCTTTAGAAAATGGTTTTGTTGGCCAAAAATGATTTGAAGTACCATATTTAACTCCTCCTGTACTTCCCGTAAGTAAATAAGCAGGCCAGCCAAATATTAGATGTAAAACAAGTTGAAGAATTCCATAATTTTTCTTACCTAAGGAATTTGAAAAATGTAATTCTTTTTCTCCGCCAATTTTTTCTGTAAAGCCATTCCCTTTAATGACTAAAGGGACGTGAGTTTCTCCATTGGTTATGTTATTTGTGAATCGATGATGAACTGCATGAGAACGCTGCCAAGAAAAATAAGGCACTAGAAGTAATGAATGAAGTAAATAACCAGTTATAGATTCCAATGTCTTGTTTTTAGAGAATGCTCCATGCCCACATTCATGGGCAATTACCCAGAATCCCATTGCAGTGGTACCTGATAGTAATGCGTAAATAATCCAAATTGGGATCATTTTTGGGGTAAATGGAATAGATAACCCTATCGCAACTACTAATGATTGAATTAAAGCTGATTGTAAAAGATACCTCAAAGAAGTTTTGGTATTGGACTGAAAGTAGTGATCTGGGATAACATCCTGAAATTCTTTTATGCTTGGAATATCTTTATCCTCTATTACAAGCGCTTGGCCTTTAAGACCTGAAAATTTTATATTACTCAAATTTTTTTGGTTAAGAATTTTGTTAAATAAAAGTGACTTTATATATTCTATTATCCATCACAGGATCTCATAATGAAAAGAATTTATAATTTTTTTTTCGATTTTAATTTCATCTTCAAATAAAATTATTTGTGCAAACTTTTTTTATTTTATTCTTTTATCGCAATCTTTTTATTTATCTATTTAATTCTTTTTTATGCTGATTGTCTTTGCTTTTCTTTAAAGCTAAATTAATTTAAAGACCGCGTATATACCTCTTAGGTAAACCAGATTGTTTACGTGGCTTTACTAGAATAGGTAAAACAATAACTCCTACCGTAAAAAGACAGATTGGAGCAACCACCATCAATATAGATTCTAGAGACATGAACAATTTTGAATTTATTCATAAATAGCAGGTTTTTTTTTTAAAGTCATGCGTATTTATATCTATTTTGTGAGAATAGATTCTAAATTTTATTAATTATTAAGTAAAAAAGAAAAAAAGATTAAAAAAAATCAATTTTTTTATAATTCATCCTATTTACTTAATCATTACTTAAACACAGATTAGTTATGGATGAAGAAAAAAAGTGGATGCTTATGACTTATTATTGTCCGACTCATGGCGATTCAGGTTTAGTAAAACCGATACAACTGACAAAAAAAGAAATTAGTAAAACATTCTTAAAAAAAGGTGGGAGTTCTAAAAATTAATTTTTTAAAAAAAACTTGAGATATTGTGAAAATGTTCTAGATGTTGATTGAAATCTGGTTAATTGAAAATTGATATCTTACAAAATCCCATAAGCTGATTTTTATCAGCAGCATAGGTAAAAGTATTGAATAATAAGTTTTTAAATCTATTCTGACTTCAGATCATTAAAAATGTAGTTTATTAGAAATATTTTTTTGATACTAGTAACAAATTTTTTGATTAATTAATAATTTAAAAAGATCTAGAAATAATAATTTTTAACCTTGATCAGAATCGCATGTTAATTCACATTGATTAAGATCATGAGATGATATTTTTTCTAAAATTCTTAACATATCAATTTCCGAAAGCTCTCCATTCGTATTCCATTTTAAAGTTGTTTTCCTTTGAGGTGAATTTTTTTTATTCATTTTGATCACCCCCCTTTAAATGAACTTCTAAACAACGAGTAATACATTCCTGATGACCATCCACAATACTGCATTCAGTAATACACTCAAAATATGAATTAATAGAATCTATTTCTTTATTCTGTTTTGTAGAAACAAATGAATCATTCATAATATTGTTAAATTTATTTGGAATAGAGATATAGCACGAAATTATGTTCAATAATTTAATTTATTAAGTTAATTAGAAAAAATAAGTATTATTTACTAAATTTATTTTGCACCTGGTTTACCTTTAAAAAGGGTAGTAATTTTCTTCTTTTAAAACACAAAAGGAAACAATAATTTTAAATATTTAATATTAATTTTATAAGGTAATCTTCCAAAAAATCAGCATAAAGACTGATTTACTTTTCAGTAATTTAGTTAGATGATAAAAAAGTATACTTTTAGATTTTCAAATGAAATCAGTAATTAATTGGCTTTCGAAAATGTTAGAGAGTATGGCAAATGCTTTTATGCATCCTTTAAAGAATGACTTGCCTCCATCTATTGGTACTCATGCATATAGCAGTATTCCTCTAAAAAGAAAATTAAGAAGAAGGTTGAATTAGGTTTTAACTTATTGGAATTAATTTTTCATTTTTATTATCCCAAATAATATATTTGAAGCAGTTTGAAAAATCGCTTAATTTTAAGAACTTTGATTGTTGGAGTAAATGAATGTTAGCTTTATGACAAGCTCTTAAGTTGTAATTTGGTATTCTCTCAGAGAGATGATGAATGCTGTGGAATGATATGTCTGCTAAAAACCAATTTAGCCAATTAGGTATATCTAAATTGCTACTACCTAAAATCGCTCCATTCATAAGATCCCAATTTTTTGTATTTTTAGCATATGCATTCTCATAATTATGTTGTACGAAAAAAACACATATTAAAATTGCTGCTGATAAGGTTAATACCATGGAATAAAATGATAAGAAAAAAACTAACCCCAACCATTTACTCATAAAAATCCACCCTACTATTACTACTATGTTATTGATGATTAATTCACATATTTCATTGAAATTATCTCCATAATCAGAAAAAGGTGGTTTGACTCTCGAATTAATAGCTAGAAGTTGAGAAATTTCTCTGTTTTTTATTTTTATAAAAGTCTCTTCTAATATATCTTTAGTGAAATTAAAAATAATAATAACAAGACCTAATCTTGGTTTTAAAACTAAGTAAAAAAAACCGCCAGGGAAAAGCATCATCCAGTTTCGACTTGCTTTGTAAAATATTTGCTCTCTTTTTGTAAGGGAATTATAATCTTCAAGACTTAAAACATCTATGGGCCCTTTGTAAATTTCCCAATTTCCATTATTTCTATGATGAAATGCATGATCAATTGACCATGACTTCTGAGGAATACCATTAACCAAGCCAAGTAAAAATCCAAAAAAGCGGTTTAATTTCCGTTTTGTAAAAAGAGAATTATGACCGCAATCATGCATTAATGAGAATGTTCGAGAAGAAAACAGAGTTAGAAGAACTACAAAAGGTATCAATAGAAATCCTTTTATCAGTAATGAAAAAGTTTGATTTGTTATTTGGTAGATGATTAACCAAATAGAAATTATTGGGAATAAGGTAGAAATAATTTGAAAGGAAGCTCTAATATTATTTCTTTTGAGAAATGGCTTTATTAAAAAATCACTTCTATTTACTTTAAGCATATTTCTTTAATTTTTTTTGATAGTAACAATTTTTAAAAAGTATTGATTATTTTATAAACAATAAAATATTTACAACATCATACTAAAGAATAAATTCTTTAGACATAGTTCTCAATTGATCTAGATTTAATCTTTCTAAGTAATTTTTAAAGTCACTAAGATTCTTAGTAGAGTCAGAAACTTTACTCTCATAAAGAAGGCTATTAGAAATTAAATCAATAAGATGATCTTTATCCATAACTTCTTATAGACCATAATTCCTGTTTAAAAAATCAAGGTCTTGAATTCGAGACCATTAACTTATCTGTATAAGAGTAATTTTTTTATAAATTTTTTAAATCTTGCTCTATTTTTTCTAATCTTTCATTTAATTCTTTTTGTTCCTTAAATTAAGGCTTTTTTCTTTTCTGCAAGCTCTTTATTCAAAGGAGAATTGAAATATTTTTGGTAAGAGACAAAAAAAACGGCTATTGCTAATGCAATACCAAGAGAACCAATTATTAAAATTGGAGATGAAGGAAAGTCATAAAATGGAATTGACAGTGTATTTTTATACAAACAGATCCTAGCCATCTCATAAACAAAAAAATGAGTAATAAATACTTATTCTTTAGGAAGTTTTATGGATCATTATGCTAGTTTTTTTAAAAAATAAACAAGGTTTACCTTTAATTAAATTCTAAAAATAAGTAATTGTACAGCTGTCAAAGAATGAATAACTAATAATGATTAAACTAGTTAAAAATCTTTCATGAAGAAAATCATAAGTAAAAAACATAATAAAAATGAACCATGGTTTAAATGGTTAACTAGAGAACTTAATTCTTATGAAGCTTTTGAGGATTTCGAATCAGGCAAGAATCCACAAGATGTGGCAGAGGATTTTATTTCTAGAAATAGTACTGCCATTTCAGAAATTTTCGAAGATTTTGATGAAGAAGATAAAGATACACTCGATCAGTTTCTTAAATTAACCGAATGCGAGATGCATGTGTTTAGGATTCTTGAAAAACAAATAGAGTTAAGAAACAAGATAAGATTTGTAGATTTTAAAAAAAGAAAAAAAATAAAGAGTTAATTTCTATATAAGTTTATTTCCCCCATTACCTGTCTTACCAAAGCCTAACCAGATGAACCACAAGATCCATCCTAAGATAGGTATTAAATTAATAAAGATCCATTTCCAATCTTTTCCAAAGTCTCTGATTCTTCTTATATCAATAGCTATTTGAGGAACTATACAAACTAGTCCATAAGCATTGAAACCAAACGTTTTTAAAAATATTGGGATAGTTAGGAAAGAAATTATAAGATTCGCTAATTGAACTAACCACCAGTCCGATCGAGATGTGAATCCTTTTAATTCTATAGCTTTAATCCAAAACTCCTTATATGCATTTAAAAAGTCATTAAGCATAAGTTAAAAAATCAAAGAATTTAACACTATCAATTTAATCTTCAATTTATCAAAATGTTTTTTATTTACTAAATAGGATCAAATAAATTTATATCATTTGAATCTTGTTTTGGGATCTCATCTTGATTTGGTAATGAACAGAATCCGTCTTTGCAAACCATCTTTTCTTTCGCAATACTTGTAGTCTCCGAGAATATATTTTTGTTATTGTTATTTGAAGATTCTTTCAGCATTTATATAAAAAAATTAAATCCAATATTAAATTAATAACTCAATTTATTTTGATAAGCAATAAATTTAATATAAATTATTTATTTACTTTTTTTGATTTGGTAAGTCTCTCCAAAATAGCGCCATAATATAAATGAATAAAGATATGGAACAAATATAAAGTAAAGAATTTAGATGCATGTTTATTTATTAAAGTAATTACTAAGAGAACGCCTTTCAAAAAAGGAATATCAATGGATTGGTATTTTTAATTCAGTAACACTATGAATTCTAATATTTATTTAAGTTTTTTATGATTTCCTCAAACTTTCATATGAAAAAGCTTTAAATATTACGTATGTATCGTTGAGTTAGTAAAGCTTATAAATCTTAGAATTTAATAAATCCAATGAAAATTCAATATTTTTAAATACATTTTGTGTTATTTATGATCTATCATTATTTGATTCTGTTAAAGCTTTTCTTCCTTCTTTAAGGGTTCTTAATACCAGCCAAGAGAGTGAGAAAATTATAAGAATAGTTAGTGAAATTAGGGAAATGAGAGTCGTATCAAAATTGTTAGTCAATTTATTGAAATTTTTACAAAGTTTATCATTTATAATTCAATATTATTTCAAATGTCAGCTCTGGAGTAGGCAGGTATAAGCATTCCGCCATCTTGGTCGTCGTTATTATCATCATCAAAACCACCCCCTAATAGTAACTCAATGATTAGAAGAACAGCTATGGGATAAAGGCACCATAATATCGCTGTAAAAGGACTTACTGAGGAAGAAGCTGAATATAATTCTGTCATGAATTGATACTAATCTAAAGAAACAATAATTGTGGATCCTCCGGGTAGTGTTATTCCATATTTCAATAAATATTCTTAAAAACTTTTCTCTTTCGCACGAATAGATCTTTGGTATGTATTGATATTTTTATTCTTCAATATCAATTTGAATAATAATTTTATTGAACCTACTTAGAGACTAATAATGACATAATGAATCGCGCAATTGTTATTTTTTATACTTAACAATAATTGTACAATTTTGATTCAAAAACTATTATTTATCTTGACTTTATAAATTCTATGTTTTCTTTCACTTTTGATCCTTTGGCTGCGATATTTGGTATATCAGGAATTGTAGGCTTCTTTTTCTTTGTTTCTGCTGCTAAGGGAACTTCCAGTATCAATACAAAACCAAAAAAGGAATTAGATTAGAACTTATTCTGTCAGAAAACTAAATTGAAATTTTAAATTTAGTATTTATAAGGCTTTTTAATTATTACTTATTCCATTGTTTAGAAATAAATTCAAGAAAATCTTTTAGATCCTCTTCAGGACAATTTGTTTGTTTTTGTAAATCAATGCAAATTTGCTTAATATTTTCAAAGGCCTTTTTTACTATTTCGTTTTTTTCAATAACCTCAAAATATTCTTGATCAGTAAAAGGCATAATATTAGTTTCCTTCTTGAAAATTATTTATTAACCATATTTTATCTACATTGACTTAACAGTAAAGAAGAAAAAATCTTTTTTCTTAAACTTAGCTACCCAATCGATAATGTTTTTTAATACTTTTGGTTACTTCCCATTCGCAGTTAAGTCCAGCAGGAAACTCAACTAGATCTCCAGCTTTAATCACGAAAATGTCACTGTTTTGGGTACTTATTTTCGCTTGACCTTCAATAATTAAGCAAATTTCCTTATCATCATAATTCCATTTAAATTTACTTGGCTCACATTCCCAAATAGGCCAACTTTTTATTCCATACTGAATTATTACGCTTGCACTACAGGGGGAAGATATTAGAACTTTCACGAAATAGTTAGGATGTGTTTTTTCATTTTACAAATAAAATAAATATTTATTTTCGAGAATGTGTATTTCTTTACTGTCTTTTATCTTTTTTTGTTTATCATAAAAAAAATTTTTAATTTATGGATGAGCTTTCTGTATTGTCAATTTCGCTATCTATAGCTTCTCTAGGAATATTTTTTTTATTTTTCGCTTCAAATGATGATGATGACCAAGATGGAGGTAAGTTGATTAAATCATTAGAAAGAATTAATTAATTCCAAGTAAATAAAACATTTAATAGAGATTTATAACCTATAAAGCCTGCATAAATGCAGCTTAAAAAAAGAACATAAACTTCCAATGTGCCGAGTCTTTTTTTCTTTAATGTTTTCATTGTTTTGATTGTTTATAGGGTAATTTTATTTAATTTGATTTTTATTAACATGAGTATTTTTTACATCAACTCAGAGATTAAAGAATTATTAATGTCAAGCCAAAAAATAAAAAACAAGTAAAAAATATTATTTTTTTGGTAATTTCTCTTTCCTCATTCTTAGCAAAAAATAAGGAAATTACTGGAGATGTGCTTAATAAAGCCCATCCTACTCCTATGGGAAGGGTTTTAAACACAACTTGTTGTAGAAATATTCCTATATTTGTTCCAAGAAGTATTGAAATAAAAAATCTTTTTTGTTGTTTTTTTTCTATGTTTTTTAAGAAAAAATTAATCTTAAATCCTTTTAGACTAATCAAAAAAATTATTGCACCTAATAATCTTATTTCAGTTGTAAGGAAAGGAGATAAATTGCTTTGAAGGAAAACCATCCTTGATAAAAGACCTCCAAGAACAGCACATAAAACTGATAAAAAAGGAAAAGCAAAAATCTTAAAGTTATTTTTTTCTGAGAAAGAGGAGTTTTCCTCTTTAAAATCGTTAACTTTTCTGAGAATTATGAATAGCGAAATTGTTACTATAATTATTCCAACCCATGATTTAGTTGTTAAATTTTCATTAATAAAAAATTCCCCTGACAAAGCTCCCATTAACGGAGAAAGAGTTTCTATAGATAAAGTTTTTCTTGTGCCAATTGTTTGTAGTGACTTTAAATAGAAAGTATCACCTAAACCAATACCTATTATTCCACTAGTTAGTAGTATAAATATGTTTTTTAATGCAGTCGTAGAACTTAGATTGATAAAAGCAGGTATAAAAATTAAAAAAGCTATTATATTTTTTATTAAATTAATATCTATTGATTTATATTTTTGAGTTTGCGCGCGCCAAATAAAGCACGCATATGTCCAAGATGTAGCAGCTCCAAAAGCAGAAAGGATTCCAATCAAAACGAATAATTTTTAAAAATTTTATTTTATAAATTGAGTAAATGCTAAAAAGAATACATAAATAAGAATAAAAATCCCCGGTAAGTACTGAATTATTGATTTGAAATTATTTTTTTTCATATTTTCTAAAATAATTTATTTTAAACAGTTTTTTTATTAGTAGGGTACAAACTCTCTAACTTCTTTCTTCTTTGAACTTTCGCATTAATTCTTTCTTCTTTTTCTTTTTTCTTGATCTCATCATTTATCTTATTTTGTCTATATCCAAACCAAAGTAGAACCCAAATAAAAGAAGTTATTAAAAGAAGAGCAGTATATTGACCAGTCATAGGAAAACTGGCCTCAGAATATTTAACGTAAGAAAATATCAGACTCATTTGATTAAGTTAAAGCATAAAAATAACGACTGCGTTGATTTTTATAGAAATTTAAAAATTAGTGAATTGTAGCTATTTATTATGTAGTTTTAAATTTTTTTATTTATTTTTTTTATGGTTTTTGGAGTAATTTTTCTTTATAACTCCTTGCTATTATCAGATGGAAGCATATTAAATAATAAGTTTTTGGAACCTTTTGATTTAGCGGTTGTTGGAGGCGGTGCAGCCGGTTTTATGACAGCAATAACTGCTGCTGAAAATGGAGTAAAAAGAATAATAATTCTTGAAGGCACTTCAAAACTTATGGAGAAAGTAAGGATTAGTGGAGGGGGAAGATGTAACGTCACTAATGCGACATGGATACCGAATGAACTAATTGAGAATTACCCCAGAGGTGGAATTCAGCTCTTGGAATCATTTAATCGTTTTGCTGCTGGAGATGTATACGATTGGTTTGAGAAAAAAGGGTTAAATTTAAAAATTGAGGAAGATCTAAGAGTATTCCCAGTGTCTAATTCTTCTTCAGATGTTATTGATTGTTTGAGAAAAAGTGCTTTATCAAAAAACGTAGAGATATTAACAAAATTTTTTGTAAAAGAAATTTCAAAAACTCCAGATAATATATTCAATATTTTTAGTCTTAAAAAAGCAAAGGTAACTTCAAAAAATATTATTCTTTCAACTGGAGGTAATCCAAGCGGATATAAATTAGCTCAAAATCTTGGACATAATATTGTTAAACCTTTGCCATCGCTTTTTACTTTTTCTACAAAAGAACCAAATTTGGATGAATGTAGTGGGGTTTCGATAAAGGGCATAGATATAGAAATTGAATTAAACAATAAGAATTTTCAAAATAGAGGCGATTTACTAATAACTCATTGGGGTTTTAGTGGACCAGCAGTATTAAAACTTTCATCAATTGCAGCAAGGGAACTTTATAGCCAAAAATATAAATTTAATCTAATCATTAAATGGTCTGCTTTAAGTTATGAGGAGTTAAAAGAAAAAGTTAAATATTTAAGATTAAATAAAGGCAAGGTGAATCTAATTAACAGTAGACCTGTTCCACTATTAACAAAAAGATTATGGATTTTTTTATTAAATAAAATAGGTATTGATAAAGAGAAAAAGTGGGCTGATTTACTAGCGGATGAAAGAGAGAAAATGATAAATATTCTAATGAAGGACAAATATATAATTTCGGGAAAAGGTCCATTTGGAGAGGAATTTGTTACTTCCGGAGGCGTGAAAATTAATGAGGTTAATTTTAAAACTATGGAGAGCTTAATTTGTCCAGGGTTATTTTTTTCTGGAGAAGTTTTGGATGTTGATGGGATCACAGGTGGATTTAATTTTCAACATTGTTGGACAAGTGGATGGATCGCTGGGATGGCAGTCTCAAAGTTAAATTATTAAATAATAAATTAATAAGTAATAAATCAGTAAGTAACAATTCAATAAGTTTATCTTTTTTTTATTAAGTATTAGAGGGAAAAAGTTTTTTGGAGAAACTTTAATTTTAAAGTTTTAATTATTGGTGAAGATTAATGCAGAATCTTGTATCAAAAAAAGAAGAAGAGGAAAGAAGATTAAAAGCATTAGCAGAATATAGGATTTTGGGAACCAAGCCAGAATCATGTTATGACGATATTACAAAAATTGCTGCTACAACTTGTAATGTGCCTATTTCTTTAATGACTTTGGTAGACAAAGATAAACAATGGTTTAAATCCAAAATAGGACTTCAAATATCAGAAACTAGAAGAGATTGGTCTTTTTGTACACATGCAATAAAAGAAAATAGTCCATTAATTATTCATGATGCTTTCCAAGATGAAAGATTCATAAATAATCCATTGGTAACTAGAGATCCAAAGATTCGTTTTTATGCAGGTTTCCCCCTTAGAAATAGTGATGGTAATAAGCTGGGAACTCTTTGTGTAATAGACAGAAAGCCAGGAAATCTAACTACACAACAATTTAATATTATGGAATTATTATCCAAGCAAATAGTTTCATTTTTAGAGCTTAGAAAAAAGTCATTAAATTTGCTAGATGCTTTATCTAATTTGCATAAACAGGAAGGGATTTTATCTGTATGTTCATATTGTAGAGAAGTGAAAAATAAGGAGGGTGATTGGATGCATTTAGAAAAATATCTTTCGAAAATTAGTGATATTAGATTCAGTCATGGGGTTTGTGATAATTGTATGGAAAAGCATTTCCCAGATGTAATCGAAGTATGGAATAAAAAGGATTTTTTTGAAGATGGTCAAAAAAGGTTTTTAGAGTCCTAAAATCTATACTTAGCTTTTTATTGTTTAATCTATTTTCTAAACAAATTCTTTATTTGGTGGTTAGTATTGTATAAATTTTGACTAGAAAATGTTATTAGGAACTTTATTAACAGGTGAAATTGCTAAAAGTGCATTAGTAGCATATGTTCATTATTTAGGAATTATATTGTGTTTCGGTTCTCTTTTGTTTGAAAGATTGACTCTCAAAGTTGGTCTTAATAGAAATGAGACGATTTCAATGATAATTGCAGATGTGGTCTATGGTTTGGCTGGAGTTGCAATATTGGTTACTGGGATTTTGCGTGTTAAGTATTTTGGTCAAGGAGGTGATTTCTATACAGGTAATCCTGTGTTTTGGATAAAAGTTTCTCTTTACATTCTGGTGGGATTACTTTCTTTATACCCAACAACAACCTATATCTTATGGGCCATTCCATTAAGTAAGAATAAATTACCTGAAATATCTGAAAATCTAGTTAAGAGGTTCAGACTCATCATTACTACTGAATTAGTGGGCTTCGCAACAATACCTTTCTTTGCCACTCTTATGGCTAGAGGTGTAGGTTTAGGTTGAAAAATTTATTTCTAGAAAGAAATTGTTTAATAAGTGCTAACAAACTATATAGATGGAGTTTAAGTTATAAGATTTCTAAATCTACAAAGGAAATTATTTTTATTGGTTTAAATCCATCATTATCTGATGAAGTTTTCTTAGATAATACAACAAAAAAGATTATCAAAATCTCGAAAAACAATAATTACGGCAAAGTAAAATTAATCAATCTATTTGCTTTGATTTCAAGCAAACCAGAAAAACTTTTTAATCATAAAAACCCAGTGGGTTATCTAAACAATAATCATATTTATAAAAACTTAAAACACTGGTCTGAAAATAAAAATTGTGATTTATGGTTAGGTTGGGGTAACAAAGGTAAATTTCTAAATAGAAATAAAAGAATATCAAAAAAAATAATGCAATATAACTCAATTAGGAAAAATAATTTTGATAATCCTCTTGGACCGCTTTTAATTAAGAAAACAATCAAAGATAATCCAATACATCCTCTATACTGTTCTGATAATTCCATCCTCGAATCTTATTTTTAGGTAGTAAGGCTCAAATACAAACCAGTATTTTTAGCTATTCCATTAAATATGTGTTAATTTCTATTTGTTAAGTTAACCTTATATGAAAATTTCAAAGCAATTAAATAAACTAAAAAACTTGAATGTAGAGGCAGAAAAATGTTCTACAAGAGAAGAAGCAAAAAAAATAATTAATAAAGCAAATAAAGCACAAAGTAAAATTAACAAATAAATAAAAAGTAATTTCACTTGTTCATAATTTATGATTTTCAAAAATATTTAATTTACACAAATACACCATATTTATTTCTTAGTATTTATGTCTTTGAAAATAATTAAAATAAGGAAATCTCACGAAAGATTTAGATCGACTAGAGAATGGCTAAATTCGATGCATTCATTTTCTTTCGCAGAGCATAGAGATCCAAAATGGGATAATTTTGGGAAAATTAGAGTTATAAACGAAGATATTATTTCTCCTAATGCAGGATTTAATACACATTCTCATGCAAATATGGAAATTATTACTGTCGTAACAAAAGGAGCAATAACTCATAGAGACTCCTTAAACAATCTTGGAAAAATTCACAAAGATGAAGTACAAGTTATGTCTGCAGGCACTGGAATCTCTCATAGCGAGAAGAATGAAGAAAATGAGACCTGTAAGTTGTTCCAGATTTGGATATACCCTCAAAAAGAAAATATCAAACCTCGATATGATCAAATTTCATTAAATGAAAAGTTTTGGGACAATCTTATTTTTAATTATAAAGACGCTAAAAATAATAAGCTTTCTCTAAATCAAAGTATCTCTTTATGGCGTTGTAAATATAAGCCAATTAAAGAAAAAAAATTGCCATTAAAAATCGATAAATATAATTGGATACAAATAATAGAAGGTGATCTTTTATTAAAAAGTAAAGATTCTAATTCGAATCTATGTCTCGAATCTGGAGATGGCTTGGGTTTTGAAGTTAATTATTATGATGATGTCTCTATAGATACTGAAAAAGACATAGATTTTCTATTATTTTCGATGCCGTCCTTATAATTTATCTGTTACTTTTACCCATCAACTCCTTTATTAAATGCATTTAAGGCTTGCAAAGCCATATTAAGGTGAACTTCCATAGCACCTAGAGCAATTAAAGAATTCGGTGATTTATCTTTTAGTAAATTCTCTTTTCTTTTTGATAACTCATTAACTACTTTCTTAGTTGAAGCTTCCCAATTGTTTATTAACTCTTCAAATTCTCTTTTTTCGGGGCTTTCTATTTTTGCTAATTCATCAGAAAAAAGAGAATCTTTTTGTGCCTTAAGCATCAAGTAACTTAATTTTTTATGACTTATTGCTTGAGGTAAATTGTTAGATTCACTCATTGACAGTAATTAATTTATAGTCAAAATCTAACTAATTAAGTGAATATTTGCTAGAGGGGAGACGGTTGTGATGACCGACCTGAAAATTACGAAATGATACTTGAACAAAAAATAGATTTATTAACCTTTAATTTTTCACTTATTAGTTTCTTGAAATAATCTCCACGCTCTTCATAATTTTTAAATTGATCAAAACTAGAGCATGAAGGTGAGAATAATAATGTTCCAACCCTATTATTTTGTAAATAATGAAAAACAAAATTTAAAAGCTCTTTTAGTTCTGAAAATTCAAAAATATTTTTTTTAAATCCTTCATTAATAAGCGCCATTTTTAGGACTTTTGAGCTTTCTCCAAAAAGAAAAACACATTTAACTTTTTTCTTTAAAAGTTTTATCCACTCACTATATTCATTGCCTTTTAATCTACCCCCAGCAATGATTATTATTTGACCTTCAATTGAACTTATTCCTGCAATAGATGAGTCAAAATTTGTAGCTTTACTATCATTAATTATTTCCAGATCATTATTTTTATAAATTGTTTCCATCCTATGGGGTAATTGTTTGTAATTAGATAAAGAATCTTTAATCTTCTTTACAGATAATCCAACTTTTCTTGCTGCTGCAATTACCAATAAAAGATTTTGAAGATTATGTATTCCTTTTAAAGAAAAATGTTCAAGTTTGAATAATTTCTTTCCTCTCTCAACAATGTATGCTTGATCGTCTATCCAATAATCGCATTGAATTAAATTTGATTTATCTAAACTAGTTGTTATCCAAACCCCTCTTGATAGCGAACTGTAGTGATTTCTTAGGTTTTTATCCTCATAATTATAAATTCTAAAATCAGATTTTTCTAGCAAGCTTTTTTTTATGTTGAAATAGTTTTCAAGTGTTTTATGTCTTTCAAGATGATCTTCTGTGAAGGTTGTCCATATTCCAATATTAGGTTTTACTTCTGGAGATATTTCTATTTGATAACTGCTTAATTCAGCTACAACCCAATCAATTTTTTCATGTTTTTTGGAGTGAGCATATTTACATAAAGGTGTACCAATATTTCCAGCAAAAGGAGCATATAATCCATTATCGCAGAGTATATGGCTTAGTAGATGAGTAACAGTAGTCTTGCCATTAGTGCCAGTAATACCTATCCAATTTGTGTCTTTTAAAATTTCCCATGCAACATTAATTTCTCCAATTACTTTAATGCCCTTTTTTTTTAATTCAATAATAGTTATATGGTCATAAGGTATTGATGGACTTACAACAACAGATTCGATCTCTTTCACAAAAGGTTGAATTTCTTCAAATACAAATTCTTTATTCAGAGAAACTAGTATATTAAGCTTTTCTAATTCTGTTTTTCTTTCTAAGAATTCTATCCCATCTTTACTTTCCCAAACAACTACTCTCTTATTGATGCTTCTCAAATACTTGGCAGCCCAAAATCCAGATTTACCCAATCCAATTACAAGATTAATATTTCTTTTACTTGAATGATTATCTATCATTAAATTTATAATTGCATTTATATTAATTGTGTTTAAGGGGTAATTCAATAATGAGATCTTTCTTCAGTATTTATATTAATCGCCAAAGAAAAGTTAATTAATGGAAGATAATACTGCAAAATATTGGTTCTCTTGGTTTTATGAAAAGTGGGAGAAAAATGCTCCAGGTGAATTAATTGAACAGGGTTTAACTCCGTCTCAGATTGCTGAGCGCTTTGTTAATGAAAACCATGATATTTTTATTGAATTGTCAAAAAAAATTGATGAAAAAAATTATGATGCCTTAACAGAATTTATGAAACTCTCAGAGAGTGAATTACATATCTTGAAGTATTTTCTAAAGTTAGTAAAAATGAAAAATTTATAAGAAATTATTTAGTATTTCAAGGCTTTTTTCCCATAAATTTTTTCTTTCTTTTTTATTCATGGCGAAAGGAGAAGTAGGGGATAGTTTTGGATGACCTCTGAAATTAAATCTAGGACCATAATGATCACCGCCTCTTGCGTCTGGTGAAGTAGCTGCAAAAAGTTGAGGTAAAGCACCCATCTCAGCAGTTTGAAAAATAGCGCTAAATAATTCCAAGGAGAATGTTTCTAATGGACTAGGGTTAGGTTTTTGAGCAGTAAAGAGATTTGTTTTTGCAATTCCTGGGTGAGCAGCTAAAGAAAGTATATTTTTGTGCTTTAAGTTCTCATTTAGTTCCAAAGCAAACATTACATTTGCCAATTTGCTATTGGAGTAAGATTCCCATTTGTTGTAATAGTTCTCGGCTTTCAAATTTTTCCAACCAACTTTGCCAAAAAATTGTGCTCCGGAAGTAACCGTCACTATTCTAGATTCTTCTTTTTTTTCAATAGCTGGAAGTAGCTTTAGGGTCAAAAGCATGTGTGCTAGATGATTAACTGCAAATTGTATTTCATATCCCTGGGCACTAAGGGTTTTAGGCGGATGCATAATGCCTGCATTATTGATTAGTAAATCCAAATTTTCAAAATTATCAAAAATTTTAGACTGAACTTCAACAATATTTTTTAAATCTGACAAATCTAATTCTAAAGGTGTAAATATTCCTCCAGGATTAAGACCTTTAAGTTTTTTGATAGTTTGATTAGCTTTTTCAAGCGATCTACAAGCTATAACAACATGAGCATTTTTTTCGGCTAGGGCCTTTGCAGTGTAGTATCCAAGACCACTATTCGCACCAGTAATTAGAGCTGTTTTGCCTATAAGGTTTGGAATATTAGATTTTTCCCAGTTAGAGATTTTAGGTTTTGAAATAGTGGCAGTCATTTAGTAATCCTGCAAATTGCTTTGGAATTTAACCAAGATATAATTACTTTTCCACTGTAAATACTGGAAGTCAGTATCGTGAGCTCTTTTTGAAGTTACTATTTAATATTATTTTTCAATTGCATATTGCCATTCGTTATTTTGAGATAAACTTTTCTCTCTAAGTAACTGTAGTTTTCTACTATTTATTTTAATAACTATCCCATTAGTTGGATATTTCGCAAATATTTTTCTCTCTAACCAATTTTTTTTATATATTTGGATTTCGCTTGTATGATTTGTGAAGTAACTTTCAGGGGTGCTGAAGCCACATTTTTTAAGATAGTTAAGGGTTTCGTATTGATTAAGTCTTCCATTAAGTATTTGGAAACAGCAAAAGCTGAGACTTTCTCCAATCCCTTTCTTATCATTGAGGTATTCTCTTGTGATTCTCTGGGAAATGCTGGCAACTTGGTTTGTAGCGTATAGTTCACCTCTAATTTGAAAATCTCGTTTGATAGGAATACAATTGGGGATATTTTTAATTTGTTTAATTTTGCTTGAGACATCAAATCCTTTTTTTGTAATAGCTTTATTAAAATTGCCATTTATATATCTAATTGCAATAGCACAGCCATCAATTTTTGGTTGAATGCTTAATCTTGTTTTCGTTAATAAACTTTCCAAAAATTCTTTATAGTTTTCTTTAGCTAATTTTGGCAAAAGTTTATTATTTTTTTGATTAAAGTAGTCTGGTTCTGGATCAACAGGAATAAAGAGCTTTTCAAGTTGCTTAAATGCATCATCCGAAATTATGCCT
>QCIO01000017.1 GCA_003216635.1 Prochlorococcus sp. AG-402-L23 | reverse complement strand
GTGTAAATACGATTCCAGGGTCTTGATCTTCATCATCAGTTATCGTGATTATCAATGTCTGACTGGAGGAATTACCCGCATTGTCAGTTGCATTTACAGAAACCACATAAGTGTTATTTGAATCTGAATCAGTTGGGGTTTCATAATCAGGAGCAGATACAAAAGATAAAGCGCCTGTTTCATCTATTACAAACTTATCTTGATCGGAACCTCCATTTATAGACCAGCTGACAGTTTCATTAGCAGTATATGTATGTATAGCAGTATATTCCTCCTCCATTGTCATTGTACTGGTTGTACTTCCGGGAGTACCTGGACCAGTGATTACTGGAGCTGTAATATCGTCCTCTTCTATTAGCACTGGTATTGGTTCTAGCAGATCATCTTCTTCTTCATAAATTGGTGGAGGTAGTTCAGAATAAGAACCTGAACCTGAGTCTGATCCTAATTCATCTAGATCAGTAACAATTAAAGTCCCATCTTCAGAAAAGATAGAACCATCTTCAGTTATTACCTTGATTGTTCCAACATATTTATTATCTCCATCGTTATCCAAAGGATTTTCATAATCAGGTAAAGAATTAAAACTTAGTACACCGTCACTTGTCATAGTAAATAAATCAGCATCAGTTCCTTCTAATTCCCATGTAACTTGTTCGTTTGCTGAGTAGGAACCAACCTCAAGATTATTTTCTTCTATGTAATAAAGACTTTCAGTCTCTGCAGTTACGAAATCACCAGCAGGGGTAAATGTTACTCCAAGTTCTTCACCTGTTATGCTAGTTTCTGCTGTAATACCTGTTTCTTCAGCTACTTCATCTTCTTCAGTTTCTAATGTTATTTCATACTCTCCGTACTTTACTTTACCCATTACATCAATATTATTTGGATCAATTTGACTCTCTTCATATTCTAAAGCTCTTGCTGCATCTTCCTCAGTCCCAGTCCAGGGAGTCACTGGATACGTAGCATCCATATCAGAATAATTAGTCCATTCAATGTAATATCCGGTTACTGTCTGAGTAGTAGTTGAATTTTCAGAAAGGGTGGTTAGGCTAGAAGTCAATTTCTTTATAGAAAGAATATAATAATAATAATAATGTTAAAACAAATAAAAAATCAGTTTAAAGTGTTGTAAATAAAATATAAATCATTAAAAAAAGTAGCCTATAAAAGAATTGATCTAATCCTATTCACATGATTTCTTAAATCTTAATTATTGAACCTCTTTTATGAATAAATTCTTCACAATTTTATTTTTGATCCTTATATTTTTAATTAATATAGCTCCTATTAAAACAGAAGAAAAAAATAATAAGGATTTAAGCAATCTAATTAAATTACTAAATAAAAAAGGATTTAAAATTAAAAATGAATTACCTCCAATTAAAGAGGCCTATGGTTTGTTTGAGAACAGCACAAAAACCATATGGATATCTCCTATTACAAACAAACTAGGGATTTACAAAAATGTTTTGGTTCATGAAGCGGTTCATGCAGCACAAAGTTGTCCAAGAAGATTCCTAACCAAATTAAATATTCCAATTAAATTGAATTCTTCTCAAGAAAAAATAATAAAAATGAAATTAGTAAATCATTATAATCATAGGAATTTCCTTCTTGAGAAGGAAGCTTTTTCTATTCAAACATTGCCAAATTCTATAGAAATTTTAAGTAAAGAAATAAATAAGAGATGTTTATAGGATTAATAGTAAATTATAAAATTATCGATAATAAAAATACCTTTTCAAAATTTTTTTCTTTAAAGTAGATTTCTAGCTGAATTTAACCACTGAATGTAAATTGAAATTATTGCTAAAAATATTCATTTCATGATTTTAGTAGCTTAAATTATAAAGTTCTTTAATTATAAATAACTTTCGATGCTTTACAAATTAGGTTCTTATCGAAAAGCGATCACAAATAAGTACAATAGATAGTAATAGTGCCAGGAGTTAATTTGATAATTATCTTTCAAATTTTTTTAATCCCATAAATCATCTTATATTTATTAATTCATAATAAAATTAAAAAAGAAAATACTTAATTGATATTATTTAAATACGACTAACTCAATTTATGAAATTAAAATCTAATTTTAAGATAGAAAATTTTATTAATATAAGTCCCTTAAGTTTTATATTTTTATTTTTATTGGGTCCAAGTAAATTTATAATTCCAAATTATGCACTAGCTTCTTCTAATTCCAAATCTACAACAAATCAAATATTTATTGAATTCTCACAAATTGAAAATCTTTTAAAAAAAAATGAAGAATTAGAATCACTCGAGAGACTAATACAGGAAGCAAAATATAATTTAAATTCTGCAGTGGCTGATAGATATCCAACTCTTGATCTAACTGCTAGTGGTCTAACTCAATATGTTAGCGGAAAAAAATATACCCCTTCATTCAATACTGAATCATCACAATGGAGTAACTCGCCTTCTTTAGTATTAAATTGGGATATCATAGATCCAGAAAGAGCGCCCACAATATCATCTACGAGAAATCTTCTTGCAATAGCACAAAATAATTATGAAATTAAAAAAAGAGATTTAATATTATCTGCACGTGGAAAATTTCTTGACTTTCAAAGATCTAAAAAAGAAGTTTTCAATGGTCAAAAATCTTTACTTACTTCAAAGGAGAATTTAAATGATACTGAAGCAAGATTTGATTCTGGATTAGGTAATAAACTTGAGGTTCTTGAAGCGAAATCTCAATACTCTAGAGATCTACAATTTCTTACTAGAAAGATAAAAGAGAGAAGAGTATCTAAAAATGAACTATTAAAAGTCTTAAATATTAATAAGGATTTATTTACTGAAGATAGAATTATTTTCCTAGGTTATTGGAATCAAAAATTTGAAGATTCTTATAAAGCTGCATTGAATCATCAACTAATACTAAAAAATATAACGGAGAATAAATCATTTAATTTAAATCAATCAAAAATAGCCTCAGCCGCGACGAAACCAATCCTAAGTTTTACAAATACTTTTACTTCAACATTTACAAAAGGTGAGTTAAACCAAATTGAAGTTAATAAAGACTACTATGACTCCAGCTATGACAATACTATTTCCTTGAATATAAATTGGAGAATATTTGATGCTGGTAAATCAAATAATCTAAAAAAAGCATCATTATCTGCTTTAGAATCAGAAGAATTTAAATATAGTAATGCTATTAGAGAAATAAGAACAAATTTGAAAAATTTATTTAATGAACTTAATTTAATAAAAGCAACTTTAATTTATACACAACGTGAATTAAATTCTACAAAGGAACAATTAGAGATATCAAAATTAAGATACAATTCTGGTATAACCTCTCAACGAGAAGTCATTAACAGTCAAAGAGAAGCTACAACTGCGCTTACAAAATATAATCAAGCAATATATGAATATAATATTTTAATTGACAGATTAAAACGTGTAACTGGATTAGAGTCTGATGAGAATTGCACACAAAATAATAAAATTAAGAATTCTAAAATAGATAATTTAGGTGTAGATTTTTGCGATATGAAATTCAATTTTTAATTAAATTCATAAAAAATCTTTAACCCATATATCAACATAAAATTTCCTCTTATTAAGTAATTTTTGAAATCCCAAGAAAATAGAGTTGCTTAAGATTTAAGAGTCTAATAATATCGAAATATGTGTCTCTTTTAAAAATAAAAAAAGATAATGACTAATGAACAGAAGAATTCAAATATTGAACAGGATAATTCAAATACCGGAGAACCTAATATAAAATGGGAATATAAGATATTAAATATAAATGTTGAGACTACAAGCCCTCCAAAATCTGATCCAGTAAAAGATAGTGAAAAATTAAATGGTTATTTAAGTCCAGATTTTATAAAAAAACAATTTCCAACTCAATACAAAGAAATTAAAGAAGTTCATCCCGCAAATCAACTACAAAAGATATTAAACATGATTGGAGAAGAAGGTTGGGAACTCGTTGAATCTGAAAGGATAGGTAAATTTTTGTTTTTTATTTTTAAAAGAATGAAGAAAAAAAAACTAAATAATTAAATTAATAATTTCTCTTAAACCTAAATGAAATGAAATTTTAATAATCTATTTATGAGATTAGATTGTTAACTCAGAAATATATTCGTGAATTTCATCAACTGTCCTAGTAGCATCACCAGACATTGCCTTATCAGTCAATGCATCTCCCGCGAAAGCAGCTCCAAATAATTTTCTGATCACCATCAATCCATCTCCAAGAGCTGTAACTTTACCATCACCATCGACATCGTAAACCATTGCTTCACTTGCACTAGTGATATATTGATGTATCTCATCAACTGTCCTGGTAGCATCACCAGACATTGCCTTATTAGTCAATGCATCTCCCGCAAAAGCAGCTCCAAATAATTTTCTGATCACCATCAATCCATCTCCTAGTGCGGTAACTTTACCATCACCATCGACATCTAAATTATACGCATCACCTGGCTCTAATAATGTCTTTCCACCTAAAAAGTCATAGCCAGTAGGAGTCTCTGGAGAAGAAAGATTTAAAGAGATTGATGTGATTGGTTCTCCTGTAATATTATCAATCATTTCATTTTCTGCTGGAGTTATAAATGTGACAGTGGCAATTTGTGTTGGAAGATCTTCTCCAGGATATTTACCTAAAAAATCTCCCCATACAATTTGTACTAATTTATCTGTAGAAGAATCATTATCTAAATTATCTCTATCGGATAAATTAACCGTTTTAAAAATTGGAGCAGTTAATACGTTGCTAACCCCATTTTCATAAGAATCAGATACAGATAATAATGAAGAATTATAGTGAACATTTAGAGTTAAGCCTGTTAAATTTTTCTCTAAATCTGAAGTTGTATATTGTAAATCAACACTTACCTCTTTGCCTGGAACAAACAGGTTCTTTTCATTTTTAAAATAAACATGCTGATAAGGCTCCTTAAGAACATTTTCTAAAGAATCGTTTGAACCTGAATCAGAGTCTGATTCATCTGTATCATCTGAATTACCGTTATCATCAATTTCTCCAGAATCAATTGGGGCAGGGATATTAAGTGAACCTTCTATTTCTATATCACTCATATTTGAAAATATAACTGACTTAGTATCTTTATTTCCTGCAAGATCTGAAACCTCAACAGATAATAAGTTCCAATTCCCTGAATCTGAAGAATCCAAAGGGAAAAAGTATTCATATAAAGGCAAGGAAGAATTATTATTAAAAACTAAATCAAATTTTGATAGAGAAGCATCAATAGGGTTTTGAATACCAATAGTAATTTTATCTATCCCACTAGAATCATCTGAGGCTGTAGCTGAGAAATCAAATCCTATTTTTTCAGAATTAAAACTTAAATTTAGATTTGAAACCACTGGTGCAGTTGTATCTAATTCTGGTTCGGAATTATCAATAACAGATTTTATTTCAACTATTCCATATTCTCTTACGGAAGAAACAGTATCCTCCCATCCTCCTATCTTTTCCTGCTCTTCATTCGCAATCAAGTAAATTGCAGCATAATCTTCAATATTTTCTATGTTTTGCAAACCACTTTCATTCGGTTCCCCAGCATTCCAATTCGCATATTCAGAAATTTCACCAGATGTCCATTCCCAATTCCCTTCTTCGCGAACATCTGTATAACCAATCCAAGCAACAAATTCATCGGAATTATTAAGGGAATCAAAATTTGGGAAGTTTGAAAAATTATCCAACAAGAATTGATTTTCCTCTTCATTATTTATTGATACAAGATTTCCACCTAAATTTTGAGCTTCTTTTTGTGCGTCCTCCCACGAATTGGCTTTTACAAATTGATAGGTTGAATCGCCAAATTTATTTTTATTAGTAGAGCTAGGTTTTACTAAAACAGTAATATTTTGTTGAGAAGAAAATCCAACAAGATCTGTTGCCTTTATGACTAATTCATAAGTATTATCCTCATTAGTATCACTAGGATTTTCATAACTATTTTCTGCTGAAAAAATTAATTTACCTGTTTCACTGTTGATTGAGAAAGAATCTGAGTCACTTCCTCCTGTAATGGACCAATTAACTTTTTCATCAGCTTTAAAAGTATAAATATCACTTAATTTTTCAACTACTGCTATAGCACTTGAAGCTTCTCCTGAGATGCCAGAAGGTCCTGTAATGACTGGTGCTAAATCATCTAAATCAGACTCTGATTCATCAATAGACTCTTCAGATGATTCATTTTCTCCCCATATTTCAATCAAAGCTTGAATATCAACCTCTTGAAAGTATGACATTAATTCGTTGTTATATGTCGCGTCCCAACCCATCACAGTAGGTATATTATCTGTAGGATTTTCAAAAGCAGAGTCTCCATCTTCTTTATCCCATGGATGCTCTAAACCAATTAGATGACCTAATTCATGAATAAATATCTTTTCCCAGACTTCTTTTGATGTGTTTTCATCACTTGTCATAGTGATTCTAATAGGATCTTCGTACTGAGAATCCCAATTACCAGATACAGAATAACCATCAGATAAACTATGAATAAAGATCTTTGCGTCTGCACTTTCTACATCACTTACTTCTTTAATACTTAATCCAATATCATTATTTAACTTTTTAAAAGCATCCCTTATAGATTTATATTGCCAATCCTCAGGAGTAAGGGAAGTAGTATCAACGTTTACTTGTAGTTCTTCATCATAAACTTTTATATTCTCATTTCCACCTGAAATAAAAATTTCTAATACATTATCAGCCCCAACAGCTGATTTCATTACTTTAAGTTCTGCTTCAGAATTAATTAAAGCTTCTTTAGGAATATCAGTTGAAGTTACGGCATAATCTTTATCCGAAAATCTTATTAATTCAACAGATTCAAATGTATCTTTGCCATCAATATCTCTGGTATCAGTTAAGGTTAATTCTGAACCAGAAGAATTAAATATATAATCTGACTTTAATCCAGATAATATTGCAACGTCATATCCTTCCCCACCCTTTACATAATCATTACCGGTTCCAGGATCAATTTCATCATCTCCTGAACTTCCATTTATATTATTATTGTGCTCATTACCAATAATAATGTCATTACCAGAACCTCCAATTGCATTTTCAATAATTGCATCGAGTGCAATTGCAAGGTTGTTACTTTTGTTCCAATTATCTCCATAATTTAATGTTGAGTAACTTCCACTAACGAGAGATAAATTATTAGAATTATTAAAATCACTTAAGTCAATAGTATCAATTCCACCTCCATCCCAAATAGTCTCAAGAACTGGAGAATTAGATTTATAGATATAAGTTGTATCCCTTAAATTATAAGAAATATTTGCCCCATAAAGATATTGAAGAGATGCAATATCGTAAACCATTGGGGTAGAGTTAACTATTTTTTGTTGATCATTATGCGTATAAATAGTGCTTTCATCTTCTTTATATTCTGCTGCCATAAGAGTATATTCTCTAGAATTAAATTCCTCAGGGAATAATATCTCGCTATTATCTCCAGGATGCTCTAAACCTAATGCATGAAAAATCTCATGATAAAGAACAGTTAAATCTCCAATATCAGTATGAGATTCAGATGTGAAAATGTTTCCAGATTTAAAAGTAAGATCAGTATTTAATTCCTGAAAAACTTTATTGAACCAAATATCTCCCCCATCAGGATTCTCGGAAGGTGGAGTTGCAGTTGCGACAATACCTTCTCTATAATTTCCCTGCTCATCGGTTATGGTTTTAATTGCCAATCTAATAGTGCCAACTTCGGAATCAGATTCTTCAACCTCAACGAAATCGACGTTGATAAAATTACTTATCTCAGAAAAAGCTTTTCTTATATTTTCACGCTGATTTAGATTAAAAGAAGAAGACTTTATCTCTTGACCTAAATCGTCGGAATAAACAAACTGAGCTTCTTTTCCTTCTAAACCAGGAAAACTATATGAAATAACTGTTGTATTACTATCTTGATCTCCATAAACTGGATCAGTTACCCATTTTATGGGTTTACCTTTTGCATTATTAAGAAGACCATCAATATAATTTTTACCTGAAAGTTCTAATTCAAGTATTGTTTGATTTGAGCTATCAAATGTTTGCAATATTGATTTTTGCTTACTAGTGATTTTCTTTGTATGAGAAGTTATTACATCTTCTTTAAAACCTTCATTATCTTGATAACTAATTTTAGCTCTTATATTTTTATTTAAATCATTAGAGCTAATCGTATAAGTGCTTTCAGTTGTTAAATCTGTCCAATTTATTTTATCGTCAGTTAACTGCCAAATAACTGATATCTCTCCTGTCCCATCTGGATCGACTCTTATCTCCTCAATTTTTAAAACTTGATCAATTTCAGATTTTCCAGTAATTTCGAATGCTGCACTTCCATCATTGAAATAAGGGATTTCAAAATTTTCTGTTTTAACTTCTTCATCAAAACCTTGACCATCTGTGTAGGAAATTATAGCTCTTACAAGACTAAATTCATCCGCAGAGCCAATTATGAGAGTAGATTTTCTACTAATACTATCCCAAGATTCTCCTGCATCAGATGAAATCTCCCATAAATATGAAAGTCTCCCTTCACCATCAGGATCATCTTTTGTAGATTTAATAGATAAAATTTCATCAATAGCTGCCTCACCATCAATAGAGTAATTTGCAGCGCCATCATTGGTTAAGAATAAAGATGCTTCAGTTGTTACCTCTTCTTGAAAACTATCATCATCTTCATATGTAATAACAACTCTAAACTGCGAATCAATATCAGATTCTTTTATTAAATATTTTTCATTAGTACTTATATCAATCCAGTTTAATTCATCAGGTGATGACTGCCATTGATAATTTAACTTGCCAGTTCCATCTGGATCTTCGGTATCGGTACTAACTTTTAATTCTTCACCTAAACTTACTTTTCCAGAAATTGAAAATATAGCATCTCCTGAGTCCTTAAGAGGGATCTTAACTATTGGTGTGGTTACTTCTTCAGAGAATCCTTGAAGATCATCATATTTTACTACTGCTCTGAAACTTTTGCCTTCATCATTTGAAGTGATCTTATATTTTAAATCACTTATATCTTTTTCAGACCAAACTTTTTCATCATTAGATACTTGCCACTGATAAGTAAAATCTCCAGTTCCATCTGGATCAGCTTTATCTTCCGCTAATATTATTTCTTTACCTACCTCAAGTTCACCTGAAATTGAAAAAACAGCTTCCCCATCATTAACAAAAGGAATATTAACAGATGTAAGTTCAATTTCTTCGTCAAAACCTTTGTCGTCAGTATAAGTAACAATTGCTTTTAATTTTTTCCCTTCATTCTCTGGAGTAGAAGTATATATTAATTCATCTGATAAATCATTCCAATCTTGGCTATTGCTAGATATTTGCCATTTAATATTGAGCTCATTCTGCAACCCATCAGGATCTTTTTTAACTTCATATAAACTATAAGAATTATCTGAAATATCGATCAAATACTTTGAAGATCCAGTATTTTGATCACTTTGATCATTCCCTTCATCAAGCATATCTTGAACTGTTTCATCGAAATCAGTAACAGTAACTCTTTGTGCTTGTCTTGCAACATTTCCTTCTTCGTTCCAGTACTGGACTTTTTCAATAATCTTTACTGGTTGATATATTTTACCAATTGAAGAGGATTCAGAGAGGTACATAACCTCGACAGGAATAGTCTCGCTTACAGTTTCATTATCAATTGTTTTATCCCAGTGGAGTCTTGCAGTTGCACCACCACCATGTTCAAAATAATCAAATCTAACCCATACTACAGAGCCTTTTTCCAGCAACATATTTTCGGTACTATTAACTGTATCTCCTTGATACTCCCAATCAGAGAAGGATCCTAATAATGAGCCGTTTTTATTATTTGATCTAACTGTAAGTATTGATCCATCATCAGTTGTGGTTTTAAATTTATAAGTACCAGTTTCTGGAATTCTTATATAAGTCTCCCATCGTATTGAAAAATAGTCATAAAGATTTTCATTACTAAAAGACGAGCTAGTTTCATTTATAGTCTTCGTATAATAATTAAAAGAATCATTTTCGGTATTAAATTCAATATTATTAGAAGGTAGTGATCCGCCTGATCCAGAATAATAATTTGTCCTTATATATTGATTTGCGCCATTTTGGGTGCCTGCAATATCTTCTATCTCAACCTCATTTTCTTGATAAGAGGAATCAAAGCTATCTACAACAAATACCCCTTCCTTATCTGATGAGGATCTTTCCCAATAGGAATTGCTTATATGAGTTTCTCCTTCAGCATCTTCATATATAGATTGAAATTGCAGTTCACTAGTCCAATCTATAGTTTTAAAAGGCCATGAAAGCGATTTTTTTAGCTTTCCATCTGAATCAAAGAGTTCTGTTCCCTTTTTTTCCGCAACCTTAACCCAATTATCATCAACTTTTTTATTGACGGTAACAGATTTCACCCCAGTAGGATTACTTATATCTGGATTAAATTCAACAATATCTGAAATTGAAGCCCAAGTCGCTTGGACAATTACATCATATTTATTATCTTTCCCGTAATCTAAAGGGTCTTCATAATTTGGAGCCTCTTTAAAAGTTAACTCACCAGTCTTTTGATCAATTTGAAATCTATTTTTATCAATTCCTCCTGAGATATCCCAATTTACTGTTTTATTTGAAGTGAAATTATGAACTAGAGAATTATTTTCTTCAATAGATGAAAAGCCACCAAATATATCCGTTCCACTTGGACCATTAATTATAAGATCATCACTCGATTCATTTACTTTTATAGAATCAGAAAAAACATACTCCTCAAGTCCTTCGCCATCAAGATAAGTTAATTTTAATCTCAAAAATTTATTAATATCTCCCTCTTTTATTGTGTAATTACCCTCAGAAGAAATAGCATCCCAGAATTTTTGATTTTTCGATATTTGCCAAGTAGATGTTATATCTCCAGATACATTTTCTGGGTCAGAAATCTCTGAACTATATGTAAGTTTAGTGCCTACATTTGGTTCCCCATCAATAACAAGTCCTCCTGATGGAGGATTATTTCCTTCATCACTTACTAGTATTTTATCTTCAGGAATCTCAGTTAAAGTTATCGTTGGCTTACCAATACGATCTTTAAGATCTCGATTTGCATCTAATCCAGGAGGGATCCCTTTATAAGCAGCAACTGTTTTAAGTGGAATATTATTTTGGTTTCTTTCATTACTTACTGGGCTAACATTAATCGTCAATGGATTTTCATCAGACAATTCGGAAGCTAATGAGATAGTAATAATGCCAGCAATAAATTTGGCGGGATTATGGGATGAAAATGGATCCTGAGTAAAACCTAAACCGCTGATCGATTTTTTATCCTCGCTTAGATCTTTTCCAAAAAATTTATTTGTATATTCTAATGTAGTTGTTATATCTACAATTTCTACGCCATCTCCTTCGAAAGAAACATCCCCATACCAACTAAATAAAGACCATTTCTTATCAACATCTTCCCTATCTCTTTGCCAAGCAAGTACCTTGACCTCTAGTAATTTTTCTGAACTTGACTTATCTGGTGTAATATCACTGACTTCAATGGAAGTAAATAAATTTGAATGCCGATAACTCATAATATTAAAAATTAAATTTCATTGATTTACTATTACTAAGCAATAGCATTAACATCATTGTTAACTTGTAATCCTATTCTTTGGACGATATCCATAACTTCTATCTGATCAACAATGCCATCACCATTAAGGTCATAGATAGAGGTGACCCCATTAACTAGAGGAGCTTCGCCAATATTATTAACCATTGTGATAGCGTCAACAGAAGTTACTCTTCCATTACCATCTATATCCCAAGGGAAATAAGTTACCTCTAAAGATTTAGTATTATTAGTTAATATTGAATCTGCATCTTCCGTTACTGGTTCAATATCCACAAAGAGCCAGTCTTTACTAAAACTAGTTTTCCCTAATTCTGGACCTATAGCATCCTCAGCTTTAGCATTTAAATATAAATCTGCAACAGGTACTTGGAGCTCTCCAGTAATCACATCAGTAGCACCTTCACCGGCAATTGCTCCATCGGCAAAAAGTTTGCTAAATATTTGTTTATCATTATCTTTATTTAATTCATTATCATCAGAGTGATAAATTTTTAAATAGAACTCCTTACTATCTACCTGACCAAAGTTAGATAATTGATAGCTTATGTCTGCTATACCACTTGCGATTTTGTTAGCTTTAATATCAAATAAACTTACAGCAATATCAGGGTCTGGAGCATTAAAGGTGATAGATTCAGATATGTATTTTGAGTAAGCTCTTTGATCTCCATCAAAACCAAAAATTGTAGTCTCTAGATATTCAGATTGGTTAGGCCTTAAACTAATATCTCCAACACCAGGTTTCAAGACTTCAAAAGTAACTGTTAACATTGAAGGGTCAGGAACAGATTGGAAACTACTTAAATTAGCTCCTAAATCTGCAATTAAGCCTTGGCTATTATCGATTGTTCCAGAATTTATCTGGCTAAAGTTTTCATCATAATTAATGGATACAGCCTTAATAAGACTTGAATCATAGTGAAGGTCGGTATAGGCTGAGAAAACTGAATGAGGATTCACATCAGAAATATCACTTGCTTTTATTGAGATCTCAAAAGAATCTCCGACATTTACCACCTTTTGAGCTTCTTCTTCTTGATTAATAACTTCTAAACCCCACTCTACTCTCTTTTCTGCTTCAGGTTCATTTGTATCAGAACTTGTACCAGCAATAGTTAATGAGAATTGATCCTCAGCACTTGCTCCAAAAATATCAGTAGCCTTTAATTCAAGATTATAAACACCACTTATTGCAGGATAAGGCTCACCTGTAAGCTTGATTTGATTTCTATCAAAATTTAACCAGCCTGGTAGATCTTTACCATCTGCCATTTTCAAAGTATAACCAAGACTGTCTCCACTACCATTGTCAACATCTTCATCCGTGAAAGTTGCACTATCAAAGGTATAATCAAAAATTACATCTGATCCGTATGATAAATCAGGAATAGGAGTAGCAAGAACTGGATTTGAATTAGTTAAATTCAACTCATAATCTTGATCATTAAATACTAATTTTTCTATAGACTTAAATGTCTCTCTTCCATAATGAAGATCAATATCTGTAGATCTTATATCTATAAGATTCCACAAGCTACCTACTTGTAGAAGTTCGAAATCAGCATAATTTGCGTCATAAATAATCTCATCGTATCCAAAACCACCATCAATATAATCATCTCCCCCACTTGCTATAAATCTATCATTACCTCTTCCTGAATTAAGTGAGTTTTTCTTCTCATTACCAGTAATAAAATCATTGCCATCGCCTGTAAATACATCTTCAATAAAAACATTTTCTGCAATTAAAAACTCACTTAGTCCAATTTGACTTGCGGCTCCATCATTAAGATCAATAAAACATGCTGAAGTAACTGCAGCAGCATTTATACAATCATCTCCTTCAACGTCATATAAAGCTGACCTATTTGCATCAGCTACCTTTTGATATTCATCAGTGAATATATAAATGTCATCATTGTTTGCTTCTTGACCATAAAGTTTAAGACCCCATTGTCTAAGTTCTCCACTAATTTCAGCATTCTGATCAGAGACTCTTAATGTCCAATTACCTAAAGATGATTCTCCTCTGAATAGACTTGAACTTGTAGTGTATATAATTCTATCTGGCATACCACTATAAGGACCATAAATACCTTCAGGATTACTTGGGGCTGTTGTAGGTCTATCAATTAATCTAGAAACTGTTCCACTAGGAGATACAATTTCAACAACAAGATCAGCTATTCTCTCATGTCTTATATCTAATTCTACCTCTGCCCATTCAACATCTAAGTCTCTCTCAATAGAAGTACTAAAGCTAATTCCTGAAGTATCATTATCTGGAATTGCTCCACTATTATTTAATCTTCTAACAACCATCTGCTCATTAGCAGCAACTTGTGCTGGGCGGTCCCAACTTTCCGCAAGCCTTACTGCAGCATGAGCATCTACTAATCCAAATCCTTGATCATGACTAATATGTAGTCCACCACCATTCCAATTGTTTGCTCCATTGAATTTAAAACCTTCACTAATTTCTTGTCTAGCACTATAAGCCAGAATATTTTGTACATCTCTGTAACCAAGTTTTTTATTAGCCTCAAGCATTAAAGCTATTACACCAGAAACAACTGGGGCTGCTGCCGATGTTCCTGAGAAATTTCCATATCCATTTGGATCATTTGGACCAGCACAATTTAAACATGTTGTGTAAACATCTTCACCAAAAGCACTAACCAAAATAGATGATCCCGGAGTACTAAAACTTGAAGTTTGACCATATGAATTTGTCGCCGCAACAGTAGTTACATAACGACTATTTTGGAAGTTATGGTAATTGGTATTATCACCTTTTGATCTTGAATTACCTGCTGCAAATACCCAATTTAATCCATAATATGTTCCAACTGTTTCTCCATTAGAATCGACTTCTTCAATATATCTACCTTCATCAACACCATATTCCAAAGATTCTCCTAAAGGTTCCATAAGAGGAGAATCAAAATCATCTCCAAATGGACTTGTGAAACCCCAACTATTATTGGTTACGTCCATTCCTCCAATATCGAGGCGGACTTGAGATCTCAACATACTTGCTATAGATTTTGTAGACCAATCAACCTCGAAACCTGCAACTTTAGAATCATAAGCTACACCAACAACACCAGCTTGATTATTTTTCTCTGCAGCAATAACCCCTGCAACTGCAGTACCGTGACCTCTCTCTGGTTTTGGAGCTACTCTTAAATTTGCATCTTGATATACCACACCCATTCCAGTAATACAGTTCCAACTCTCACCTTTGTCCCGGATAAAATCTAAATTATCATTCAAATCTGGATGTTTATAATTTATTCCGTCATCTATTACACCTACTAAAACACCATCTCCACTTACGTCTTTCCATACACTTTGGATATTAAGATCTAAACCATTTTTATTTGATAAATGCCATTGATAGATTTCATATGGGTCTGTTGATCCACTTTCTAAAAGTTTTTTAGTTAATTCATATGTTCCGTAAGTTCCATCTTGGCTTCTAGTTGAAAGGTAGAAAGTTCCCGTAGAAGAAGCTCTATATGTAATTCTTGCAGCATCTCCTTCTCCACTATCTAAATCTAGATCTATTCTATTACCATCTGAATTAATCAACTCTAAAGCTGGATTCCAAGCTCCAATTTTATTTACAATTCTTGGCTTGGCATCAAATATATAAAGTTCGCCTTCTGTAAGATCAACTGAGACCCAATCAACATCATCAGCCTCAACTAATTTACCTACAAATGATTCACCAAGTATTAGCTTTTCATTTGTATTTTTATTAGATTCGACTTGATCATCTTCCGAATAATTAACAACTTCAGTTAATTCGGCAGTGTATGATCCTATATTACTTGAGCTAACATCTATAGCATTACCAAAGTCTAAAGCACTATTTTCATTCTCTCTACGATCAGCAGAAACTTCTAAGAAGTATTTGCCATCATTTATAACTTTTATATTTAATGAAGCATCTGGGTTAGCAATACCATCAAAAGCTGCTGCAACTGCATTACCATCTTTATCTAATAACCTGAATCTAGGATCGGGTAAGGATCCACCATTTCCAACTTCACCTCTTACCGATATCTGATAATTCTGAGATCCCTTTAAATTAAGTGTAAATAAATCTAAATCATCTGTGGTCTCTATCACACCTGTTCTTTGTTGACCCGCAATTATTACTAATGGATCCGACTCTTCTAATGTAGAGGGATGATCGTCTGTGGCTAAATTACCCAAATCACTAGCAAGAATATTGTATATTCCCTGCCACTTATCTTCGCTTCCGCCAGCTTCTAGGTACATAGTCCCATCTGCTAGTGCTGTATATATAATTTCACTTGAAAAATCAATTCCAGTCTTTATCTCTCTGTTATCATTACTATCTATTTCTGAATCTAAAGATGTAAAGTTGATATTTGACTCTATTGAATCATCTACTCTTGTAAAATTAAAATCGCCTATAGCTAAAGGCAGATCAGTAGATGGCCAATTACCTGCTATGTCTACCCAATTGATTTGGATAATTTTATCTGTATCATCATCACTATCTAAATTATTTGAGTCATCAATAATTGATGGCGCACCAAAAATATTTGTAGAGAATAAACCTGTTAGGCCAGCTGTAATATCTCCAGTAGGATTTACTGCACTTGAGTTGTAGTGAATTTGTAAACCAAGACCAGTTACAGCATTATTTTTATCTGAAATATCATATTGCAATGGGATCTTAACATTACCATCTGAAGAGGTAGTAATATCTGATTGCGATACGAGAATAGATTGATAGGGATTTTGATAAGGATTTGATACCTCTGTATTATTTGAATCTGAAACAACAACAGAATCTGATTTTACAGTAATAGAATTTGCAATAAAGTCGTATCCAGCAGCCTTAATAAATGTTTGAGTATCCCCTAGTAACCTTAATCTTGGGTCAATTAAAGGTGCTTGAATTCCGTTATATTCAGGAGACAATCTAAATCTATAAGTATGATTTTCCAGTACATCAACAGCAAATAGATCTCTATCACCTGTTACTTCTAACAAACCTGTTTCTTGCTCATTAACTGTTAGGACTCTTGATTTAGATGGAACCAACCCTGCATCGTCTGCTTTATTACCTTCAGAAAGAGACAGTGTATAATTTCCGGTTTGTCCTCTGTATCCTCTAGCTGCGAGATAATATTCACCATCAGACTCTGCCTTAAAAGCAAGTGTTGCGTTACCGTCAGTAAAACGTCCGTCTGCGGCAGTTATTGATGTTTTTGTACTGTCAAATAATTCAGTTATTGCAATTGGCAAAGCGCTTGTAGAGCCAGTTGCATCTGAAACAACGGAAAGTGTATATGTTTCACCTTCTTTAGCACTAAAGCGGAACCAATCAGAATCGGTTGGTGATTGAATACCTGCACTTATTGTTGTATCTAGGTTAATGCTCATAGCATTATCCAACCCAACCCCGGCCTCATCAGGCGCAAACGTTTTTAAGGTATAGGTTCCTGTATCTTCAGATGATGCACCACTTGCAGATATAAAATATGTTCCCTTGGTTTCTGGTTTGAAACCTAAAGCAGCATTTCTAGTTAAAGTACCCGAATCACTACCAGCAACAAAGTTACCAAATTCATCATGAACTTTGATAAATGGATTTTCTAACGTACCAGAACCTGTATCTGTTCCTTCAATGACAAATCTGTAATGAAGATCAGCATCTAAAGAAATTTTAAACCAATCTTTATCATCTGAATTAAGTATATTTCCTGTTGCAGTTTCTCCAATTGAAATTAAGCTTGTAGTATTTTTGTCATCACCATGATCATCAACTGGTAATTCAGTTTCTTCTAAAGCTAATGTATAAGTTCCTAATTGTCCTGCAGGAGCAGTAGCTTCAAGGTAAATAGTTTGATTTGATTCACTAATAAAGAAATATTCAGAATCATTTCCTACACCTGAATTATCATTTTGAAAAATAGATATACCTGAACTATCTAAAATATTTAATAATGGATCACCTAAAGTACCTGAATCAGAACTTATCCCTTTCAGATCAATCTTATAAACTGTATTTTCGAGAAGATCAGCTTTAAATAAATCTAAATCACCCCTATAATTTAATCTTCCATTAATTTCAAAATCCTTAGCATCTTCAATTGAGTAAGCAGTATTAATATCATTTCCAAAATCATCTACGGCTTCAACAACACTTATCTTGTAATGGCCATCATATCTATCGGTAGCATCCTGTACATCAAGATAAAATCTTCCTGTACGTTTAGGCTGATAAATAATTTCAGAGGATAATCCATTACCACTATCATCATCAAATAAGATTAATTTTCCGGCATTATCTCTAAGACTGACAGCAGGATCTCTTAGAGGGTCATAGGTACTATCAAAAGATCTCTCCCCTTTGACAGAAATTTGATAAGTCTTACCTGCTAGAAGTAAAGTCTGGAACCAATCATGATCTCCTCTAACTTCAATATCTCCAGTTGCGTCAGTACCTATACTTACGAGGTTATAGGTAAAACTGCTACTAAGTTGATCAGGGGCATCATCTTGCTTACTACTTGCTCTTACGATGTAAGAACCTCTTCCTTGATTACCTAGTGAACCCGCTGCCACGTAGTAGTTTCCATCAGCAGGAGCTGCCCATGAGATTCTACTATCTAATCCTCTACCACTATTATTATCAGATACAAGTAATTGGCCTGTTTGTGAATAAACACCTAACCATGGATCTCTTAAATCTCCATTATTGGTACTAGCCCCAAGTACTTCAATAACAAGTCTTTCTCCAGTTGTAAGATTAACTTTAAACCAATCTTGATCACCTTCTGTATTAATAACACCTTGAATTGGTCGACTTAAACTTAGTTGACCGTTTGTATTTATATCTCCTCCAAATTCATCAAGACTTGATTTTGTGACTTGATAATTACCTGTAAATTCACCGCTGGCACTTTCAACTGCGATAAAATACGCCCCTGAACGATCAGCTCTATAAACCATAAGAGGATCTTGACCAGAACCTCCCAACTCGCCCTCAGTAATTTTTTGACCTTCTTCATCTAATAATGAAATTGCAGGGTCTGATAATCTTTGCAAATATGTATCTTCTAGTCCTGTAGCTGGCAAACTTGATGCACCTAAGGCTTTAAATTCATATTGAATGCCTTTTACAAGGTCGACTCTTATCCAGTCCACGTCATTAGTCTCCCATTCAGGGATACCACCATTTCCATCAATTTGATATCCTATAAATCCTTCAATACTATTTGCTAGTGCAGGATCTTCACCTTTAGAAAGACTACCGGGATCTTTGAACTGTGCAGTTGTTGTAGAGTCTCCAGGTTTTTCATCTACCATTCTGGTAGATATTCCATACTCAACACTTTCAGTACCTAATACTCTTATTTTGTGAATTCCAGTTCTTGATATATCAAATTCTTGCTCATCATAATATGTATACATAGTTAAGTCGCCATCAAAGCGCACTTGAGGAGCAGTACTACCAACTGTCGGAGAGCCATCATAAACAGTTTTAAATACCTTTATTTTACTTCCACCAATAAGTTCAAAAGACCAGTTATCCCAATCTTGTTGATCAGTCCATGAATTATTGGAGGTATTGTAATCAATTACACCTCGATTAGTTTTTCCTAACTTACTATTAGTCCCATTTAAAGTATCGAAAGTATTAGTAACATCATCAATATTGAAATCTGAATCAGCAAATTTTAATCTTTGAATATCTACTAAAACATCTTTACCGTCTGAACCTCCGTTTAGATGTTCAATGGTAATTTCTCTTCCTTCATAAGTTATCTTATATTGACTTTGAATATCGGAAAAAATTGCTGTATTAAATCCGCTTCCACCTTCAATTCTGTCATTACCGCCGCCACCTGAAAGTTGATCATTACCTCCGCCTCCTTTTAGAGTATCTACTCCATCAAGGCCATAGATAATATCACTACTATCCTTAATAGTAACGTCCCAATATGATAAGGAAACCTGGTTAGCAGCACTACCTTCTTCTTCCCAACTAATATCATCAAAAGAAATTATTTTCCAATTTCCAGTTTCTCTATTAACTCCAAGAAATTTATCACCTGTATAAGCTGTTGAATAGGAACTTATTTTTTGAAGACCTTGATTATTAACCAAATCAATACTATCTTCTCCAGTAAAATCACTTGGTAACTTGAACAATCTCTGATCATTAGCACTAAATGATATCCTTCCTTCACCACTTGGATGTAAATTACCAATATTATCTAGTTCCTCTGGGTATACCCATCTCCAATCTGGAGTGCTTATGGTTTCACTTCCAGATACTCTGACGCTTCCTTTTAATAATTCAATAAAGTTATCAGCTTCTATACTTTCATTATTAGGAGTACCGATATAATATTTAAGTGGCTCTGCTAAATCTTCCGAATCCTGCACAAGCTTGATAATTTCAACAGGTTTGAGGATGTCTAAATCAATTCTGTTGGAATCCTTGATTGTAATATTTCCAGAACCAATTATTTCGCTGAAGCTGTTGAACTGGGAGCTATTTAAAGATACATCATTGTTATTTAAGTCTAAAATTTCGACGTTGTTTAATGAACCCTTATCAAGGCTAGAATCTGCTTTTAGTGTTAACTTATCTGTACCTAGACCTCCATCTAAAGTAAAGGACCCTAGAAGCCTTAAATTAAAATTCTCATCAGTCTCATCACCAATAGTATTGAGGGTAGCAAACGTAGCCTCACCCTCATTAAAGTTTATACTTAGAGGCCAATCTTGAGATTTAATTTCTCCAGCACCTATAACACTAATATCAACTTTTGAGTTATTTACTGTCCTAAATTTATTAGAAAAGACCTCAAATGCATCTGAATTGATTTGATCAACAGTAAGACTTAAAGAAATAGTTGTATTATCATCTGATGATCTTCCAAATTTTGTAAGATCGATCTCAGAAGTATTTTCTATAATAATTTTCTTAACTTTGTCACCTTTAGCTTTAATAGTGTTGAAAGTATTCCACTGAGAGCCATTAAGTTTTACATTTCCTCGTTGAACTTCAAGTGATTCAACGCCGACTATTTTTGTATCCTTATTGCTCAAGTCAACAAGACTATCACTATTTATTCCTAAAACATCACTAAATACCTCACTAGTACCAGTTATATTTAAAGCACCAGAGGCGGAGTTAATTCCAGCAGATCTTGAAAAACGTAATTCCTCTCCAGCATTAAGATCTATAGCAAGGTTAGTAGAACCTTCATAACCCGATACTTTACTAATACCACTTGTAAACTGACTGTATTGTGAACCTTTTAGACGCAGAATTGCAGCTGTTCCAATCTCGAGTTTTTCAAAATTAGATATCTCTGCATCTCTTAAATCGATTGTATATCCTTCACCTCTGGTACCTTCATCATTTCCATACCAATTTTCAGCTTGAATCCTTAATTTATCAGTCCCTTCTCCACCATCATAAACACCCGTAATTGATTTCGAATTATCGTAAGTATATTCTTGATCATCTACTCTACCAAAATTAATTTCAACTGAATCATTACCTGATTCTCCGTAAACTTTATCTGAGCTACCTCCACCAATTAAAACATCATTCCCATCGCCACCATATAAAATATCAATCCCCTCATTTCCCTCAATATGATCATTTCCTTTACCTCCTCTTATATCATCCTTACCCTTTCCACCTAATAAAGTATCGTTTCCTCCATTACCAAAAAGTTTATCATCGCCTTCCTGAGCAAAAAACCAGTTAGCATTATCATTGCCAATTAATTCTTGAGTACCACTTTCAGTAGCAATTCTAAAAAGTGTATTAGAATCCCATTTGGGATCATTTAAATCAATTTCACCATTGCCACTAATTCTAAGCCATCTCCATTGAGTAGTTCTATCTTTTTCATCAAGCCAACCAACATAATTATTATCTGTAGATTTGAAGGTAAACAAATCATTGGTCCAATTTAATACTGGACTTGATTTGATAGATTCAAACGACTCTAATTGATTTATTGAAAATCTTGAACCGGCATTTATATAATTTTTTCTATCCCAATTTGAAATAGTTGGATCAAATCTATCTTCCCTTGCGTTACGAGTTGGAAGAAGATTTAAATGTTCTATATTTAAAATCGCAGAATCTACAAAATTTGGGGCCCCTCCATTCCAGTCATTATTAGAACCAACATATAAGGTATCAGTGCCTAAACCTCCATCAAAAACATCATCAGAAACACCTGTCCCTATTTCTAAGAAAATATCATCACCACTTGCACCTCTTAGATCATCAGTACCAGGGCCACCCCATATCAAATCATTACCTTCACCACCCTTTATAATGTCATCCCCTTCTTCACCAAAGATTAAATCACTACCTTCTCCACCAAGTAGTTGATCACTACCTCCACCACCTCTTAAGGCATCACTACCACTATCACCAGTTGCAATATCATCACCACCTCCACCTTGGAGATCATCATTTCCACCTCCTCCATAAAGCTGATCTTCTCCCCCTTCTCCTTGAATACTGTCATTACCATTACTTCCAAATAGCAAATCGGAATCGTCACCGCCTAATATTGAATCATTTCCTAAACCTCCTCTAATAACGTCAGAGCCAGCACCTCCAGAAAGGGTGTCATCTCCATCCATTCCATCTATCGTGTCATCTCCATCTCCACCATCAATAGTCTCGTTTATTAAAGTTCCTGTAAGATTATCATTACCATCAGTTCCTTCTCCACCATCACCTTCTCCTATATTAAAAGCTTCGTTTGCCTGAATAGTTACAGTTCCATCTGATACTGAGAAAGATAAATCAACAGTTCCAACATAATCTTGAACGGGTGTAAATGTCCAAGTACTATCATCATTGGCGACTAAAGATCCTACTGATTCATCAATAAGATTAACTTCTGTAACTGAGAGTGTATCTCCATCTACATCGGAGTAATTTGTTAGTAGATCACTTGAAGTTAGTATTACTTGACTATCTTTATCAGAATCCGAAATAGACTTTAAATTACCTGTCAATGTAGGCGCATCATTTACAGATTCAATTTCTAAAGTAACGGTTATTGCATCTATATCAGTACCAAAATCGGTTGCAGAAATAGATGGTATTGGCAATCCCCATGATGAAATTGAAGGATATCTCTGATTTCTATCTGTAAATGTATTAATTAAAAATTCATCCCCATCACGTGATCCATCTTTTTTATATTTTTGTCCATAAACTCCAGAACTCCATTCATCAATACCTTCCCATGAATGCCAAGTAATTATGTATCCCCCATTCTTGAGTGCTGCAACTGAAGGTTCAGCTTGAGTACTTTGAGTAGTGGTATTTACTAAAAATTCTCCTCCGACAACATCTCCTTTCTCATCAAATCGTTGTGCGTAAACTCCATCACCATTCCCATCTTGGTTATGTGACTGCCAAGAAATAACGAATCCTCCATCAACTAAACCAGCAACACTAGAATTCTGCTGTCTGTCTGTAGTAGTAGTATTTACCTGAAACTCTTCACTTGAAGCTATGCCTTCAGAATTAAATGTTCGCGCAAATACACCCCATTGGTCTCCATCCTGCCTGTATGAAGACCAGGAAATAACAAAGCCTCCATTATTTAATGGTGATACAACAGGTTTAGTCTTTGAATCTGTATTTGAATTTACTTGCTCAATTGTTTCGTTATAAACAGCAAATTGATCAACTTCTGAGTCAGTTTTTATAATCTGAAATTTAATATTACTATGGTGCCTAAAAGCTATTACGTAGTTACCATTTGACAAAGCTGTCGTAGATAGCTCCTCAAAACTATCGTATTGTTCTGATAAAATTGAAAATTCTTCTCCATTTTTTGATCCATCATCATTAAATTTTTGTCCTTTCGCTTTCCAGGAATAATTTTCCCTTGATTGCCAAACTATGATAAAACTTCCATCAGGGGAGGCCGCAATTGAGGGATTTCTTTGTTCATCATCGGTTGTTGTGTTAACTAGGAACTCACTTCCCTTTTTATTTCCATTTTCTTCAAAAATTTGACCATATATTCCCCAGCTTGATTCATCTTGTCCATTTGATTGCCAAGTTACTACAAAATCACCATTGCTTAAAGAAGTTAATACGGAATTTTCCTGATTATTTTCAATATAGGTGTTTACTTGAATTTCAGATCCTAATTTTGAACCATCGGAATTAAATCTTTGAAGAAAAATCCCTTCATTATAATCATCTGATTCCTGCCTTTCACTTTGCCAAGAGACAATAAAACCTTCTTTGTCGCCATAAGGGACATTATTTGAAATTGAAGAAATATTTGCATTGTCGAAAGGCTTTAATGTTAATGCACCTGGCTTACCAAAAAAATCTTTTTCTGGAATAAATCTTAGGAGAGTATCCAAAGATAGTGCTAATCCATCAGAACCATCTTCTGAAAAATTGGTTGGAAGAACTCCCCAATTACTACCACCATCAATACTATATTCCCAATTACCTTCGCTTACCTTTGATTTATTCCCAGTTATTACAGCTCCTAAAGCATTTTCACTAAAGTCTCTACCTAAAAGAGCTTCAACAGTTTTAGATTCTGATACTCCATCCTCTAGGATAGAACTTATTAATATTTCAGTAGTCATTAAATATCTACTATACGTAATCTTAAATATAATTCTAAATAAAGAAAAATGTAATAAGTATTACTAATTATTGACGTTTATCTGATTACATTAATTGTGATAAATTACTCAAGTTTTATAAACTAAGAAGTTTTGAAATCCAAAATATTTTTTTAAATAAAAAAATCCATAATTTTGTAAAATTATGGATTTACAAGTGATGTTCATTAAAGAATTAATCTTCCTTATTTTCCTCCTCTATCGGAGCCACTTCACCCAACTGCTGTTTTAATTGAAGTCCTAAAGCTTTTCTTCCCATACCCAAAACGTTAATTGTGTCTTGGTGCATTTTTACCTGAGCATCAGCAACTTGTAAAGCCTTCAATAACTCCTTTACATTGTCAGGTAAAGAATTCATATCATAGCTTTTGTCTTCAAACTTTAGAACGGGTTTAGGTGGATTTGAATTCTGATTTGAATCTGTCATTAAAAAAATAAAATTTTACACATCATAATAACCTTATTTAAAATAAGAACTTACTTAACAGTATTTCAATACATTTTTAAACTTTATTAACTTATTTATTTCGTAATAGATTTTGATTCTTCAATTGATTTTAAACTTCTTTTCAATGATTCATTTAAGCTTCTTTTTGTGAAGTTGAGAATATCTACTTTCTGCTTATAAAGCTTAATTAATTTATCTGACTTAGTTAAAAGACTTAAAGTTTGCTTAGCAGATTCTGGCAAGTTGTCAAAACTGTATAATTCATTGTCAAATTTAAAATTTTGTTCATTTTTATTTACATTTTTTTTTCTAACTTCTGCTGTAGGGTTTTGAGTAATTTCCTCTCTATCTAATTCTTTATTTAAGTTAGTATCACTAAATTTTTTAACTTTGTCTTTACTATTTTTCTTATTCCAAGGAAATTTCATTTAATTTTTTAAAATATTTTTTAATTTATATCAATTAAATTTTTAATTCAAGAGAACTTAGTTTAATTAATAAAATTTATTAAAGAGTTTATTTAGCTCCTAATCCAAAATTATCAAATTTAAATATCAAATCATCGTAATCCAAGTCTCCACCACCTTGAGTATCTTCTAATCCAAATGTATTTAATCCTAAAGTTTTAATGTGTTTAATCTTATCGCTATTGGCACTGTCAAAGGCAAAATATATTTCATTAGTATCTTGAACTTCAACATAAGGAGCTAATAGTCCTGTTGACTCAAAAGTACTTGATATTGTATTTGTTTTGTTATCAGCAGCCTTCAAATCAGTAAGGCCCTCGACAATGTTTTCAAGAGCAATATTTGAATAATTGTCATCTCCTGGTGAAATAATATCTCCTGTAAGAGAATCTCTTACACTACCAATTTCATCAACAACATTATAAAAACCAACAATTGAATCATAATCAGCTTCTCGGGCCAATTCAACAGAGACAGTCAAAGGACCACTCATAAAATCAGGAAGTGAAGAGAAGTCAAGGATTGGTGCTCCTGTAACCTGCAGATTACCAATCAAATCTGAGATACTTTGGGCAGAAGATTCTGTCAAGGAAAGCTTCAATCCACTTTCTGTTGATAATGTTGCTTCATCAGCCCCCAAATCATCATCAGTAAATTTAAAAAACTCAAATTTTTGATCATTTAAGTCAGTTAGATCAAGATCAATTGAGGCATCTTTGAAGCTATAGAATGAAATTTGTTGATCATTACCTAGAAGAATAGATTGCAGACCAACATCTGAATCGAGTGATGTTACGTCATTATTTTCTAACGTTGAATAAAGAATATTTCCCGTATCTTTTATTAGCTCAAGAGTAATGTCATCTCCTATGGCAGAAACAACATAGCCTATCTCATCAACAGTTGTTGTGAGACTACTTTGGTCAAGGTCTGCGCTTATAACATGATTAGCCGTTGCCAAAGGGTTATTTTCATCAACTAATTTTAAAATATTGTCAAAGTAAGTAGGAGGAATAATAACTTCAGTTCCATCAATAGGATCTATTTCTATTACTTGGGGTTCTTTAACTATTTGGGTCCATTGAGCATCCATAGTGATGGAACCAAATGTGGAGGGATCATCGATTTCACCGTTTACTTCTCCATCTTTATCGCCATGTCCTCCATCGACTAAACCAATATGGACATAATCGGCAAGACCATCATTATCTGTATCGAAAAAACGTGCTCCTGTTTTGGTTGAAGAGTCATATGTCATGTCGATAATCTCAAATTCACCGCTACCATCATCTTTTTCCTTGAGGCCATGATAGGAAAGTTTCTGATCTACTCCTAATGGTTTATCATCATCTATTAATAACTCTAGAGGTAAACCAACTGTGGCTTTTTGAGGAGCGAGATCGATTGGATCAATAGCAGCTTCTCCTGTAACAACTTCTCCTGTTTTTTTAATTTTTGGAACTTCAATTTTAAATTCTAGAGCTTTTTTATTTAGATCTGCATTGATCTTATCTTTTTCTTCAGCTTTTATTTTTGTATGAGTATCAACTTGAATCTCAAACTTATGATCGGCATTAGTTTCAATATCTTTTCCTAATTGGCCTCCCTTTATTGCGATTTCAAATGTGTTATCACCAATGGTTAATTTTTCCTTCGAGACTTCACCTCTATGAGTGTCATTTAATATAGAAACATTAATTTCCTGTATAGATTCGTTTTTCGCTAAGTCTGTTGCTTTAACAATCACAGAATAATCATTTGTGCCTAAATTAGAGGAAGGTGTCTCATAATCTGGATTTTTCCTGAATTTCAAAACACCATCACTATCTATTACGAATTTTTCAGCATCGTCACCTTCTACAGACCAAGTAACTTCTTCGTTTGCAGTTAATTGTCCTACTCTTCTCCTCTCTTCTTTAATTGACTTTGTAAGAACTCCTGTTTCTTCAATCTCTTCAAATAGAACTTTATCACCATCTGATCGAGCAATAATTGGGGGGATTTCATCAAAATCAGTTACATCAACAGTAACTGTCTGACTTGATTCATTACCTACCGCATCGGTAGCAACTACAACCACGCTATAAGCATTACTCTCTACAGAGCTTGATGGAGTCTCAAAGTCTGGGGCCTCTGCAAATGAGAGCGCTCCTGTTTCATCTATTGC
>QCIO01000016.1 GCA_003216635.1 Prochlorococcus sp. AG-402-L23 | reverse complement strand
AATAAGAGGATCTAATATTTCAGGATTGATTTTTGTAACCTCTCCCACTAACCCATGGCTCCCATCTCCTAGTTCTCTAGATTGAATTAAGTTGCCATCAAGACCTGATATTCCCACAGCTAAGGATCCAGTTTTATTAATGCCTTTTACAATTTGTTTGTTAACTCTTCCCATTAGAACCATCTCGACAATTTCCATCGTTTTTTGATCAGTAATTCTTAATCCATTTTCGAATTTAGGAGATATTTCTAATTTCTTTAACCAATTATTAATCTCGGGTCCACCTCCATGAATAACTACCGGACAAACCCCAACGGTTGATAAAAGTGCTATGTCTCTAAAAAAAGCATTTTTTAAATTATCATTCTCCATAACAGAACCACCATACTTGATAACAATTTTTCTACCTGAGAAACTTTGTATATATGGAAGTGCTTCGCTTAATATTGATACTCTTTGAGAATCATTCATTATTTAAATTTATTAAAACTTGATTGAATTGAGAAATTAGTTTTTTACAAATATATCCCTATATTCAATAAAAGAGAATAAAATCAAATTCTTTTTTATTATCGTCGATAATAAATTCTGATTCAAGACCTTTGACAAAAAACCTGTTTAATCTTTCTTGTTTTTCAATCCATTTTTCTAGAGGGACAGCGTTTAATTCGAAACGCAATCTGAGACCATTTTTTTCTTCCTTTGTAATTTCTTCTATTTCTTTTAATTGAGGGGGGTTAGCCTCGTCCCACAAATTTAAAGATTCTAATGACGATTCGAGGTGAGCTTTTATTCCATACCTCCATCTTGTAACATCTTTAACTAATGCTGTTAATTCTTTTGGTCTATTAAATTTATTTGTCGCAAAATTTGTCTTGTCAAACAACTCTACAGGAGGTATTTCGGAAGTCTTTAGGCCTAATCCAATTAGAAAAATAGGTACTCCATAAAAAAAAGTAGGTACACTTAAATTCACTGAGTCTGTAAAATAAGCAGTCATTCCAACAAAAGCTAATATACCCCCAGCGGTTACGATTAAGTTTCCAGGCGATAAGTATTTTTTCATTTTGATTTAGTAGAATGAGTTTTAAATGGGCTAACAAGTATTATGCAAGATCCTAATACTGCAAATCAAGGAGATTTAATTTTTAAACTTGATCAAGATAGAGCATGGCTACTAGAAAATCTTGATAAGGGTAAATGGCCAGAAATCAGAAGCGAACTTGCCGCGCTTGAAAGAAAAATAAGCAAGTTAATTATAAGTGTTCAAGAAAATAATGTTAATATTTGATTTAAAAAGGTATTTCGTCAACTTCAGGTACTAAAGGTGAACTATCCCAACTAGATTTTTTGGTTGTTTCTTTATTTTCAAATGAATCATTATTTTCTTTTTGATCAGAATTAAAAACTTCAACTGGCGATATTTGATGAATCTTTGAAGCTGTTAGTTCTGGTTGCTTTTCTTTCGTTCCGTCTTTTCTAGTGACAGAATTCATCTTTAGACGTCCCTCAATAACAATATTTTGCCCTTCCTTGAGTTCATCTACCATTTCTTTGGCAATATTTCCCCATCCTATGATCTTGAGATCTCTGGTTGGATCTTCACTACGTAATCCTTTAAAATTAACAATCATTTCTGCAATTGGAGTTTGGTTTTCTTTGGTATACCTCATTTGGGGAGCGCTATTAATTACCGCCTGAATTAAACAATGATTCATTACTTACTATTTAATTAAAGACATATTGATGCAGAATCAAGAAAATTGCTATAAAAATGTTTGGATCCTATCAGGAACTTCGGATGGACCTGTAATAGCTAATAGGCTTCTTGAACTTAATTATTCAGTCTTTGCAAGTGTTTTAACTTATAAAGCAGGGCAAGCTTATATTGAAAATTCAAAGTTACATATCATTACGGGTAAATTAAATAATAAAGATCAAATAATTAATTTCATAAATAAAAATAAAATCACATGTGTTGTCGATGCTACTCATCCGTTTGCCGTAATAATTTCTAAAAATCTTAATAATGCATGTAAAGAGATTAATATACCTCTCTTACTATTTGAGAGGAAATCTTTAATAAATAACACTAATAATTTTTTTTATATTGATGATTTAAAGGATATAAATAACGTTGATATAGAAAATAAGAATATTCTTCTGGCAATAGGATCAAGATTCCTTAACGATACAGCTAATTATTATATAAATTGTAAAGCAAATGTATTTACAAGGGTACTTCCAACTTATGAGAGTATAACTAAAGCTTTTGGATCATGTATTAAAAATTCAAACATAGCGATACTTGAACCGAGTAAAAATACTAAAAACATCTTAGAAAAAAAACTTTGTGATTTTTGGGAGATAGATTATGTTCTTTGCAGAGAATCTGGAAGTTATTCTCAGAAAAACTGGGAGAGTATAGTTTCTGGAAGTAAAATGAAGTTATTTTTGGTTAAAAGGCCGAAAGTTAAAAATGATTATTCTTACTCTTTTGATCAATATCACAATTTGATAAATCACATAATTAAAAAATATTGATGTTTAATTCATTATGGAAGTATTAGTTATTATCACAACTGAATCAAGTAACGCAAATGCTTTGCGAATTGCTAAATTACTGATACAAAATAAACTTGCAGCTTGTGTTTCGATAAAGCAAATTTTTTCAATTTATAAGTGGGATGATGATATTGAAGAAACTAAAGAGTTTGAAATCACAATAAAAAGTAAACTAGAATTTAAAGATTGTTTAATTGAATTCTTAAATAAAAATTCCACATATGATGTCCCTCAAATTATTTACAAAAAATACCATGCTGAGATGAAATATTATGATTGGTTGAATAAGACTATTTGATTAAATTTATTTTATTAACTTTTTAAGATCAATATCTGATCTAGATCCTAACTGCGTAATTATTTGTCCCGCACAAATTGAAGCTATCTCTCCGCATTTTTTGAGGGAACAATTGTTTATTAATCCATGGATAAATCCTCCCGCATAGATATCTCCCGCTCCTGTAGTGTCAATAATCTTGCCTTTCTTTATTGACTCAATTATTTCAACATTATTTTTGTTAACTATGAGAGAACCATTGCTTCCAAGAGTTACTATGACTAATTCACATATGGAAGATAGGTCTTCTTGGCAGCTTGCTAATTTATCATTTTTAAATAGACTTAACACCTCAGATTCATTACAAAAAACAATATCTATATATTCATCAATTAATTCCAAGAAACTCTCACGATGTCTATCTACACAAAATGAATCAGACAATGAAAGGATTATTTTTGTATTAGATTGTTTTGCAATTTGGGCGGCTTTAATAAAAGCTTTTTTAGCTAATTCGCTGTCCCATAAATACCCTTCTAAATATAAGTATTTGCTTTCTTTAATTACATTAAAGTTAATGTTTTCTGGTTCAAACTCTATAGATGCTCCTAGGTAAGTGCACATAGTTCTTTGTGCATCAGGTGTAATCAAAATAATTGAATGAGCTGTTGAAGCACCTTTAATAGATGGTGGAGTATTAAATATAGTTTTACTTTTTTTTATATCGTCAGAAAAGAAATTCCCAAATTTATCATTTTTTACCCTTCCAATAAACTGCACATGATTTCCTAATTCTGCTAAACAAACAACGGTATTTGCTGAGGACCCACCTGATATTTGTTTGATCACTTTGCAATTTTCTAACAATCTTTGAGATTCATCATAATTAATGAGATTCATTGATCCTTTATCAAGATTATTTATCTCAAGAAACTCATCTTCAATATTTACAATAATATCTACTATTGCGTTGCCCAGGCCAATGAGATCAACCTTTTTATTATGTTCAAGATGTCTAAAGGGTCCCCTCATTAATTTGAAACTAAATTATCTTAGAAGTGCTCTTTTAGGACCATGAATTGGGTCTTCAATTACTATAGTTTGATCTCTATTCGCCCCCAACGAGACAATAGCAATTGGAACCTCCATTAATTCGGCTAAAAATCTGAGATAATTCATAGCATTCTGAGGTAGATCAGATAGTTTTCTGCAATCTGCAGTTGAGCATTGCCAACCTTTTAATTTTTTGAAGATTGGCTTGCATTTTTTTAAGTCATCTGAATTTGTAGGAAAGTAGTCTATTTCCTCTCCATCGAGATCATATGCAATGCAAACTTGAATCTCATCTAATTCATCTAACACATCTAGTTTCGTAACGGCTAGACAATCAAGACCATTTACAGATACAGCATATTTACCAATAACTCCATCAAACCACCCACATCTTCTCCTTCTCCCAGTAGTGGTTCCAAATTCACTGCCTCTATCACAGAGTTGATCATTAATACTGCCTTGCAATTCCGTTGGGAATGGCCCCTCGCCTACTCTTGTGGTATAAGCTTTTGCGACACCTATGACTCTATCAATCAAAGTGGGACCCACTCCAGCCCCAATACATGCCCCTCCTGAAATAGGGTTTGATGAGGTAACAAAAGGATAGGTCCCATGATCTAAGTCAAGTAGAGTCCCTTGAGCACCTTCGAAAAGGATATTCTTCTTGTTTTTTGAGGCTGCATGGATAGTCCTCGTACAGTCAACTACATGCTTTGATAATCTTTCCCCATAGTCAAGATATTCCTCAACAATATCTTCTAATTTAAGTGGTTTAATGCCATAGATTTTTTCTAGTAGACCGTTTTTTTCTCTTAATGGAATTTCGATTACTTCCTTCAGCCGTTCCTCATTGAGCAAGTCTCTTATTCTAATGCCATTTCTTTGTGACTTGTCCGCATAAGTTGGGCCAATCCCACGACCTGTTGTCCCTATTTTGTTCGAACCTCTATCAGCCTCCATCGCTTCATCTAAAATTCGGTGGTAAGGCATTGTTACATGTGATGTTGATGAAATTTTTAATCCTGAGATATCAATTCCATTATCAATTAACATGTCGATTTCTTTAAGCAAGATTTTGGGATCTACAACAGTTCCAGACCCGATTAGACAAGAAGTATTTTTATAAAGTATCCCTGAGGGAATTAAATGTAATTTTAAGACTTTATCATCTACAACTATAGTATGACCTGCATTTACTCCACCTTGGTAGCGAACGACAACATCTGCCGAACGACTAAGTAAGTCAGTTATTTTACCTTTTCCTTCGTCACCCCATTGGGCTCCGATTACAACAACATTGGCCAATTTTAGAAGAGCATTATTTTTGTGCGAATATTTAATATATTCAAAAATCTTAGTTAACTTTTAAAAAGTAAATGAATTGTATCAACTTTCTCTAAGAACCATTTTTTCAGCAAGAGAAAATTCTTTGGTTAAACGCTCCTTAAGTTTATCTGGTAAAGGTCTACTTGCAAAGTTTTTGTAATGACCTGCCATAGCATTTAATGCTGTTTGCATCGTGGTAAATGATTGTGTTTTATTGACCATCCCTCTATTTCTGTATCTGGAAATATAGTCAGTTATAAGGGTAAGAGCCTCACTTCTTACTTCATCTTTATTTGGAGAATCTTTTGGAGTATCAACAGCTGTTTGTAATGTTTTAACAACTGAAATTGTATCTTTTGTATAGTCACCTGTCATAGAGGTTTTTGCAGCTATAGAAGGTGAACTAAATAGTGTAAAAAAGATGATTAAGGATATTGAAAAAGATACAGCTTTGGTGAGATTTTTTAAAAATAATTTAGATGTCCATTTCATTAACATAACTTAGCTCCAAAAAAAAAATAAGCCTTAAGACTTTTTATTGTACATTATTTCTGATTCGGAAATAAATGTTTCCAACAATTTATCAGTACTAATTTTAAACTTAGTATTATTAGTTCTAGATAAAAGTTCTACTTCTTTATTAACAGAATCTCTGCCAACAATTATCTGAAAAGGAAACCCAATTAATTCCGCATCTTTAAATTTTACTCCAGCTCTATCGTTTCTATCATCAAGAAGGACATCAATTTTATTAATTAAAAAGTTGTTATAGATTTGCTCAGTAAGGTCACTTTGTATAGGATCTTTTAGGTTTGTTGGAATAATAATAACTTCAAAAGGAGAAATCTGGATAGGCCAACAAATTCCCTTTTGATCATGATTCTGTTCGATAGCAGCTTGAGCTATTCTTGTCACTCCTATTCCATAACAACCCATCCATAAATTCTTTAACTTTCCATCCTTATCAGAGAACTTTGCATTTAATTTTTCACTATATTTTTGACCTAATTGAAAAATATGTCCAATTTCGATACCTTTTTTTTCTTTGAGTTCCTCATCATTATCAATACTTATTTTATCTCCTTTTTTAGCATTCCTGATATCCCCAATTAGATAGTCTTTCGCAGCAAAAGAAAATTCTTGAAAAACTTTATGGAAATTAACTTTATTCCCACCACTTATAAACGTTGAAAGGTCACTTGCAGAATGGTCAATTATTCTTGTCCATTTTTTATCCCAATTAGAACTAGCTTTAATAGTTTTATTATCTAAATCTGGCCCAATAAAACCTAAGGGTAAATCAACTAGATTTTTTTCGATAGAATTTTTGTCTTCAATCTTTTTAAGATTAAGGAGATTGAAGTTATGAAGTTTATTGATTAAATTAAAAAGCTTTACTTCATTAATGTGTTGATCGCCTCTTATGCATGCAAGAATTGGGACATCAAATTCACCTTCGAACTGTGCAAGGAATATTACTACTTTAATAATCTGACTAGGGTATAAATTATTATTATCGCAAACTTCTTGGATTGTTTTTTGATAAGGTGTTTCCAACCACTCTGCAATGTTATCTTTTAGTGGAATAGGTTGAGAGGGAAGAGAAACAGCTTTTTCAATATTGGCAGCATAAGAACCACTTTGAGTAAACAAAATGGAATCTTCCCCAGCATCAGCAGTTACCATAAATTCTTTAGATGAAGCACCGCCAATTGCTCCACTATCAGCTTCGACCCCTACTGTCTGCAGTCCACAAGATTTAAAAATATTTTCATAAGCATTGCCCACCTTTTCATAGAAAGAAGCCAGATCGTTTTCTGAAGAATGAAAAGAATAACCATCTTTCATTATGAACTCTCTACTTCTCATCAATCCAAACCTTGGCCTTATTTCATCTCTAAATTTTGTCTGAATTTGATAAAAACATTGAGGTAATTGCTTATAGGAGTTGATGGTCTCTGATGCAATACTAGTGATCACTTCTTCGTGAGTTGGAGCTAAACCAAATTCTTTACCTTGTCTATCTTTGAGATTAAACATTATTCCTTCCCCTGCAGTATATCCTTCCCACCTTTCACTTTTTCTCCATAAATCTGCAGGATGAAGTTGGGGTAATAGTAATTTTGTACAGCCAATACTATTAAGTTCACTTTCTATTATTGCGGATATTTTTTCAATAACTCTAAGCATTATTGGCATGTATGCATAAATACCGCTGTTAACTCTGCGAATATACCCAGCTTTTAAAAGTAATTGATGTGAAATAATCTCAGCTTCAGAAGGTGTGTCACGAAGTGTCCCCAGAGGAAATGAGGTTGTCACGCGCATACAAAAAAGTCCCTAATAATATTTAATTTTATCAATTAAGATGAAAAAATAATTTAAAGTGTCTTGAGTCCCTCAACGCGGCTAGTCTAAAAATATTGTTTCTGCTAACTTCTTCAGTAATGAAGTTCAAACTAACTTAAAAGTTCATTATTAATAAAACATTTTCTTAAGTTTATGGAAAATATAGATTCCAATATTTCTAGCCAAGAGGAATTAGTAGGTATTGATGAAGTTCAAAAATTCCTAAATAGATCAAGAGCTTCTGTCTATAGGTATACAAATACAGATTTAAGAAATCTAAACCCTAGCTTTAATCCAAGAAAATTAAATCCCGAATTTAGAACAGATCAAAAAGATCCTTTAATGTTTCATCCTAATGAAGTAGCAAGATTTGCAAAAGATATTCTAAGAATTAAGGAGGTTACTGTGGAGGTCTTTAATACACCTTCCTCCGCTGCTCAAAATATACTGGTGCAAATATTAGAAGAACTAAAATCTATTAGGTCTTTGCTAGAAAAAGAGTAATTAAAAAGTTACTAATCAATGTTTTGATTTATTGACATTTTGAATGTAGGATAATGATGTTTAATTATCTCCTTAATCTTTACCAATTAAGAGTTCTTGAGTTACACGAAATCAAAGCAGTTTATTCAAAGTAAATCAAGCGAAGAATCTCCTCATGGTTCTGCTCGAAGTGATTTTGAAAGAGATGATGATGACCCTTTAAGTATAAGGAGTTTATCATTAACATCTCTAGGTATTATTTTTGCCCTTTTGACAATTTTTTTACCTTCTTTAAGCATTTTAATTGGAAGACCTTTATCTCAAGGAAACGAGATAATTCATAATCACGATTTTAAAAAAGATGGACCTTAGTTCAATACCTCCATCTCCAATGAAGGGAATAGTAAATATTGTTGTTGAAATACCTGCAGGGAGTAGGAATAAATATGAATATTGCTCTGATGCAGGAATAATGGCCTTAGACAGAGTATTGCATTCTTCAGTGAGGTATCCTTTTGATTATGGTTTTATCCCAAATACCCTAGCTGATGATGGAGCCCCTCTTGATGCAATGGTGATAATGGATGAGCCTACTTTTGCTGGTTGTTTAATAAAAGCTAGACCTATTGGAGTTTTAGATATGCATGATTGTGGCGCATATGATGGAAAACTTTTATGTGTGCCTATGGCTAATCCTAGACAGGCTAATATAGTTAGTATTAATCAAATTGCTCCTAACCAGCTTGAGGATGTTGCAGAATTCTTTAGGACAAGTAAAGGTCTTGATGGGAGAACAGTTCAAATTGAAGGTTGGAGGGATTTTGATGCGGTTGAAAATTTATTGAAAAGTTGTCTATCCACAAAAAAGAAAAACTTTAAAGTACTTAAGAAATCAAAAATTAGTAAATTAAATTGAAAAAAATAATTTTTTATAGTTATTTAAAATGCTCTACTTGCAGAAAAGCTGCAAAGTGGCTTAAAAGCAAAGATTTCGAATTCCAATCAATTGATATTGTAAAAGAACCACCACTTGTTAATTATTTAAATCTAGCTTTAGAACAATTCTCTGATGATAAAAAAAGGATTTTTAATACAAGAGGTAAAGCCTTTAAAACTCTTAATCATGATATCTATTGTTTATCAAGGGAAGAAATTATTCAACTCCTTTTAAGTGATGGCAAATTAATAAAAAGACCATTTTTGATTTATGAAGGGAAAAAAGTAATATTAGGTTTTAACGAAATTGAATATGCCAAACAATTTATATAAGGTTAAAAAATTAAAACTTTATTAATTTTATGCGTGCTTCTATTAAAAGTTTTTTAAAAGAATGGGGTCTACTAATTCTATTAACTTTTTTTGTTTCTTCTTGTAGATCTTTTTTCGCAGAACCACGTTATATCCCCTCTGGTTCAATGCTCCCAGAATTACAAATAAACGATAGGTTAATTATTGAAAAATTTTCACTAAGAAACTCTTTACCAAAAAGAGGAGATATCGTTGTTTTTAACTCACCTTACGCCTTTGACGAAAAATTAATTTCATCAAGATCTAAGCCTCTACCGAAAAAAAGATATTGTTTTTTTATGAGTTTTCCTCCGATGTCGTTTATTCCCGGCTTTAGGGATCAAGCTTGCGATGCGTATATTAAGAGAGTGGTCGCACTTCCAGGAGAAATTGTCAGTGTAAATACGAAGGGTGAATTAATAATTAATAATAAATTAATTCCTGAACCATATGTCTCTTATAAGTGCTCATTAACCCTGTTTAATCAATGTGGTAAATTTGAAAACATAAAAGTTCCAGAAGATCATTTTTTAGTTTTAGGCGATAATAGGTCAAATAGCTGGGATGGAAGATATTGGCCTGGAAGTAAATTTCTTCATAAAAAGGAGATCATTGGTAAAGCATATTTCAGATTTTGGCCTCTTAGTCAAGTTGGCTTTTTCAAAAATTAACCCCCCTTTTTCGGCATCTGACTTCATCAAAATAAATTTTAAAAATGGTTTTACTTTAAAGTGCACCTGAAGCAGTTGAATCAATTATTCCTCCTAAGTGGGTTGTAATGTTTAGAGCGCTAATTACTGGGGTCTTATTGGGATCATTAAAAAGGTCAATTATAGTTATGCCACCATTACCTTGTTTTATCATCCAAATATTTGAATAATTAATGCCAAGGATGTTGCAAATTAGAGTTTTATTGACTGCATCATGAGCAACTAGAAGGCTTAGATCATTATCCTTTTGAGATGAACAGATTTTGTTAAAAGCTTCTACGGATCTTTCTGATACATCTTTTATTGATTCACCTTCGGGCATTATTACTTCTTCTGGTTTATCATGCCAATTTTTTAGTAAAGCAGGCCACTTTTCTCTGATTTCTGCTTCCAGTTTACCCTCCCATAATCCGTGACTAATTTCTACAAGTGAATTTATTCTTTCTAATTTTAAATCTTTGCTATTTTGAAGGATTATTTGTGCAGTCTCATAAGGCCTATGCATTGAACTTGAAAATGCCTTATTGAAAGAAATATTTCTCAAATACTCAAAAGTCTTTCTAGCTTGATTTTTTCCATTTTCATTTAAAGGGATATCAATTTGGCCTTGAAATCTACCCTCTTTGTTCCAGTTAGTTTCACCATGCCTTATTAGAAATATTCTGGAATCGCCAATTTGATTTGGAATATTTTTATTCAGATGGGAAGTTTGATTTAAGCATTCAATTTGGCTCTTATAAGAGTTATCTTTCCTTGAAATATTGAGTATCGAGAAAGAAGCATTTTCTAATCTAATTTTTCTAAACCCTTGCTTAGGCTTTCCTAATAACAAGAGTATTAAACATCTGAGAATTGCATTATGTCCTACAACTAAAATATTTACATCATCTTTGTCTAGATAAATTTTTAAAATATCTTCTACAAAATTTGTTGCTTGAAAAAATAACTCTTGAATTGGTTTATAAGTTTTATTGTCATTTCTTTTTAAGATTAGATTTTCTGGATCTTTTTTCCATATAGGATAAATTTCTGGAAATTTCTTTTTTATTTCATCAATTTTTAGACCAGACCATTCACTAAGATCTACCTCTAGCAAATTATCATCGAATACAATATCTTGTTCTTTATTGAAAGTCTTTTTAATTGTTTTTGCAGTCTCTGCAGCTCTCACAAGTGGGGAAGAATAGATTTTATCGAAGTTTATTTTTGATAATGCTTTTCCTGCTTTTTGTGCTTGTTCGTATCCTTCATCAGTTAATAATGAATCGTCTGTTCTTCCTTGAATTAATCCTTTTGCATTGAAACTGCTTAGTCCATGCCTAACTAAAACTAATCGTATAGCCATTATATAAATTTAAAAATTAAGATAATTTAATCATCTCATGGCGTGATTAAAATAGATACATAAATATAAGGAAATTCAATGATAACTAACTATAGTTTTCAACAATATAATAAATTATGATCTTCAAAAATATTTCTAAGTCAAAACTCACTTTAGCTTTTATTTCTATAGTCATAACTTTTTTTGTATGGCAGCAAGGCTTAAGAGATAGTTTAAATAGAGCATCTGTCTCATTTGATATTAGTCAAAAAGAGCAAGAAATTGTTGAATTATCTGTCCAGTCAATACCTGTAAATCTTAAAAAATTTTTTATCATTAATGATCCTGTTGATCAAATAAATAAATCACTAAAGGAGGTCTCATTTGAAGAGCTAACAGAAAGAAATAAATTAATTCGAATAATTACTTCAGAATCAAATGATCCTATAATATATAAAAATATATTCAAAGATTTTGAAAATAAAAACTTTGAATTTCTGATTGATGAGATAGAAAAAAAATCTAATAATAATTCATATAAACCAAATTCTAATAAATTTGATTTATTTAAAGGGGATAGATTTTTATATCACCTTTTAAGCCGGAAATTTGATTTTGACGATAGTGCATTAATAACAAAATCATTTTCAAGCAAAATGTTTTTAAAATTATTAGTCCTAAGACTAATACCATTTTTAACAATTCTTATTGGCTCTATTCTGGCTTTAAAAACATTATGGACCACCATATTTTTGAAAAAGTTTGGTTGGCAAGAAATTAAATCCTTAGATTTAGAATTAATAGATATGGTTTTATTAATTGCAGGTGGATTTGTTGTTTTAGGAGAAGTGGTATCACCTTTGTTTTCTATCAGTTTGGTTGAACTTTTTTCTAAAAATATCTCTAATGAATTATCTCAATCTTTAAAAATATTCTTTGGATATCTTTTTATGGCTATTCCGCCATTAGGGATAGTTTATTATCAAATTAAATCTTTGAATGGTGAATTTGCTTTTAAAAAGGATTATTTACAGTTCAATATCTTGCCAATAAAATATGCAATTATTAAGGGAATTAAAGGTTGGTTAACAATTGTTCCTTTTGTTTTATTGATCTCTCTAATTATGAATAGTCTGATCGATAATCAGAATGGGAGTAACCCTTTGCTGGAAATTGTTCTTAATAATAATAATTACTTATCATTTTTTCTATTATTTGTAACAACAACTCTATTAGCTCCTTTATTTGAGGAGATTATATTTCGCGGTATTTTACTACCAACTCTTTCAAGAGATTTTGGAGTAATTTTGGGAATCATAGTTTCAGCTTTTATTTTTGCATTAGCCCATTTAAGTTTGGGAGAAATGCCACCATTATTTGTTCTAGGGATTGGATTAGCAATTACAAGAATTGCTTCAGGGAGTTTGTTTGCCTCAGTGATTATGCATTCTTTATGGAATGGATTGACTTTCTTAAATTTGTTCTTATTGAGGACATAAAGAATTTAATTTTTTACTTGCGAATCAAACAAAAAGATGTTTATTTAATTAATAACACTTCTTTTATTTAAATAAAAAATCATAGATGAAACCTTATGGGAATCAACTTAATTTAAAAAAAAAAGTTCCATATGAAAGTAAAAAAAATTCTGAAAAAATATCCATAATTAATATCAAATTAATACATCAAATTTTCGACACCATTAATATCTCTCTTTTGGTATTAATTTTCACCTTATTTTTCTTGTCTTTTAATAGTCAAAGAAAATGGTCAAATATATATAAAAACTTATCTACAACAAGAGCTATCAATAATAATCTCATTGATTATATTTCTAAAATTGAGGAATTTTATATTATTGAACTTGAGTCTCTGAATATTTATAGAAAAACTAAACCTGAAGATTTAATCTATCTAGATAAACTTCTAGAAAAGAAAGAAAGTTTATTAAAGAAAAATTTAAGTAGTTTCATTGAAGGGTTTAGTGATAGCAAATATCAAAGGGGATATTGATGAAAAAATATAAAAAAATTGTTAGTCTAAAACCCCTTGATCAAAGAAGATTTAAATTTCTCTATATTTTTAGCTTAATATTAATATTTTGTTTGTTTGGTAGGTTAGTTAAATTGCAGGTCTTTAACGCCTCTGATTTGCAAAGAAAAGCTAGATTAATACAGTCTTCTAAAACTAACGCCTTAAAAAAAAGGAGAGCGATTGTTGATAGAAATAATAGACTAATTGCTTACGATAAACCGCTCTATAAATTATGGGCCCATCCAAAATATTTTAATTTTCCTGGTGATTCAATCAACAGAGTTCGCAGTATTGAAGAAGTTACAGAAAAGTTGTCATCTATTTTGGATATAAATAGTGAAATACTCTTGAGTAAATTTAATAATAAAATGAGTGGTATTAAACTTTTGGATAAAATTTCTGAAGAAAAGGCAGAAAAGATTAAGAACCTTCAAATAAGCGGACTTGATTTGTTTAAATATTCGCAGAGATATTATCCACAAGGGGTGCTTTACTCTAATCTTGTCGGTTTTGTTAATGATGAGAATATAGCTTCAGCAGGTTTAGAGCTTCATTTAGATAATCAAATTAAAGTTTTTAATAAAAGTAATTTAATAAAAAGAGGAGGAGATGGAACTCCTCTCCCGGATAATTCAGCCCCAGGTGATTTTATTTCTGATTACAAAAGTTTAGACCTAACTATTGATTCAAAATTACAGAAAGCGTCATTTAATGCATTATCAAAGCAAGTAAGCAAATGGAAAGCAAAGAAGGGATTTGCGATAGTTATGGATGTTAATAATGGTCGAATTCTCTCCTTGGTTACATTCCCGTCATATGATCCAAATAAATTTTGGCAGTATGATTCCGAACTCTTTAGGGGTTGGTATTCTCAAGATTTATTTGAGCCTGGTTCAACTTTTAAACCTATTAATCTTGCCTTGGCTTTAGAAGAAAAAATTATTCATAAAGATGGATTAGTTGAAGATATTGGAGAGATTAAAGTTGGAGGATGGACACTTTCTAATTGGGATAAAAAAGGTAACGGATACATTAACTATCCAAAATTATTGCAGGTTTCAAGTAATGTTGGGATGGTAAAAATAATGCAAAATTTAGACCCTACAATTTATTGGGATTGGCTAAAAAATTTAGGTATAAATAAAAATTTAGAGACTGACTTATTTGAATCAACTGCTGGCCAACTAAAGAGAAAAGATTTATTTGTAAATCAATCAATTGAGCCTGCCGTAACTTCTTTTGGTAAAGGGTTCTCAATCTCGCCACTTAAATTGGTTCAACTTCATGCGGCTCTAGCAAATGGTGGTTTTGAAGTGACTCCTCATGTAACTTCAAGTTTTCAAGAAAGAGTTAATAAAAATCCAAAAAAACAATTTTTTTCACACGAAGTCTCTAAAACTGTTCTTGAATGGATGGAGAGCGTAGTTGATAAAGGTAGTGGATCAGGAGTGAAAATCGAGGGTTATAGGATAGCGGGCAAAACGGGCACTTCCCAAAAAGCCTTAAATGGTTCCTATACAAGTAAAAAAGTTTGCAGTTTTGTGGCAACCTTACCCGTTAATGATCCGAAATATGCTGTCCTAGTAGTTGTTGATGAGCCATCTAAATCTTATGCATATGGTTCAACTGTTGCGGTACCAGTTGCTAAAGAAATTATCGAGAGTTTGATAGTAATTGAAAAAATACCTCCTAAGATTAAAGATAATGGATTGATTGTTAAAAAACCCTAAAATTTTCCAATTTTATAAATATTTTGTTCATTATCTGATGATTTCATTAGGAATAAAAGCTACTTTGTGTATATGTATGATTATCTAGATATGAAATCAATTTTAGAACAATTGTCCTCAATGACCGTTGTTGTTGCTGATACTGGAGATTTAGATTCGATAAAAAAATTTCAACCAAGGGACGCCACCACCAATCCATCACTAATTCTTGCTGCTGCTAAGAACCCTGATTATGTGAAATTAATCGATAAAGCTTTAGAAAGTTCAGAAAATGCATTGCCCCAAGGATTCTCCAAAATTGAATTAATCAAAGAAACTGTTGACCAAGTTTCAGTATTTTTTGGAAAAGAAATATTGAAAATTATTTCAGGGCGTGTATCTACGGAAGTTGATGCAAGACTGAGCTTTGACACCGAAGCTACGGTAGAAAAAGCGAGAAAATTGATCAATCTTTACAAAAATTTTGGAATTGAAAAGGAAAGAATTTTGATTAAGATTGCTGCAACTTGGGAAGGAATTAAGGCAGCTGAAATTCTGGAAAAAGAGGGTATTAAGTGCAACTTAACTTTACTTTTTAACTTTTGCCAAGCGGTAACTTGTGCCAATGCAAAGATAACTCTAATTTCTCCGTTCGTTGGCCGTATATTGGATTGGCATAAAGCGAAAACTGGTAAAACTAGTTTTGTTGGTCCTGAAGACCCTGGTGTTATTTCGGTTACACAAATATACAAGTACTTTAAAGAAAAGGGATTCAAGACAGAAGTAATGGGAGCGAGTTTTAGAAATCTTGATGAAATAAAAGAATTAGCAGGTTGCGATCTTTTAACTATCGCACCAAAATTTCTTGAGGAACTGAAAAAAGAAAAAGGAGAGTTAGTTAGAAAATTAGATGTAAGTACCCAAATAAATAATTCTATTGGCTACGAATTTGGAGAAAAAGATTTCAGATTAAATATGTTAGAAGATCAAATGGCAAGTGAAAAGCTTAGTGAAGGTATCACTGGATTCAGTAAGGCTATAGAAGAATTGGAAGAGCTGCTACTAAAGAGATATTCAGAGATTAAAAATTATAAATTGATTTCTGCTAACTAAATTTAAGTTTGAATTGAAAAAGAATTAAGTCCCACTTTTTGTTAAAAGTCTTCTGATAACTCTTTTTGCGATATCTTCATAACTCATTTCTCCTGATAATATTTGAGCAATACGTTTAGGTGCTGTTTTTCTTTTGACACCTAATTGGTATCCAGTTCTGGGAAATCTATAAAATACTTGGGCTATTCTCCTCCCCCAAGCCATTGACCCCCCCCAAATGTTGTTAATTTTTTTCGTATAAAGATTTAAACCATCTACTTTTCCTGATAGGCACTGATCTATGTATTCTGCAGCATAAAAACTGCTAATTAAAGATGGTCTAATTCCTTCAGCTAAAAATGGATCGCATAGAGATGCTGCATCTCCAACCGCTAAAACTTTGTCACCATTAATTGAGTGGAAGCCATTCCATATTCTCAGTTTCTTACTAATTGTTTTACAAGGAAAATCATCAAAACCGAAGCTTCTGATTACTTGTTTATTTATAGCTTGATTTTCTAGAAGACCATTATTTATAAAAGTCCCTAAACCAATATTTAAGCTTTCTTTTAGGGGGAATGCCCATGCAAAACCATATTTTATAAATCCAAACTCAAATCTAACTGCATCTCTAGGTATTTCACCTAACCCTTTCAATCTTAATGAGATTGTGTTCGCAAATTTCGGTTTTCTTGGCCCTAAATTGAAATAACTCGCCCATTTTGATTGGGACCCATCTGCAATTACAAGAAATTCTGTAATATATTTTTTTTTGTTATTGCATGTAATTTCCCATTTATCATTTTTTTTTATGATTTTTTCTATCAATAATGGTCTCATTATCTGAGCTCCATTACTCAAGGACTCATCAAGTAATAATTGATCAAGTTTCTCTCTTTTAATAATCCAAAATGGGGATTCACCAGTTAGATCAGCAGTTACATTATCTGAAGCCTTCCATCTGAATTCAACATTCTTAATTTTTGAAGCTATGGAATCTTTTATATCTAAAGGAAGAAATCTTTGCATTGAAGATGCCATCCCGCCTGCACATGGTTTGTAATCTTGGAATTTTTCTTTTTCGATAATTAAAACAGAATATCCTTTCTTTGATAGGTTAAGAGCGGTGGAAGATCCTGATAAACCTCCACCAATTATTACAACGTCAAATCCTATCAAACTTTTAGAATTTCCTTTTCTTTCTCAGACAATTTAGTTTCTATTAAGGCAATATATTTATCAGTAATTTTCTGAATTTCAGATTGATTATCCCTCGATTCGTCAATAGAAATAAGGCCATCTTTTTCGTCTTTTTTTTCTTTATCAACAGCATCTCTTCTGATATTTCTCAAAGCTACTTTTCCTTCTTCTGCATATTTAGAGGCTAATTTACAAAATTCTTTTCTTCTTTCTTCTGTTAGAGGAGGAACATTTATTCTTATTATTTTCCCATCATTATTTGGAGTAATACCTAAATCACTCATAGAAATAGATTTCTCTATCGCTTGTAAACATGAAATATCGAAAGGTTGTATTGAAATTGTTTGAGAATCAACAGTGCTTATAGTGGCAAGCGATTTAATTGGTGTTTCCGCTCCGTAGTACTCAACACTTACCCTGTCTAACAAGGAAGCATTAGCTCTGCCTGTCCTAATTGTATTAAAGTTTCTTTGTGTGGCTTCAATACTTTTATTCATATTTTCTTGAATTTCTTTTTCTTTCATAATTAAAAAAATTAAATGATCTTTAACTAATTAAAGAGCCTATTGGCTCACCAGCAACAGCTTTAGAAATGTTCCCTTTTTTGAATATATCAAAAACCATAATTGGGATATTATTATCTTTGCAAAGTGCAATCGCAGTACTGTCCATTACTGCAATTTCGTCACTAAGAACTTGTTGATAACTTAGAGAGGAATATTTTTTTGCATCTTCAAATTGATTAGGATCACGATCGTATACTCCATCAACTTTAGTAGCCTTCATAACAACTTCAGCGTTTATCTCTGCTGCCCTCAAAGCTGCCGTAGTATCAGTCGTGAAAAATGGATTTCCGCATCCACCTCCAAAAACTACAACTCTACCTTTTTCTAGGTGCCTCATGGCTCTTCTTCTGATGTAGGGTTCGGCAATTTCCTGCATTTCGATTGCTGTTTGCACTCTGGTTGCAACTCCTACTCTCTCAAGACCATCTTGAAGTGAAATTGCGTTCATTACTGTTGCTAGCATCCCTACATAATCAGCCGTCGCGCGATCCATTCCGTCTGCAGATCCTTTAAGCCCCCTAAAAATGTTTCCGCCACCAACAACTATTGCAAGTTGTACATTATTTTCTACTACTTTTGAAACATCCTCTGCAATTGACTGAACTATAGCAGGATCAATACCATAAGGTTTTTCACCCATTAGTGCTTCACCACTAAGTTTTAAGAGAACTCTTTTGTAAGTCATTCAATAATTGTACTTTTAAGACCTTAGCAAGTAAATGCACCAAATTTATTTTTTGTTCAGATATTGCTTGCGTCTTTAAACATTTCTAAACCTGCCTAAAGAAAATTTAAATAACAATTTACTTCAACTAAAATTCAACACACTTTTGTGCTTTTATTCCTTGTTCTTTAAATGGATGTCTTATAAGTTTCATTTCTGTAACTAGATCAGCGTAATTGATAATTGAATTAGATGCTCCCCTTCCAGTTAAAACAATATGATTTTTTCTATTATTTAAGCCTTTTAAAAAAGTGATTATTTCTTCCGGTGCAAGATAACCAAGTTTTGTCGCAATATTAATTTCATCAAGAATGATAAGTTTATAAGATTCGTTTTGTATGTATTTTTTGGCCAGTTGCCACGCCTCTTGAACTAATTTTTCATCTCTAATTCTGTCTTGTGTTTCCCAAGTAAATCCCTCTCCTAATGAATGCCAAGATATATTTGAAGACAAGTTTTTAAGTGCTTTTTCTTCTCCAGTGGTCCAGCCTCCTTTGATAAATTGAATTATTGCTACTTTATAGCCATGCCCTAATGTCCTTAAGGCCATACCTAAAGATGCAGTTGTCTTGCCCTTGCCATTTCCTGTAAAAACAATCAATAATCCTTTTTTTGTTTTTCTAATTTGTAGTCTTTGGGCTTGAATATCTTTTCTTTGCTGCATTCTTTTTTTATATGAGCCCTCATCGTTTTCCGGTGATAATTTACCTCCCATTCCAATTTTATTTGCTTGATTATCGAGGTTAAATATTTTCTCGAAAGATGAAGGTTTTTCTTGCATATGACCCTTATTTTTATTTAATTATTATAAATCTTTAAATATTTTTAACCCTTTTAACTTTTAAAAGTGCATTATTTACTGCCTTTTGTTGATCTCTTTTAGTAATCCAATGGTGATAAGTTTGAGTATGTAAACTAACCGAATGTCCCATCATTCTGGCAGCCACAGTATCAGGTAAATCATAAAAAATTGTCCTAACTGCCCAAGCATGCCTTAGATCATAAGGTTTTATTTGTAAAGAGTAACGCTTAAACTGGTCTGTAATTTTTTTTCCAATATTCTGTAAGGTTGTAATTTTAAGGTCTCTATTAATATTTGGTAGAAGTTCTGGATTCTTACCAAGTTGTGATAATTCGAACTTTTCCACCCATTCAGGATGAAATGGCCAAACTTGATGTTCCCCAGTTTTAGTTGTAGGTAAAACTCTAATAATTTTGTCCCCAAAATTAGTTAGAGAACTTAAATCACAAAAAAATACTTCATGATTCCTTAATCCATATGTAGCCATCAAACCAAAGACAAATTTCCAAGACTTATTTGGTATCGTCTCCCACAGTTTCTCTATTAATTCGTCTTTAGGGAGATCCCTAAATCCTGCTTTGTTCAGGCCATATCCTCTAGAATTTAATTTCCAATCTTCTGGTAGTTTAATGTCCAAAAACTTAGCTAAAACACTTAAAGAAGTAGCGCATTGTTTCCTACTTCTGGTACCTTCTTTATAACTTTCAAGTGTTTTTTGAAATATTTTTTCTAAATCTTCATTCTCATAGTCATTGTAAATATTTAGGATTCTTTTCATATATGGTTTGTAAGAACTTCTCCAAGTAGTTTTTCTAGTGCTTGTTCGAAAATCACTTTTGTTTTCTTTAAAAAAAAATTCCTCAAATTGATTTAATCTTTTTGGGAATTCACAACCATCTTTTATTTCCTTTTTAAAAGGTTTGCCTGTCCAGCTAATCCAATCAAATTGATTCAATTCCAATTGCAAATTGATTAATTGTAATTTTTTTTTGGCCTCCTCTAATCCAGAAATATCAGCCTTTAAACCAAGAGATATTCTTTGAATTTTAAAGTTATTGTTATCTTCTTTGGAGGGTAGTGAACCACGAATATTTAATTTCTCTCCTCTTTTCTCAATTTTAAGCTTGCTGCCTTGAGTAGCAAATTTATCATTGACATTATTAATTTCCTGAATTACGTTCATTAACTTATATAATTGACCATATCATGACGTTTTTAATGTTGATTTTCAATCTCCATAAATTTTAGATGGAAAAAATAGGCGTCTTACTAATGAATTTAGGAGGGCCTGAACGCATTACTGATGTCGGCCCATTTTTATATAATCTTTTTTCTGATCCAGAAATAATCAGGACGCCTTTCCCTGTTTTTCAAAAACCCCTAGCTTGGTTAATTAGTACGCTTAGGAGTACTACTTCACAACAGGCCTACCTTTCTATAGGTGGAGGTTCACCCATCAGAAGGATAACTGAACAACAAGCGAGAGAATTACAATCTAAATTAAGGGACCAGGGGTTAAATGCTACTACGTATATCGCTATGAGGTATTGGCATCCTTTTACCGAATCAGCTATCGCTGATATGAAAGCAGATGGCATAGATCAAGTTGTTGTAATACCCTTGTATCCACATTTTTCGATAAGTACTAGTGGTTCGAGCTTTAGAGAATTAAAAAAATTGCGAGATTCTGATGATGAATTTAAGAAAGTTCCAATGAGATGTGTAAGGAGTTGGTTCAGTCAATCAGGTTATTTAAAGTCTATGGTCGAATTAATTTCTGAACAAATTTCACTTTGTGAATCACCTACAAAAGCTCATATATTTTTTACTGCTCATGGAGTTCCTAAGAGTTACGTAGAGGAAGCTGGAGACCCCTACAAACAACAAATAGAAGATTGTTCTTTATTAATAATAAATGAGCTGGAAAAATGTTTAGGGCATAGTAACCCTCATACACTTTCTTATCAAAGTAGAGTTGGTCCTGTTGAATGGTTGAAGCCTTATACAGAAGAAGTGTTAGCTGATCTTGGAAGGTCAAATGTTAATGATCTGATTGTTGTTCCCATAAGTTTCGTTGGAGAACATATCGAAACATTGCAAGAAATTGATATTGAATATAAAGAAATTGCTGAAAAGGCTGGCATTAAAAACTTTCGAAGAGTTAAGGCTCTAAATACTCATCCTACTTTTATTGAAGGTCTTAGTGATCTAGTTATTTCCTGTTTGGAAGGGCCTCTAGTTAATATAGAGGAGGCTTCTCAGTTGCCTGAAAAAGTTAAACTTTATCCCCAAGAGAAGTGGCAATGGGGTTGGAATAATAGTTCAGAAGTGTGGAATGGAAGGGTTGCAATGATTATTTTTCTTGTGCTTTTTATTGAACTTATTTCAGGCTCTGGACCTTTACATAGACTAGGAATCTTATGAAGAAAAATTGATAGTTATTCGAAAATTTTACATTTATTGAGAGATTCTTTTGAATATATTTCTGACATTACATTTCTAAATGAGGCAAAAGTTTTTAATTAAGTTTAATATTTATAGTAAATATTGAATTTCTTTAGTGACCCTTACTTCGAGATCCTTTTCAAAGGGTAGTTCAAAATATGAAAATCCAGTTTGGATAACTGGTGCAGATGCACTAATGGATTCTTTAAAAATTCATGGGGTAAAAGTTATATTTGGATATCCTGGAGGAGCGATACTACCAATATATGACGCTGTTCATAAGGCAGAACAAAATGGTTGGTTAAAGCATTATATGGTAAGGCATGAACAAGGTGGTTCACATGCGGCTGATGGATATGCAAGATCAACTGGTGAAGTAGGAGTATGTTTTGGGACCTCAGGTCCAGGAGCAACAAATTTGGTAACTGGAATTGCCACTGCTCAAATGGATTCAGTCCCCCTAGTTGTAGTTACAGGCCAAGTTCCAAGACCTGCTATAGGGACAGACGCTTTTCAAGAAACTGATATTTTTGGTATAACTCTTCCAATAGTAAAACATTCATGGGTAATAAGAGATCCTTCAGATATCGCGAAAGTAGTTTCTGAAGCTTTTTTTATAGCCTCATCTGGAAGGCCTGGCCCTGTTTTAATTGATATACCCAAAGATGTAGGTCAAGAGTTCTTTAATTACCAAAGAGTTTTGCCTGGTGATATTATTCCTAAAGGATTTAAAAGAAATGGAGATATTAATGATTGCGATATTAATAAAGCAATTAAATTAATAGAAGATTCTGAAAGACCTCTTCTATATGTAGGAGGTGGGGCAATATCTTCAGGGGCTCATGATGAAATAAGAACTTTGGCAAAGAATTATCAAATACCAGTGACTACGACCTTGATGGGGAAAGGCGCTTTTGATGAAAAAGACAACTTGTCAGTTGGGATGTTAGGAATGCACGGAACTGCTTACGCCAACTTTGCTGTTACAGAATGCGATCTTTTAATTGCTGTTGGAGCTAGATTTGATGATAGGGTGACGGGAAAATTAGATACTTTTGCTCCTAATGCAAAGGTAATTCATATAGATATTGATCCAGCAGAAGTTAATAAAAATAGACGTGTAGATGTTGCTATTGTTTCTGATGTTTCAAAAGCTGTTCTCAAAATTAATGAACAATCTCTAAAAAACAAATTTACTTGTAAGACAAAAAACTGGTTAGAAAAAATTGATTTTTGGAAAAATAAACACCCTTTATATGACCCGCCTAAAGAAGGAGAAATTTATCCTCAGGAAGTTCTTTTGAAAGTGAGGGAATTTTCACCGGAAGCTTATGTAACTACAGATGTAGGACAACATCAGATGTGGGCTGCTCAATACCTTAGGAATTCTCCAAGAAAATGGATTAGTAGTGCAGGCTTAGGAACTATGGGTTTTGGATTGCCAGCGGCAATTGGAGTGAAAGCAGCCATACCTAATTCTGATGTAATTTGTATTGCAGGAGATGCAAGTGTCTTAATGAATATTCAAGAATTAGGAACTTTATCTCAATATGGTTTAAAGGTGAAATTAATCATAATAAATAATCGCTGGCAAGGGATGGTAAGGCAATGGCAGGAAAGTTTCTACGATGAAAGGTATTCCTCATCTGACATGAGTTGTGGTGAACCTGATTTTGTAAAACTTGCTGAGTCTTTTGGAGTTAAAGGATACTTAATCTCTGATAGAAAACAATTACAGAATGAATTAAAAAATGCTCTTGATCATGATGGCCCTTCCTTGATTAATATTCTTGTCAGAAGAGGTGAAAATTGTTATCCAATGGTTCCTCCTGGTAAAAGTAATGCTCAAATGGTTGGATATGTTAATTGTCAAGACTAATTTCTTTAAATGCGTCATTTTAAAAAATTAACTTTAATATTATTTAAAAACTTAGATATTTCTTAATTGAAAAAATTATCAAAATTATTAATTGTAGTATGCTTGATTGTTATTAATCCTGTAATAGTTAATTCGGCTGAAATTCTCCAAATTAAAAGTTCTAATACTATTATGGTGGGGGATCAAAATAGGAATTTAACTATTGGATTATTTTGTGTAGATGTAAATGAAAATGATGAGCTCGAAGCAACTAATTTACTTAAGAGTGAATTCCCAAGGGGAAGCAAAGTAAAAATAAAACCTTTTGGTTTTAAAGAGAATTTATTATTAGCCAAAGTTTTTAATATTCAAGGGACTAAGGAGATGACCGAATTATTAGTTGCTAAACACTTAACTAGTGAAATTTGTCCAAGTTAACTATTTCTAAGAGCAAATAAAATTCCATTGTCTCGAGATTGTTTTGCTCCTTCTCCAGGAATTAAATTGATTTTTTAATTTATATGTGCATGCATTAGAGATGTCTATATTTGTATTTGGGATGTCCTCATTTAAAAGTTGTCTATAGGCAGATCTTTTAAGATTAAGTTGATATAAGTGTTTCTCTTCTAAGTGTTTTGAAGCACTAAAACAAAAATCTTTTTCAGTTTTAGCCAAAGTGACCGTTATTTTTTTGTTTTCGGCCTTTCTATAAAATTCTTTGAGTGTGATCTTATCTACTAGATAATGTTCCCAAGATATCGATGGCCCTATTGCGACAAGTAAGTCATCTCTAGATGTTCCTAAATTATCGAAAAATTTAACCAGATTTTTTATTATTTTTTTTTCTAAACCTTTTCTTCCACAATGCAAGGCTGCTACATTTCTTGTCTTTTTATCTGCAAAAAATACTGGCATGCAATCAGCTGTGTAAACCCATAAGTTTTGATTGCATTTATTACCAATAAGACCATCTGCATTAGTCTTACTACCTTCTTGCGATTGAGATCCAAAGACAATCCTATTACTGTGAATTTGATTGGATACACAATTTATGTAATTTTCATTAAAGTGATTTCCTAATAATTGAAGAAATTTTTCAGAGCTAGTCTTCGTAAAGTATGCATGTTTGAAATTATGTTGACTAAGGATAGGCGATAAATAATACTCAAATTTTTTGTTTTGAATATAAATTTCAGCTTTTGAGAAATATATTTCTTTGTAGGGAATAGTTCAAGCTCCTTAAATGAATTTACTTAATTAATTCAATGTCTCTCAAGATCCAAAATCCTGCAAATTTTTCGATGTATGGCGTTGACTGTATCGAAATAAATTGATAACCAAGAGAATGTTTTTTATTCTCTAAAAACTTTGCACTTAAAATGTTTGCATCTTTTTCTGGTAGATCTGTTACCAGCCACTTATCGTCTTCTGAAGCTTCAAGAATGAGTTGGTTCTTACGGATAATTAATTTTATAGGTTCTAAACAACTGAACCATGCAGAAAGTGCTATGGATCTATCTTTGCTAAAGAGTCTTAGTCCAGGGACTAAGTTAGTATTATCCAATTCTTGCTGAATTGGGAAAATATCTCCAAATTCCATAGGCCAATTTTCTGCTGTTTTCAATTCGCCAATAGATATTTCAGCGATAGTTAAAGCATCACCTCTCACTGCTTCTGGTAAAGGTTTAGGTGAGTTTTCCATCGTAGAAGTAAAAGTTGGCGCTAGTACACCTCTTACATAGCCATTTTCCTTTGGATAAATCTCTTTTTCAAGAAATTCGATTCTATCTAACAAATCATAGGTTCTTCTACTGACAAGAGCTTCAATACTAGTGGCTTCCAGGGATTTCTTAATGATTGATTTCATTGAGGATCTCCAGAATCGAACTATTGATGGTTTTGCCCATCCTGCTTTTTTTGCATCATTTATTGCTTCATTTAGTGCCTTTGTAAGCCATACAGAATTCACTTCATTGGCAGGACATTTTTTATTCCAAAGAAAAACACCTTCTGTCTTATAACTTCTTGTAGAGCAAATAATTAACTCCCACCTCTTTTTCCCATTTAGTTCAATAATTGGTCTTGAATAAAAGTCTAATTCCCAATCTGAAATTTTTAATTCAAGACTTGGTTCTGTTTTTTTATTGATGTTCATTTATCTTTTTCTTTTTTGTCGAAGAGTGATTTAGTTTTTAGTGCTCTTTCTGGTGCTTCTTGCATAACTTTTTGTTTGTCAATAATTAATTCTCCTGCAGAGTTCTCAAGTAGTGCAGTATTAAGACCAATGCGCCCTTTTTCGAGGTCAATTTCGGATATTAAAGCTTTTATAATTTCCCCCTCTCTAAATATTTCTCGTAAAGAACGAATTGATCCATTTGTTAGTGAGGATTGATGAAGAAGTCCACTAGCTCCACCTAAATCAATAAAGAAGCCATATGGTTTTACTGCTAAAACTTCTCCTTCAATTAATTGACCTAATTCTAGAGTTGTAAGTTTAGTGACTATTGATGCTTTTTTTTCAGAGAGAACCAATTTTCTGGATTCTGGATTCACTTCTAGAAAAGCTACTTTTAATGTTTTGCCAACAAAAGATTGATAATCTTGACCATCTTCAAGTTGGGATCTTGGTATGAATCCTCTCAATCCATCTATATCACTCGTAAGCCCACCTCTGTTAAAACCATTAATTAAAACGTCAATTAATTCTCCATTTTTTGCGGAACTTGATACTTTCTCCCAACTTTGCCTTAGAATTAATGCCCGAGCGCTCACTGTTACCATTCCATCAGCATTTTGTTCTTTGATAACCAAAACTTCCATTTCAAGGCCTATAGAAAACTTCTCTTTAAAGTTAGTTATGACGCCTAATCCACATTCTTTTTTGGGCATATAGCCAGGTGCTTTCCCACCAATGTCAACATATAGTCCATCACTTTCGATTGCTATAACCTTCCCTGAAATTGTTTCTCCTGTAGCCCCAATTGGCTCATTTGCATTTAAAGCCTCCAAAAAAGCACTTTCATCAAAATCGAATTCATCAACTGTTCTTTCTAATTGAAAATCTGTGTTTTCCTCAGAAAAATTAAGGGGTCTATTTAAGTCTTGTTGAGAAATATCAAAAACTTTAGTGTTTTCATTACTGTCCTCAACTTCTTTGACTGTTTCATCTCTAATTATTTGAGGTTTGATTGCGATATTTTCTTTTTTAATTTCTTCTTGAGAATTGCTTTGCTCATTACGTACTTCTTGAAATTCTTTTTGAGTATCTTTCTTGCTTATGTGAAGTACCTGAAGAGGTTTTTTAAAATCTTTTTTATTGCCCTTTGGTTGAATATTATCTTGGGCATTTTTATTTCTGACTCCCATCGTAGGTAAAATAAGAATGATTAATTATTAACATACTCTAAATGTTAGTACTCAAAATTAAAATTAATGAACTTTAAACCAATACCTAATAAATTTGATTATTTAAATTGGCAAGAAATTGAGAGTATTGCAAATGACAAAAGATCAACAGTGATTTGGCCATTTGGTGCTGTTGAGCAACATGGCCCGCATTTGCCTCTTGCTACAGATAGTATTTTTGTTGATGAAATCACTACCGAAGTTTTTAAATTATTCCCTCCTAATATTCCATTAAAAAAACTTCCAACTCAATATATTGGATTTTCTCCAGAACATAAGGGTTTTGCCGGGACAATTTCACTTTCCTCAAATTTATTAATCTCAATGATTAAGGAAGTCGGAGGTCAATTATCTGAAATGGGTTTTAAAAGATTGATATTGATTAATGGACATGGAGGTCAAATCTCACTATTAAATACTGCGGCAAGAGAGCTAAGAAGTTTTGCACCTGGGATGGCAGTTTTCCCTTGTTTCTTATGGAGTGGTGTTAATGGATTAAGTGAATTGTTAACAAAAACTGAGATTGAGGATGGGCTTCATGCTTCTTTAGCTGAAACAAGTTTGATGCTCGCTTTAAAACCAGAATTAGTAGGTGATGAACGCCCAAATGAGGTCGTTAAAGGACATATCCCAGAAGGTTGGAGTCTAGAGGGCTATGCGCCTACTGCTTGGCTTACTGACGACATAAGTAAATCAGGTGTTATCGGCGATAGCAGAGGAGCAAATGAGTCTTTAGGAAAAAATTTAAAGGAATTATTGATTAATCATTGGTTCAAATTGATAATAAATCTGATGCAATCAGATTGGCCAAATAATTCTTAAAAAAATTTAAGTAAAAAATGTGACTTAACAATTGAAACTATTTTCATGATATTTAAATAAAATCACTATAATCATGTAATAATCATGCATAATGAGCTAAAGATTAACGACATGCAAACTCTAGAATCAAATAAAAAAACTATTGAGGAATCTAATAATTCGATTTCTTTAAATTTGCCAGACTTTACTACAGATTCTTATAAGGATGCATATAGCAGAATTAATGCAATTGTTATAGAGGGAGAGCAAGAGGCTCATGATAATTACATATCAATAGCAACTTTAATACCAAATGAGATAGAAGAGTTAACTAAATTGGCGAGGATGGAAATGAAACATAAAAAAGGGTTTACTGCATGTGGAAGAAATTTAGGCGTAGAAGCTGATATGGAATTTGCTAAAAAATTCTTTTCAAAATTACATGGTAATTTTCAAATTGCCCTCGAAAAGGGAAATTTAACTACATGTCTTTTAATACAAGCTATCTTAATCGAAGCATTCGCAATCTCTGCTTATAACGTCTACATAAGAGTCGCCGATCCTTTCGCAAAAAAAATAACAGAAGGAGTGGTTAAAGATGAATACCTTCATTTAAATTACGGTCAAGAGTGGCTTAAAGAGAATTTATCTACTTGTAAAGAGGAACTGATGGAAGCTAATAAGGTTAACCTTCCTTTAATTAAAAAGATGTTAGATGAAGTAGCAGATGATGCATCAGTTTTAGCTATGGACAGAGAAGAATTAATGGAAGAATTTATGATTGCTTATCAAGATACCCTTATGGAAATAGGTCTAGATAATAGAGAAATTGCAAGAATGGCTATGGCAGCTATCGTCTAATTATAATCCTACTTAATTAAGAAATTTAATAATTAATCTTTCTTTTTAAGTAGTTACCTCTATGCTATTCTTCATAACAACGTATAGAAATCATTAATAAATTTTAAATGTTTGGGTTAATAGGCCACTCAACTAGTTTTGAAGATGCAAAAAGAAAAGCTTCCTTACTAGGCTTTGATCATATTGCGGATGGCGACCTAGATGTTTGGTGTACAGCACCTCCCCAATTGGTTGAGAATGTAGAAGTTAAGAGTGCTACTGGAATATCTATTGAAGGTTCCTACATAGACTCTTGCTTTGTTCCTGAAATGCTTTCTAGGTTTAAAACCGCCAGAAGAAAAGTACTCAATGCTATGGAACTAGCTCAGAAAAAAGGAATTAACATTACCGCTTTAGGAGGATTTACTTCTATTATTTTCGAGAATTTTAATCTTCTCCAACATAAACAAATTAGAAATACTTCATTAGAGTGGGAAAGATTTACTACTGGCAATACACATACAGCATGGGTTATTTGTAAGCAACTAGAAATAAATGCGCCTCGCATTGGGATAGACCTTAAAAAAGCAACTGTTGCTGTAATTGGTGCTACAGGTGATATTGGTAGTGCTGTTTGTAGATGGCTTATCAATAAAACTGGGATTTCAGAACTTCTTATGGTAGCAAGACAACAAGAACCACTAGCGCTGTTACAAAAAGAATTAGATGGTGGTACTGTAACGAGTTTAGATGAGGCATTGCCTCAGGCGGATATTGTAGTATGGGTTGCAAGTATGCCTAAAACTATTGAAATTGATACTGAAAACTTAAAAAAACCATGTTTAATGATTGATGGAGGGTACCCCAAAAATCTTGATGAGAAATTTCAAGGCGAAAATATTCATGTTTTAAAAGGAGGTATAGTAGAGTTTTTCAATGATATTGGTTGGAATATGATGGAACTTGCGGAAATGCAAAACCCTCAACGAGAGATGTTTGCTTGCTTTGCAGAAGCCATGATTTTAGAATTTGAAAAGTGTCATACAAACTTTAGTTGGGGAAGAAATAATATTTCCCTTGAAAAGATGGAATTTATTGGAGCAGCTTCTTTAAAGCATGGTTTTTCTGCGATTGGACTTGATAAGCAGCCTAAAGTGTTAACTGTCTAAATTATGGCTAAACGTTACCTCCTTGATTTTGAAAAGCCTCTTGTTGAACTTGAGAAGCAGATAGAGCAAATTAAAGAATTAGCTCGAGATTCAGAGGTAGATGTTAGTCAACAGCTTCTACAGCTTGAAACCTTAGCTGCTAGGAGAAGAGAAGAAATATTTAAATCTCTCACCCCTTCTCAAAAGATTCAGGTAGCTAGACATCCTCAAAGACCTAGTACTTTGGACTTTGTTCAAATGTTTTGTGATGACTGGATCGAATTACATGGAGACAGAAATGGTGGCGATGATATGGCACTAATTGGGGGGATAGGTTCGATAAATAACAGACCAGTGTTGATGTTAGGGCATCAGAAAGGAAGGGACACAAAAGAAAATGTAGTAAGAAACTTTGGGATGGCAAAACCAGGAGGTTACAGAAAAGCTCTTAGATTAATGCATCATGCAAATAGATTCTCCTTGCCAATTCTTACATTTATTGATACTCCTGGAGCTTATGCTGGTTTAAAAGCTGAAGAACAGGGTCAAGGGGAAGCGATTGCAAGAAACCTTCGAGAGATGTTTGGACTAAAAGTCCCAATTGTAGCTACTGTCATTGGAGAAGGAGGTTCAGGAGGTGCACTTGGAATAGGTGTTGCCGATAGGTTACTAATGTTTGAACACAGTGTTTACACAGTTGCTAGTCCGGAAGCATGTGCATCAATTTTGTGGAGAGATGCTGCGAAGGCACCAGAAGCTGCAGCAGCACTTAAAATTACAGGTAAAGATTTACTTAAATTGGGGATAATTGATGAGGTATTACCAGAACCCTCTGGTGGGAATAATTGGGCCCCTTTAGATGCTGGCAATACACTAAAAGAGGCTATTGAGAAACACCTAAATGCTTTACTGCAAATGCCTGAAGACGCATTAATTGAGGAAAGATATAAAAAATTTAGGGTTTTAGGTAAATTTATCGAAGCAAATAATATTGAAGAGATTTATAGTGAAATCCCCCAAAAAACTGAATAAATTGAAACTAGCTTTTATAACAGGTGCTACTAAGGGTATTGGTAGATCTACTGCAATTACTTTTGCTAATAATGGCTGGGATTTGATTTTGCTCTCCAGGAATATGGATTTAATGGAGAAACTAAAGAGCGAACTTATGAATACTAAATCAAAAATTAACCTAGTTAAATGTAATTTATCTAATCCTCTAGAAATAGAGCATTGTGTT
>QCIO01000015.1 GCA_003216635.1 Prochlorococcus sp. AG-402-L23 | reverse complement strand
ATTTACTTTACCCTTCTGAATCTCTCAAACTTTTTAAAAATTAATCCTGATTCAGCTCTTCAAAAAACTAATATAAAATTTTTAGACAGATTTTCAATCGTCGAAGAGCATGCAGGAGATAATATTAAAAAACAAACTCCCAAAGACTTTCAACGGCTTTGGCAAATAGCCAAGCAAAAACTGGCGGGGAAAATTCCTAAAAACAAATGACAAATATTACAACATGGATAGATGAATATCATAAAGGCTCAAGATTCGGCCTAAATGGGAAAATTCTAATTAAAAAAACCTCAAAATATCAAGAAATTATTGTTATTGACAATGAATATTATGGTAAAGCTTTAATGTTAGATGGTTGCTGGATGACATCATTAAAAGACGAGAAATATTATCATGAGTGTCTTGTGCATCCTGCATTAAGTAGCATTGACGAAAAATCTAATGTACTAATTATTGGTGGTGGTGACGGTGGTACTGTAAGAGAATGCGTTAAATATTCTCAAATATCAAAAATTGATCTAGTAGAAATTGATGAGGAGGTAATCAAAATATCTAAAAAATTTCTAAAAGAAATTGGAGGCGAAGCATGGAATGACAAAAGATTAGAAATACATGTTGATGATGGTGTTAAATGGGTAAAAAAAACAAGAGATAATTTTTACGACGTTATATTTATAGATTGTTCAGATCCATCAGATTTTTCAAATTTATTATTTTCAGATTCTTTTTATGAAGAATGTAAAAGAATACTTACACCAAAGGGGATATTAGCAACACAAAGCGAATCTCCTGAATCCTTCAAAAATATTCACATAAATATTTTGAAAACCCTAAAAAATATATTTAAAGTTTCTGAAACTATGTATTCCTTTGTGCCTATATATCCAAGCGGGATTTGGAGTTGGACATTCGCTTCTTCAGAAGATCTAAATTTATCAAAGCATAATTATGATGCAGCCATAAAAATAGAAAAAGGATGTGAAATTTGGAATTTAAATTTTCAAAATGCAGCATTCAAAATGATGCCAAATAAAATTGTAAAAGAACTAGATTCATAAGATGACAAAAAATTTATTTGATAACGAAAATGCAATTTATATGGGAGCAAAAAGAAGTCCTGAGAATTGCTCAATTGGTATATTTGGAGTTAATTATGACGGGACATGTTCGTTTAAACCAGGAGCAAGATTTGGTCCAGAAGCAATAAGACAAGTCAGTACTTGTTTAGAAACATATTGTCCAAAAATAAAAAAAGACATTGAGGATATTATGTATGTTGATTTTGGATCAATACTAATTGATAAAAATGACTCAAAGTCCGTTATTGAATCGGTTAAATCAGCAACAAATTATTTAATTAGTAAACGCCTTAGTCCTATTATGCTTGGAGGCGAACACTCTATTACAAGAGGTGCTATTGAAGCATTAGTAAAAAAATATCCAAATTTGATATTGGTTCAACTTGATGCTCATGCAGATTTAAGAGAATCATATATAGGAAATGAACATAGTCATGCTTGTACTATGAAAAGATGCTTAGAAGTGCTACCTGAAAAGAAAATTTTGCAAGTAGGAATTAGAAGTGGGACTAAGGAAGAATTTGAAATTATGTATAACAACAACCAATTAGTTAACTTTTGTCCAGGCGGAAATGCATATGAGTTAAAACAAGCTCTTCTACCATACGCTAAGTCTCCAATCTATTTAACAATAGATTTAGATTGGTTTGATCCGAGTTTATTAGCAGGGACAGGCACTCCAGAACCGGGAGGATTTTTTTGGAATGATTTTGAAGAAATACTGAAAACTTTAAAAGACTTTAGAATTGTGGCTTCAGATATTGTAGAATTATCTCCAGAAATTGATAAAAGCGGAGTAAGTAGCATAGTTGCAGCCAAAGTACTTAGAAGCTTAATTTTGTCATTAGAAAATATGCAATAAAAAATTTCTAAACTACAGTGTAAAAATAATAAATATAAACTAAATATTTCATGGATTTGCTCAAAAGTCCTCTTTATTCAAAATATGTTGAATCCAATGCAAAATTAGTGGATTTTGCAGGTTGGGAAATGCCCATATCATTTTCAGGATTAATTAAAGAGCATGAATCAGTTAGATCTTCAGCAGGATTATTTGATATTTCTCACATGGGTGTGATATCTGTTAAGGGAATCAATCCAAAGGATTATATTCAAGAACTTTTTCCTACTAATTTATACTCCTTTTCTAAAGGTCAGGGGCTTTATACAGTAATGCTCAATGATAAAGGAGGAATAATAGATGACTTAATAATTTATGACCTTGGTATACAAGAAAATGACATATCAGAATTATTGTTAATAGTTAATGCAAGTAGATATGAAGAAGATTTTCAGTGGATAAAAAATAATTTAAATAAATATGAAATTTCGATAACAAACTTTAAAAAAGACAAAGTACTTTTAGCACTACAGGGAAAAAACTCATTCGATTTATTTGAAGAATGGATTGAATCTTCGATCTCACATATCCCTAACTTTGGATGTGAATATAAAATTTTTGAACATATTTCGCCTAAAGAAAAAATTTTCTTTTCAAAGACAGGATATACAGGGGAAAATGGTCTAGAAATACTTTTATCTAAAAAAGCAGCAATTAATTTATGGGATTTCTCAATTTCCAAAAATGTTGCACCTTGTGGTTTAGGAGCTAGAGATACTCTTAGACTTGAAGCAGGCATGCATCTTTATGGTCAAGACATAAATGAAGAAACTTCTCCATATGAAGCAGGGTTAGGCTGGCTAGTACATCTAGAAAATAATCACGAATTCTTTGGAAGAAGATTTCTTGAAGAGCAGTCAAGATTAGGTATTCAAAAAAAGTTAATTGGTCTCTCTATAGAAGGTAAAGCAATAGGAAGAAAAGGTTGTGCAGTTCTTAAAGGTGAAGAAAATATTGGAACTATCACAAGCGGCAGTTGGTCTCCAACTAAACAACAAGCTATAGCTTTTGCATACATCAATACTTCGCATGCCTTAATAAATAATGAAGTTCAAATATTAATAAGAGGCAAAAAATTCAAAGGGGTTATAACAAAAAGAGCGTTTTATAAAAAAAATTATTAACTAAATTTACCCTTAAAGAATTATTATAAGTTATTGATAAATAAATCATACTTAGATGAGAAACAAAATTTGCAAAGAACTCAATAATACAGATATTGGTAAATTAGTTAATTTATGCGGATGGGTAGATAGAAGAAGAGATCATGGTGGTGTAATTTTTATTGATTTAAGAGACCATAGTGGATTCCTCCAAATAACAATTAACCCCGATGATGGTGCAGATTTATTTAAACAGGCAGAAACTCTAAGAAATGAGACAGTAATAATGGTTAGCGGAATTATTAATGAAAGGCCCAAAGATTCCATAAATACAAATTTAAGTACTGGAGAGTTAGAGCTTAAGGTTAAAGATTTGCAAATTCTCAACCAAATAAAAAAAAACTTACCTTTTCCAGTGTCTATACATGATTATGAAAATACAAAAGAGGAGCTCAGATTAAAATATAGATACCTTGATTTAAGAAGGGGAAAATTACTAGACAATTTAAAAACAAGACATAAGATTATTAAAGTTGCTAGAGAATTTCTTGATAATTTTGGATTTACAGAAGTAGAGACCCCATTACTTACAAAGTCAACTCCAGAAGGCGCTCGCGATTTTCTTGTTCCTGCACGTCTTTCGAATGGAGAATTTTTTGCTCTACCTCAATCCCCGCAACTATTTAAACAACTTTTAATGGTTGGAGGCCTGGACAAGTATTATCAAATCGCAAAATGTTTCCGTGATGAAGACTTAAGGGCAGATAGACAGCCAGAGTTTACTCAATTAGATATTGAGATGAGCTTTATTAGTGAAGAAGAAATAATTTCTTTTAATGAAAGTCTTATAAAAAAAATATGGAAAGAAGTGTTAAATATTAATTTTAATAATGCTTTTCCAAGAATTTCATGGCAGGCAGCAATGGATAATTACGGGACTGATAGACCAGATACTAGATATCAAATGTTATTAAAAGATTTAGGAGGAGTATTAGGTGATATTGGATTTAATATTTTCACCAAGGCAATTAAGTCTGGAGGTTATATAAAATCCATAACAGTAAAAGGAGGTAATTCAAGTATTAGCAACGTAAGAATTAAACCAGGAGGTGACATCTTCCAAGTAGCTCAAGATGCAGGAGCTGGTGGTTTGGCCTTTATAAGGGTCAAAGGAGATGAGCTTGAGACTATTGGGGCAATTAAAAATAATTTAAGTGAAGAGAATATAGCTGATATTTTAAAAATCACAGAAGCACAAGATGGAGACTTAATCCTCTTAGGAGCTGGAGATAAACAAATTGTCAATCAGTCATTAGATAGGGTTAGACAATATATCGCAAAAGACTTAAATCTCATTGATAAAAGTAAATGGAATTTCTTATGGGTAACTGACTTCCCGATGTTTGAGAGAAATGAAGAGGAAAATAGATATGAAGCTTTACATCATCCTTTTTGTTCTCCAAAGAATATAAAATCTAAAGATTCTGAAAACTTGAAAAAAGAAATTGAGAGCTCTACAGCAAATGCTTATGACTTAGTTCTCAATGGATTGGAGTTAGGAGGTGGCTCTTTACGTATTCATGAAGCGAACTTACAAAGAGAGGTTCTGAAAACGGTAGGACTTACTGATAAAGAGATTGATGAAAAATTTGGATTTTTAATTGAAGCCTTAGAAATGGGTGCTCCTCCTCATGGTGGAATAGCGTTTGGATTGGATCGTATTACCATGCTGATCATTGGTGCAGATTCAATCAGAGAAACCATTGCTTTTCCAAAAAATCAACAAGCAAAATGTCTTCTCACAAATGCGCCTTCAAATGTCTCAGAATCACAATTAAAAGAATTAGATATTGAAATAACAATTGATGAATAAGAATATATATGGATGTTCTAAAAGTTTTTTGTTTAAATAAAATATAAGGAGGCTGTGCTTAATTAAAAATATTTAATGTCAAAATTTGTATTTGTCACCGGAGGAGTAGTCTCTAGCATTGGTAAAGGAATTGTAGCTGCAAGCTTAGGAAGATTATTAAAGTCTAGAGGATATAGTGTTTCAATATTAAAACTAGATCCATATCTAAATGTTGATCCAGGAACAATGAGCCCTTTCCAACATGGAGAAGTATTTGTAACCGAAGATGGAGCTGAAACCGATCTAGATTTAGGTCACTATGAAAGATTTACTGATACTGCAATGACTAGGTTAAATAGTGTGACTACGGGATCTATCTATCAAGCAGTTATCAATAAAGAAAGAAGAGGTAGTTATGAAGGTGGAACTGTGCAAGTAATACCTCACATAACCGGAGAAATAAGAGAAAGAATTCATAGAGTAGCCGCCAACAGTAATGCAGATATTATTATTACTGAAATTGGTGGAACAGTTGGTGATATTGAATCTCTACCTTTTTTAGAGGCAATAAGAGAATTCAAAAATGATGTCAATAGGAACGATGTTGCATACATACACGTAACATTACTTCCTTACATCAAAACCTCTGGCGAAATAAAAACTAAACCAACACAACATTCAGTAAAAGAATTAAGATCAATTGGAATTCAGCCAGATTTACTGGTATGCCGAAGTGATAAATCAATAAATGAAGGTCTTAAAAAGAAGCTTAGTGGTTTTTGCGGTGTCAGTATCAACTCTGTAATTGAAGCTTTAGACGCAGACAGTATTTATTCTGTACCTCTTTCTTTAAAAAAAGAAGGTTTATGCAAAGAAACCCTGAAGTATTTAGACCTTGAAGATAAAAAATGTGATTTGAAAAATTGGGAGCAACTAATACACAACCTAAGAAATCCTGGAGCTCCAATCAAAGTTGCTTTAGTAGGTAAATACATTGAACTTGGAGATGCATATTTATCCGTTGTTGAAGCTTTAAGACATGCATGTATTGAACAAAAGGCTTTATTAGATTTACATTGGGTAAGTGCTGAAATGATAGAAAAAAATTCAGCAGAAACTTACTTAAATGAAGTTGATGCAATTGTCGTACCCGGGGGATTTGGCAATAGAGGAGTCAATGGAAAAATTTCGGCTATAAAATTCGCAAGAGAAAATAAAATTCCCTTTTTAGGTTTGTGCCTTGGTATGCAATGTGCAGTTATAGAATGGGCCAGGAATGTAGCTAATCTTCCAGATGCATCTAGTTCAGAACTAGACCCAAACACTCCCAATCCAGTTATACATTTATTACCAGAACAGGAAGATGTAGTTGATTTAGGTGGGACAATGAGACTTGGAGTTTATCCATGTAGATTGACAAAAAATACAACTGGAAAAAACTTATATGATGAAGATGTTATTTATGAGAGACATCGACATAGATACGAATTTAATAATTACTACAAACAAAGTTTTTTAGATTCTGGATACAAAATTAGTGGTACATCACCAGATGGGAGATTAGTTGAGTTAATTGAGTTAGAAAATCATCCATACTTCTTAGCATGTCAATATCATCCTGAGTTTTTATCACGACCTGGCAAACCTCATCCTTTATTTAAAGGTTTGATAAAAGCCTCTCAAGATAAGTTAACTCAATCAAATTAATATTCTTTATTTTTTTGAATGAAAATGACAAAATTTTTACCCTTAGTCGAACAATTTCATTCATTACAAGGTGAAGGTTATCACGCTGGAAAAAGTGCTTTTTTTATTAGATTAGCCGGGTGTAAAGTTGGATGTTCGTGGTGCGATACCAAGAATTCATGGGACGAGAAAAAACACCCTTCTATATCAATTGAAAAAATAATAGATCGTATAAAAATTGCCAGAGAAAAAGGAGCATCTTTTTGCGTTATTACAGGTGGAGAACCTTTACAACATAACTTGGATAATTTTTGCAAAGCCATAAAAAAAATGACGATAGGAGAGGAACAAAAGCCAATGAAGATTCATATTGAGACAAGTGGAGTTAATTCGATATCAGGAAGCTATGACTGGATTACTTTATCTCCTAAAAGACACTCACCTCCAAAAAATTACTTTTTAAAATACTGTAATGAAATCAAAATAATCATAAATGAAATAGATGATATTGAATTTGCTATTCAAATAAAAAAAGAAACTTTAAAACAATATCAACTCTCTAAAAGCGAAGATGGCTTAAAAAAAGAAGATAAAATTTTTTATTTACAGCCCGCATGGAACAATGCGAATGGTTTTTCTCTTGCTATTGATTTCGTAAAAAATAACCCCGATTGGAAATTGAGCCTTCAAACTCACAAATACTTAAAAATTAATTGAAATCATATGACTCTTAAAAATAAATCAATAGTAGTTTTATTATCTGGAGGTTTAGATTCTTCTACAGTTACTGGTATCGCAAAAAAATCCGAAGCTAAAATTTTTGGCCTTTCATTTGACTACGGTCAACGTCATAAAAAAGAATTAAATTCTGCATCAATAATTGCAAAACACTTTGATATCGAAGAATTTAAAATCATTAAGCTTGACTTATCTTTATGGGGAGGCTCGTCATTAACTGATAATCAAAAAAATATTCCGATAGAAGGAGTACAAACTAATAAAATTCCTAATACTTATGTTCCTGGGAGAAATACTATATTTATTTCCGTTGCACTAAGTTATGCCGAAGCAATAGATGCTGATTTTATAGGATTAGGAGTTAATGCACTAGATTATTCTGGTTATCCAGATTGCAGACCTGACTACATTAAAAAATTTCAAGAATTAGCAGATTTAGCTAATAAGAGAGGAAGAGAAAATAATCCAATAAAACTTTGGACACCACTATTAGATTTAAATAAAGAGGAAATTATTAAATTAGCTTTTGCTAATCATGTCCCGTTAGATAAAACATGGAGTTGTTATTCGGGTAATTCAAAACCATGCGGCAAGTGTGATAGCTGCAGAATTAGAAATGCCGCTTATGAAAAATGGCTTAATAACAATAATAAAAAATGAAAATAACAAAAATAATTCTAGAACAATGGATAGATCCATCACTGATTACGCATCATCTAACAAAAAAATTCGGAGATAAAGGATTAGCTTGGCTAGACAGTGATGGCAAAGAAAATGGGGAATGGTCAATAATAGGAATTAAACCTAAAAAAATAATTCAATCAAGAGATATCAATAACTTAGACAAAACTAATAATCCATTTAACAATTTAAAAAATATTGAAAAAGGATTTTGGATCGGATGGTTAAGTTATGAAGCTGGAGTTTACATAGAACCCAAAAACCCATGGCGAAAATCTAATATGGCAACTTTATGGATTGCATCATATGATCCAATCATTAAATGTAATCTAATAAAAAAAGAAATCATTATCGAAGGCACAAACTCATCTGAACTGATGAATTATAAAAACATAATCAACAATATAAAAAATATTGAAGAAGAAAATATTATTAAAACAAATTTGAATTTTGATTTTTCAAAAATAAATTTGGACGAAATGGCTGAAAAATTTCAGAAAAATATTCTAAAATTGAAAAAATTAATTTCCTTAGGGGATATATTTCAAGCAAACCTAACAACTAAATGCGAAATTGAATCTTCCAAAAACTATAATCCTCTAGATATTTATTTGAAAATAAGAAGAAAATTAAGAGCTCCCTTTGGAGGAATAATAATAAATAATGATAATTATAAAGAGGCTGTATTATCTACCTCGCCAGAAAGATTTATAAAAATAGATAATAAAAATTTTGTAGAATCAAGACCTATCAAAGGAACTAGATCCAGAGATAAGGATTTAAATCAAGACGCACTTAATGCTATCGATTTAATAACGAACGAAAAAGATAGAGCCGAAAATATTATGATTGTTGACCTAATAAGAAATGATTTAAGTAAAGTTTGCGAAACAGGAAGTATTATGGTGCCAGAAATATTAAAACTTGAAAGTTTCTTAAAAGTTCATCATCTAACTTCAGTAATCAGAGGCAAATTAAAAAAAGACAAGAACTGGATTGATTTACTAAAAGCTTGTTGGCCTGGGGGCTCTATAACTGGAGCGCCTAAATTAAGATCATGCCAGAGACTTTTTGAATTAGAAGAATGTGAACGCGGACCATACTGTGGCTCATTTTTGAAGATTGACTGGAATGGAGAGTTTGACAGCAATATACTAATAAGATCATTTTTAATTAAAGACAAAAAAATCAATATATATGCTGGTTGCGGAATAGTTATTGACTCAAACCCTGAAGAGGAAACTAATGAACTAAAGTGGAAACTTTTACCGTTAATTGATTCACTAAAATGATTGAAACATTAGGCTGGCACAAGGATCAATGGTTGGATATTGATAGAATATTTATTGCTGCTAATAATAGAGGATTAAAATTTGCTGATGGTATATTTGAAACCATGTTGATAAAAGAAAACAAACCTATTCTTTTTGATGAACATCTGAGAAGGTTAGAAAAAAGTAGCAAGATTTTAAATATTAATCTCAAAATCAATAAATTAACTTTGAGACAACTTATTCACGATGGAATTAAAAAGTTATCGCTTAAAAATGATCAATTTGCTTCAGTAAGAATAAACTATAGTCGAGGAAATAATGAAGGCCGAACACTAACAATTGATAGCACTTCAGAGACAAAAGATTTGGATAATTTATGGCTTGAGTTCTATAGAATCAAACCAAATTTTAATCCGATAAGCGTTTGCATTAGTCAAACGGAAAAAATAAATGAATTCAGTCTTATAAGTAAATGCAAAACATTTTCATATAATCAGGCAATACAAGTTTTAACAGAAGCTAATGAAAAATCATTTGATGATTCTATCCTTTTGAATACGTCAGGTGAACTTTGTTGTGGAAGTACATTTAATCTTCTAATTAAAAGAAATAATCAATGGATAACTCCTAGAAAAGAGAGCGGCTGTTTAGAGGGGATTATGGTTTCTAAAGCTTTAAAATTAAAAATTGTAAAAGAAGAATTAATTCCTCCAGAATTTCAAAATGATGACTTAATAGTTGGAATTAATAGCTTATCTTGCAGACAAATTAATCAAGTTAATGATTTAAAGCTTAAACCTAAATTCGATCCAATTTACTTTTGGGATTTATTATATAGTTGAACTTTATTAATATCTGGTAAATAGACATCAGATACTTTAGTTATATTGTTATTGACCTTAAATTCAACAATTTTTCCAATAATGATAATTGATGGAGCTAAAAATTCTTTATCTTTGATTTTATCTGCGAGATTATCTAAATTCTCTATAAAACATTTTTGATTTTTCAAAGTAGCCTCCTGGATTACAGCGCATTTTGTATTCTTACATAAGCCGCCTAAAATTAATTCCTCTACAATAAATTCAATATTTTTTATACCCATAAAAATTACTAGGCTATCTGATGATTTAGCTAAATCTCTCCAATTCACTGTCTTTTTTTCCTTATCTACACGCTCATGTCCAGTGACGAAAGTTACGGAACTCGCAGCATCTCTATGGGTTAGTGGAATACCAAAATATGTAGGGGCAGCTATCCCAGAAGTAATACCAGGAACGATTTCAACTGAAATTCCATTTTTTTCTAAAATCGATACCTCTTCACCACCTCTAGAAAAAACGAATGGATCTCCTCCTTTAAGCCTTACAACATTTTTGCCTTCTTTTGCTAATTTCAAAATAAGAGCATTAGTTTCAGTCTGAGGTACAGAACACTTCCCAGCTCTTTTCCCTACATGAAAAATTTCTGTATTTTTTCCTGCCTCTTTTGTTATTTCATCCGGGATTAAAGCATCATGAACTAATGCATCACAATTTTTTATTAGGCGTAAAGCTTTAAGAGTTAAAAGCTCAGGGTCACCAGGACCTGCTCCAACTAAATAAACAATGCCGGGCACAATAATCTCCATTAACAAGTATGGTAGTAGAAGTTAATCGCAATGAAGGTAAATATTGTGAAAGAAAGTTTATTAAAACCAAATAAAAAATTTACTCTCCTTAGTGCGTTTATTACTCTTCTAAATGATCGTTTAAGTGAAAGTATACTTTTACCTATATTACCCTCTTTTGTTTTACTTTTTGACTCTAAAGCAAGTACATATGGTTTATTATCATGCACTTACCAGTTAGCTCAATTTACAGCTTCTCCTTTTATAGGACTTATGAGTGATAAATATGGAAGAAGACCTGTCACTCTTTTTTGTATTACTGGTTCAGTAATAGGAATATCAATTTTATCTTTTACGGTTCTTTTTAATTGGTCAAATACAATAGCCTTTATCCCGTTATTTTTATTATTTTTAGCGAGACTAATTGACGGTTTAAGTGGGGGGACTGCAGCTACTGCAACAACAATTCTTGCAGATATTTCAAGCCCTGAAAAAAGAGCAAAAACATTTGGTCTTATTGGTGTAGCTTTTGGTTTAAGTTTTTTCTTAGGTAATATTTTTGTTGTAATTTTTGCAAAAAATACAAATAATAATTTTATTATTCCAGTTTTGATAGCTTCAATCATTCCAATAATAAATTTCCTCCTTGTATTTTTTTACTTACCAGAAACCAAGCCTAATAGTGACTCAAATAAATCAAAAACTATTTTAAAAAACCCCTTAAAAGAGCTATTTAAAGTTTTCAAAGAAGAAAAGATTAAAAAATTATCATTAGCCTTTTTTATTTACTTTATTGCTTTTACTGGATTGACCAATATCCTTATATTTTTCCTTCAAGAATCTTTAAACTGGACGACCAAAGCATCAAGTGGAACTCTTGTTGTAGTAGGAATCATTGCAATTATCGTTCAGGGAGGACTAATTGGGCCTCTGGTAAAGCAATTTGGCGAAATGCGATTAACACTTATTGGATCAGGCTTTATTCTTGTGGCATGTGCTCTTTTAATAACTGCTCCAAAAGAAAATGCCACAATTAATATTTATTCAGCTGTTTCATTTTTAGCCGTTGGGGCAGGGTTAATTACGCCCACCTTAAGAGCACTCATATCAAAGAAATTAGACGTTGATAAACAAGGATCAATTTTAAGTAACCTTCAGGGTCTACAAAGTCTTGGAGGAGTTTTAGGTATTGCAATGGCCGGAAGGGTTTATGATAGTTTTGGTCCTAAATCACCTTTTATAGCTGGTTCCGTTATCTTACTTTTCATGATATACCTTATTGCGGAGGGTAAAAATAATAATTCTTTTAAGAATCAAAAAGCAAAAGTATTTTAATGAAAAGCCAGGCTGATGTTTTTATTAATAGAGAACTAAGTTGGATTGAATTCAATAAAAGAGTACTCCTAACTGGCATGCAAAAGGAGTACAAAATCCTAGATAAAGTAAAATTTTGTTCAATTTTTAGTAATAATCTAGATGAATTTTTTATGGTTAGGGTAGCTTCATTAAAAGCTCAAGTTGACGCAGGTATTACAAAAAAAAGTATTGATGGACTTACCGCTAAAGAGCAATTAACAAAAATCAATAAAGAAGTAAAGAATTTAACTGCCCTACAAGAAAACTTTATAAATAATGAATTAAATAATGAATTAAAAGAAAAAGGTGTAATTTTAAAAAAATATAAGGACCTCAGTGAAAATCAAAGAAATTGGTGCAATAACTACTTTACTTCATCTATTTTCCCTTTATTGACTCCATTAGTTGTAGATCCAGCACATCCATTTCCTTTTATAAGTAATTTAAGTCTAAATTTAGCAGCTCTAATAAGGGATGGGGAAGGTTCTAAAAATCAGTTTGTCAGAGTAAAAATACCAACAAAAAATATAAATAGATTTATACAAATTCCCAATGAAATCATTCAAAATGGTGATGAAAGTAAATATTTTTTCATAAGTGTTGAAGATTTAATTGGGAATAATATAAATACTTTATTTAACGGAATGGAATGTATAAATTACTCTTTTTTTAGAGTGACAAGGGATGCAGATTTAGAATTAAAAGAACTTGAAGCTGATGATCTTCTTTTAGCAGTTGAACAAAGTTTGCAAAAGAGAAGATTAGGTGGAGACGTAGTTAGATTAGAAGTTGAATCGGATATGCCAGAAAATATTCTGAAATTACTCATTGAAAGTATCTCAATACAAAAAGAATATATTTACTTTTGTAAAAGTTTTTTAGGCCTTGACGATTTAAATCAGCTTACAAAAATTAATAGAGATGATTTAAAAGAAAATCTACTAATTGGGAAAACTCACCCAAAATTAAAAAATTTAGATTTACCTTCAAACAAAAACCTCAATTCAATTTTTAACATACTTAGAAAAAAAAATATTCTGCTTCATCATCCATACGACTTATTTAGAACTTCAGTTGAAGAGTTTATAAACAAAGCAGCTGATGATCCACTTGTAATGGCTATAAAAATTACTTTATATCGAGTTTCCAAGGATTCGCCTATCATTGCAGCTTTAATGAGAGCTGCAGAGAATGGGAAAGAAGTAATGACTCTTGTTGAACTAAAAGCAAGATTTGATGAAGATAATAATATTCAATGGGCAAAACAACTTGAACAAGCTGGAATTCATGTTGTATATGGAATCATAGGATTTAAAACACATACAAAAATAGCTTTAATAGTAAGAAAAGAAAAAGGACGATTAAGGAATTATTTCCATATTGGAACAGGAAATTATAACTCTAATACCTCAAAGTTTTATACAGATTTAGGATTACTTTCAACTGATCCTGATATTGCATCAGATTTACTTGAGTTATTTAACTACTTATCAGGTTTTTCTAAGCAAAAAAGTTATCAAAAATTATTAGTTTCTCCCTCATCGATGAGAATGAAATTTATATTTCTGATAAAGAGAGAAATTAAAAATGCAGAGGAAGGCAAAAAAGCCGAAATAATTGCAAAAATGAATTCTTTAGTAGACCCAGAAATAATTAAACTTCTTTACTTGGCTTCAGACTCAGGTGTAAAAATTAGCCTTATCATAAGAGGTATTTGTTGCTTGTATCCCCAAAGAAAAAATTTAAGTGAAAATATTAAAGTTATAAGCATTATTGGTCATTTTCTTGAACACTCAAGAATTTTTTGGTTTTGTAATAACGGTGATAATGAGGTTTTTATTGGGAGTGCAGATTGGATGAGAAGAAATCTTGATAGAAGAATAGAAGCTGTTACTCCGATAGAGGATTATGAATTGAAATCTAAAATACACTCACTTTTGCAAACCTACATTAAAGATGATTACTTTTCTTGGATAATGAAGGAAGATGGTTCTTATTCGAAATATGAATTAGATTCATCGGATAATCGTTCGCAAATTGACCTCATAGAAAAATAAAATTAATATTGATTTTTACAACATTTAAAAAAATACTTAATATTTTAAATTTTTTTTAATTTTTTATAAAATCCATTCATATCAATGGATTTAAAGAAAAAAGCATTAAAAAAAAATTTTTTGTCTTTAAAATTTCAACGTAAAAGTAGTTTTTATTTCAATTTCAGTGCTAGCTTTTTAAAAAATCCATTATTTAGGAGGCCAGGGTGATGGGGATCCCTCTGGAATCTGCGAAAAGCTCTTCAGATAATAATTTTGATGAGCCAAGATTACCAAACACTGCGGGCAAGTCTCGCAAATCGAAATCCAGTCTTACGGCAAAACAAAGCCAAAAAAAATCTGGCAGACTCGCTTCAGATTCTATTGGCTATTACTTAAGTAGCATTGGTAGAGTACCTCTTTTGACACCAGCAGAGGAAATAGAGTTAGCTCATCATGTTCAGAACATGAAAAAGCTGCTACAAATTCCTGAAACTGATAGAACGCAACGAAATCTTTATCAAATTAAGATTGGCAAAAAAGCTAGAGATAGAATGATGGCAGCTAATCTAAGGCTTGTTGTCTCCGTTGCAAAAAAATACCAAAACCAAGGGCTTGAATTATTAGACCTTGTCCAGGAAGGAGCTATTGGCCTTGAAAGAGCTGTAGATAAATTTGATCCTGCTATGGGATATAAATTCTCAACTTATGCTTACTGGTGGATTAGGCAAGGAATGACAAGGGCTATTGATAACAGTGCAAGAACAATCCGTTTGCCTATTCACATAAGTGAAAAACTATCCAAAATGAGAAGAGTCTCTAGAGAATTATCACATAAATTTGGTAGACAACCTACCAGATTGGAAATGGCAACTGAAATGGGAATTGATCAAAAAGATTTAGAAGATTTAATTTCTCAAAGTGCTCCTTGCGCCTCACTAGATGCTCATGCAAGAGGCGAAGAAGATAGAAGCACTCTTGGTGAACTAATACCTGATCCAAACTGTGAAGAGCCTATGGAAGGTATGGATAGAACTATTCAAAAAGAGCATTTAGGAACTTGGCTTTCTCAATTAAATGAAAGAGAACAAAAAATAATGAAGCTCAGATTTGGCCTAGATGGTGAAGAACCATTAACACTTGCAGAAATAGGCAGACAAATTAATGTTTCACGAGAAAGAGTAAGGCAACTAGAAGCTAAAGCAATATTAAAACTTAGAGTAATGACAACTCATCAAAAAGCAGCTTAACCAAATTGATAAAATTTACTATAGTTTTATTATATTTATTTTCAATTTTTTTTATATCAATAGTTTTTAAAAAATATAATGAAGATAGCAAAGAAATCGTAAGAAAAATAATACATATTGGAATAGGACCTTTAATACCAATTGCTCAATTTTTAGAAATTAATCAAAACTCTGCTCTAATTTTTACAGGAATTGTTTCATTAATGGTTTTCATAAATTACACCTATAAATTATTTCCAACAATTGAGGATGTTGAGAGAAAGAGTTATGGAACATTATTTTATTGTCTAAGTTTATTTATTTTGATTTATCTTTTCTGGGATAAAGATCCATATGCATTAATTAGTGGATTTTTCATAATGACTTTTGGTGATGGATTAGCTGGGTTAATAGGAAAAAGCTTTAACTCAAAGAGTTGGATTTTTTTTAAACAAAAAAAATCTTTATTTGGCACTATGACAATGTTTTTTACAAGTTTAATAGTAGTTTGCTCAATAGGATACGCCCAACAAAATAGTTTAAATTTGAATTATTTTACGATAGCTTTTTTTGCGACTTTACTCGAACAATTTAGTGTTTTAGGAATAGATAATTTCATTGTTCCAATTTCTTCAGCATTATTTTTTAATTTTTTTATAACTAGCTAAGTGAATTGTATAAAATAGCTAGTAATTCTTTTGTTGTTTCTATATCTATGCATGCATCTGTAATGCTTCTGCCAAACTGGAGATCCTCTTTTTTTAAAAGTTTTTGATTTCCCTCCTTCAAATGACTTTCAAGCATAACTCCTAGAATATTGTTTTCACCATTTCTAATTTGAGAAGCTATATTTTTTAGAACTTCTGACTGTTTTCGGAAATCTTTATTGGAATTACCATGACTACAATCAATCATCACTTTATGAGGAAGATTAGATTCCTTTAATTCAGAGGAAATTCTTTTAACATATTTACTTTCAAAATTTGGGCCTTTTAAACCGCCTCTTAAAACTATATGTCCATCTGGATTACCTGTTGTATTAACAATTGAAGCCATTCCATTGTCATTTACACCTAAGAAATGATGCGATTTTGAAGCTGACTGCATTGCATTGATTGCAGTTGTAAAAGAACCATCCGTTCCATTTTTAAAACCAATAGGCATAGATAATCCTGATGCCATTTCCCTATGTGTTTGACTTTCAGTAGTCCGCGCACCTATAGCTGTCCAACTTATTAAATCGGCAATGTATTGAGGAACAATTGGATCTAGTAATTCTGTAGCAGAAGGTATGCCACGAGTTGCTAGATATGAAAGCAAACTTCTTGCCCTTCTTAAACCAGTATTAATATCATAAGAATCATCTAGATGAGGATCATTTATTAATCCCTTCCAACCAATAGTTGTTCTTGGCTTCTCAAAATATACTCTCATTATTATTTCTAATTTATCTTTATAAATTTTTCGGAAGTTTTGAATATATTTTGAATATTCCTTTGCCGCCTCTAGATCATGAATTGAACATGGACCCACGATTACTAGAAGCTTCTGATCATTATGATGCAAAATATTTTGTATCGATCTTCTTGTTTTAGATACTGTATTGGCAGAGGCATGATCTAAGGGTATATCATTATGTAATCTGCTTGGAGGAATTAATGGACGTGTTTCAACAACATGTAAATCTGACGTCTTTTCTAAAGCTGAATTATTTGATGATGTCGTCATTGATTAATTAAGAAGTTTGAATATTTAAAAAAGCATTTATGAATACTCTCCTTTTCAATATTAAAAATAACAATAGATTAGGCATTAAACCTTACTAATGAAGAATTTGGAAACATTGCTAAAAGATTATGCAGATCACGTAGCTGAAAGAGCTATCAAAGGTATACCTCCTTTACCTATAAATGCTGAGCAAACAAATTGTGTTACAAAATTATTAGAACAAGATAGTAGTTACGATTCTTCTTATTTACTTGATTTACTCATAAATAGAGTACCACCAGGAGTTGATGAGGCTGCTTATGTAAAAGCAAGCTGGCTTACAGCTATTGTTAATTCCGAAAAATATTGCAAATCAATTAATCCCGAAAAAGCAATTGAAATATTAGGAACAATGATAGGCGGATATAATGTAAATTCTCTGGTTGAAATACTGAAAGGGGAAAATAGTTTACTTGCTAAAAAAGCAGCAGAAGTTTTAAAAAATATTATTCTTGTTTACGACTCAGCTAATGAAATCTATGAATTATCTCAAAATAATTTTTATGCAAAAGAGGTTGTAAATAGTTGGGCAAATGCAGAATGGTTCAAAAATAAAAAAGTTCTGGAAAAAGAGATTACTTGTTTAGTGTTTAAAGTTGACGGTGAAACAAATACAGACGACTTATCTCCAGCTGTACATGCAACAACACGCCCGGATATTCCGATGCACGCATTAGCTATGTTGGAATTCAAAAAACCTGATGGACTAAAGATTCTTGATAATTTAAAAAAACAAAATTTACCAATAGCTTATGTTGGAGATGTTGTTGGAACAGGGAGTTCTAGAAAATCTGCTATTAATTCACTCATTTGGCATATAGGAGAAGATATTGCTTTTGTTCCAAACAAAAAAACAGGTGGAATAATAATTGGTAGCAAAATAGCCCCAATTTTCTTTAATACTGCACAAGATTCAGGAGCTTTACCAATAGAAGCTGACGTATCTCAAATGAAAACAGGAGATGTTATTAAAATATATCCTTATGCAGGCATTATTAAAAAAATTGAAAAAGATTCAAATACTGAAGAATTAATAAGCAAATTCGACTTGTATCCATCAACTCTTACTGATGAGATTCAAGCTGGCGGAAGAATTAATCTTATGATTGGAAGATCTCTTACAGACAAAATTAGAAATAAATTAGATTATCAACCTAGTGAAATATTTACCAGACCACAAAATCCAACCGAAAGTAATGCCGGCTTTACTCAAGCTCAAAAAATAGTAGGCAAAGCATGCGGTTTAGATGGAGTAAGGCCAGGAATGACCTGTGAGCCAATTATGACCACAGTTGGTAGTCAAGATACTACTGGGCCAATGACTAGAGATGAACTAAAAGAACTAGCTTGTTTAGGATTTACTGCAGATTTAGTGATGCAAAGTTTTTGTCATACAGCTGCGTATCCTAAACCAGTAGATCTAGTTACCCATAAAGAATTACCTGATTTTATATCTCAAAGAGGTGGAGTAGCTCTTAAGCCTGGAGACGGCATAATTCATAGCTGGCTTAATAGAATGCTTCTCCCAGATACTGTTGGCACAGGCGGAGATAGTCATACTAGATTTCCTCTTGGCATTTCATTTCCTGGAGGCTCAGGCATTGTTGCCTTTGCCGCTGCAATAGGATCAATGCCATTAAATATGCCAGAATCTGTGCTGGTTAAATTTAAGGGAGAATTATTACCAGGAATCACTCTTAGAGATTTAGTAAATGCAATCCCTCTCTTCGCAATTAAAAAAGGACTCTTAACTGTTGAGAAAGCAAATAAGAAAAATATATTCAACGGGAAAATTATGGAAATTGAGGGATTACCAAACCTAAAACTTGAACAAGCTTTTGAACTTACTGATGCTACTGCAGAACGCTCATGCGCTGGTAGTACCATACTTTTATCCCAAGAAACTATACAAGAATACTTAAGAAGCAATATTTGCCTGCTAGAAAAAATGATTGAGAGCAATTATGAAGATTCAAAATCAATTTCAAGAAGAATAAATGATATGAAAAATTGGTTAAAAAAACCATCATTAATTCAACCAGATTCAAACGCTCAGTATGAAGAAATCATTGAAATTGATTTAGCAAAAGTAACACAACCTATAGTTGCTTGCCCAAACGATCCAGATAATGTAAAAGAAATCACTGATGTTGCAAATACAAATATTGACGAGGTTTTTATAGGTTCTTGCATGACGAATATTGGCCATTACAGGGCAGCTGCGAAAGTTCTTGAAGGTGTAAAAAATTTAAAAGCTAAATTATGGATTTGTCCACCAACAAAAATGGATGAAGAAACTCTAAAAGCTGAAGGTTACTATAAAATTTTCGAAGATTGTGGTGCGAGGTTAGAGTTACCAGGCTGTTCTTTATGTATGGGAAATCAAGCCAGAGTAGATGAAGGTTCCGTAGTATTTTCTACAAGTACAAGAAATTTTGACAATAGACTTGGCAAGAATGCACAAGTCTTTTTAGGCAGCGCTGAATTAGCAGCAGTTTGCGCACTGCTTGGCAAAATACCTGAAGTTGAAGAATATCAGGATATTACTAAAAATAAAATTAATCCATATTCAGATGAACTTTATCGCTATCTTCAATTTGATGAAATACACGATTTCAGCTTGACAAAGTAATCATGGACTATGCCAAACTTTATAAAAGATAATATTCAAAAAACAAGTAATAATTCTTCTCGTAGCATCAAAAAATTATTAAAACAAAGATCTCTAGTCGTTGCATTTTCGCTCTTATTAACAGGTTTAGGAGCCTCAATTACAAGCATATCTTTTAAAACTGGAATCTATTTTATTAATAATTGGAGATTAGCATTATTAGACCAATTCCCATCTATTGCAGTCTTACCTATTTTTGGAGCTCTAGGAGGAGCTATTGCAGGATATTTGATCAAAAATATAGCACCTGCTGCAAAAGGTTCAGGAGTGAGTCAAATCATGGGTTTTTTAAGACATAAAAAAGTTCCAATGAATTTAAAAGTAGGATTAGTAAAGCTAATATCAGGAATTATTGCTATTGGTAGTGGATTCCCTTTGGGTCCAGAAGGGCCATCCGTTCAAATGGGAGGATCAGTAGCTTGGCAAATGGCCAAGTGGCTCAAAGCTCCTACAGCTTTTAGAAGAGTAATAGTAGCAGCAGGGGGTGGTGCTGGAATAGCTGCAGTATTTAGCGCTCCATTAGGAGGTTTTGTCTATGCAATAGAAGAGTTATTAAACTCTGCAAGACCAGTAATTTTGCTATTAGTAATAATTACAACTTTCATTGCAGATTCATCTGCTGATATTATTCAAGCCTTAGGTTTAGATCCTAAAGCAGGAGGCTTTGATTTTAACCTCGGATTTTTGATTCAAAAAGAATATGACCCATCAGTTTTTTTCTTACCTGTAGATTTTATTTACTTAGTTTTACTAGGAATAATTATTGGAATATTTGCAGAACTGTATAGCAGATATGTTTTGTTGATGCAAAATCTTGGGAAAAAGTGGTATAAAAATAAATTTGTTTTAAAAATGAGTATCTGTGGACTTATTTTAGGAAGCATCTACTCTTGTTTACCCAGTACATTTCATAATTTAGATGAATTACAGCAAATAATAGCTGAACAAAATACAAGTATTGGAATTGCTTTATTAGCAGTTTTAGTATTATTTATCACGACAGGTTTAGCTGCAGCATCTGGAGCTCCTGGGGGACTTTTCTATCCAATGCTTACTTTAGGAGGGTCAATTGGACTAATAATGGGGAGCTGGGTGGAAATTGCGACAGGACATGCACCAAGTACATACATTTTTGCGGGAATGGGAGCTTTCGTAGCAGGATGTTCGCGAACACCAATAACAGCAATGTTTTTAGCTTTTGCTTTAACAAAAAATTTATTAATAATGAAACCCGTATTAATCAGCTGCATTGCCAGTTTCTTGATAGCAAGAGCTTTTAATGAAGAATCAATTTATGAAAGACAAATACAAATAGAATTAGGAGACTAAAACACTATCTTCAATCAAAAACAGCAGTTTTGCAGTTATAAACAAATACTTGATGATTCAGATGTAATCTAACTGCTCTTGCTAAAGCTATTCTTTCAATATCTCTTCCTTTTCTAATCAAATCATCAACTTCATCCCTATGACTTACATTAACTGTGCATTGCTCAATTATCGGGCCTTCATCAAGATCTTCAGTAACATAGTGAGCAGTAGCACCGATTAATTTAACACCTCTCTTCCAAGCTCGATGATATGGTTGCCCGCCCTTAAATGCAGGTAAGAAAGAATGGTGAATATTTATTATTGAAGAAAACTTTTTTAAAAAGGAGTCACTCAAAATTTGCATATATTTGGCTAATACAACAAGATCAATTTCATATTCTTTTAGTAAATCTAAAAATTGATCTTCAACAATAGATTTATCTGCTTTAAAGGTATCAATATGAACAAATTTTGCATTAAAGTCATTTGCAATATTTTCAAGATCAGAATGATTTGAAATTATTAACGGGACTTTCATTTTGAGTTCTCCATTTCTTACTCGCCAAAGTAAATCAATCAAACAATGATTTTGTTTACTCACGAAAATAGCAACATTTGGATTTTCATCAGAATAATTTACGTTAAATTTTCCATTTACTTCATCTGCAATTTTTTCAAATTCTTTATAAATTTCATCTCTATTAAAAAATGCATTGTTACTATTCCATTCAATTCGACTAAGAAACAAGCCCGCATCTTGATCTGTATGATGATCAGAATGTTTTATGTTTCCACCGTAATTTGAAATCCAACTTGTAAGTAAACTTACAAGGCCAGGACGATCGGGACAAACAATTTTGAATATAATTGAAGGATGTTCCAAAAAATCTTTAACTATTAAGTCAAATAAGTAAGTATATCTAATATATCAATGAAAAGCTTAAAAGAAAATTTTCAAAAAGCACACATAGTTATTATTGGATCAGGGATTATTGGAAAATTTAACGCCTTAGAATTATCGGAATTAGGTTTCCAGGTAACGATAATAGATCCAACTGAACTCCAAAATAGTAGCTATGCAGCTTTAGGCTTACTAATGGGTAATATGTATCAAAAAAGAAGAGGTAGAAGCTGGGATCTCAGGAAACAAAGCATTGAATTATGGCCACAATGGATTACATTCCTGCAAAAATTTAATAGTGAATTACATATCAAAAAACCATTAATACAACTAACTACTAATGAAGAAAAGTTTAAAAAATTAGAGAAATTTATTTATGAAAATAATGATCAAAACTTACGGATTTTAGAAAGAGACTCAATATTTATCAAGAATATAAATAAAGCCTTCCAAACAAAAAATATAAAAGGAATGATTTCCTTCAAAGATGGAAGAATAAATCCTTTTTCTTTACTTCAAACTTTAGATAAATATCTAAAACATAAAAAAATCAATTTTTCAAAAGGAGAAATAATAAAAATCAGAAAATCAAACAATCAATGGATTTCTATAACAAAAAACAATGAAAATATCAAATCTGATATGGTTATTTTGTGCAATTCACTAAAAGCAATTGATTTAATAGATAGAATATCTCACAACATCACATTAAAACCTGTCTTGGGTCAAGCTATGGAAATTGATGTAAATGATGCAGAAGTTGATTTATTATCGCTGCCAAAACAATTCAATATAAATGGTAAAAATATAATTCCAAAATCAAAAAATAAGCTAATTATTGGATCAACCGACGAATATAGTACAAAGCCAGAAGAAAATACTTTCGAAAAACTTACAAATTTTCTCGATAAAAAACCAAGTTGGCTTATAAAAGGTAAGATTTCTAAAAAATGGTACGGAATAAGGTCAAGACCAGATGGTGAACCTTCACCGATAATGAAAAATTTTGAAGATGGACTAATTATATGTACAGGTTTTTATAAAAATGGGATATTACTTGCTCCAGCTTGTTCTAAATGGGTTGCTAATGAAATTAAAAATTACTTTTATTAATCTTTCGTTTCAGTAAAATCTGCATCAATTACATCATCTCCACCTTTTTCGTTTGAATCACTCTGATCAGGACCGCCCGCCGCGCCAGGTGATGGTGGCTGATTGCCAGGTTGCTGATAAACAGATGAACCAACAGCATAAAGTTCTTGTTGAAGTTCTTCAAGAAGTTTTTTCATTGATTCGTAATCTTCTTTTGCAGTTGCCTCTTTTAAAGCATTACTTTTTTCTTCAACTTTAGACTTTGCTGCAGCATCAATTTTGTCTCCAAGCTCACCAAGTTGCTTTTCAGTCTGATACACAAGTGTTTCAGCTTGATTTTTTAAATCAATTTTTTCTCTTTTTTCTTTATCTGCAGATGCATTTGATTCGGCATCTTTTACCATTTTTTCAACTTCATTATCAGATAAAGTAGAGGCACCAGTGATAGAAATACTTTGCTCTTTACCACTTCCTTTATCTTTAGCCGTTACGCTAAGAATACCATTTGCATCAATATCAAATGTGACCTCAATTTGAGGGACACCTCTTGGTGCTGAAGGTATACCATCCAGTCTAAAAGTTCCTAAGCTTTTATTATCAGAAGCCATTTCTCTTTCACCCTGTAAAACATGTATTTCAACATTTGTTTGACCATCTACAGCAGTTGAATATGTTTCAGATTTCTTCGTAGGTACTGTAGTATTTCGATTTATCATTTTTGTCATTACTCCCCCTAAAGTCTCTACACCTAAAGAAAGTGGAGTAACGTCAAGCAACAATATATCTTTGACCTCTCCTGCTAAAACTCCACCCTGAATTGCAGCTCCAACAGCTACTACCTCATCAGGATTAACAGTTTGATTTGGTTCTTTACCAATTATTTTTTTAACTAAATCTAAAACAGCAGGTATTCTAGATGAGCCTCCCACCATAACAACTTCATCAATTTCACTAGTAGAAATTTTTGCATCACTTATAGCTCTCTCAACTGGGGTCTTACACCTATCAATTAAAGAAGCAGCTAATTCCTCAAACTTTGCTCTAGTAAGGTTCAAATCCAAATGTTTTGGTCCTTCAGGCGTCGCTGTGATAAAAGGTAAATTTATTTCACTTTGTGTAGCATTTGAGAGCTCTATTTTTGCTTTTTCTGCAGCTTCAGTCAATCTTTGCAAAGCTTGCTTATCTTGTCTAAGATCAATTCCCTCATTCGATTTGAAAGTACTAGCTAAGTGATCTACGATGCATCTATCAAAATCATCACCACCTAAATGTGTATCTCCAGATGTAGATAGAACTTCAGTTACTCCATCGCCAGCTTCAATAACTGAGACATCAAATGTTCCTCCTCCTAAATCAAAAACAAGAATTTTTTCATTTTCTTTATCCAAGCCATATGCTAAAGCCGCAGCAGTTGGCTCATTAACAATTCTGAGAACTTCTAAACCTGCGATCTTTCCAGCATCTTTCGTAGCCTGTCTTTGGGAATCATTAAAATACGCTGGAACTGTTATTACAGCCTGTGTAACTTTATCACCAAGGTATTTACCCGCATCATCTGCTAACTTTCTTAAAACTTGAGAACTTACTTCTTCAGGAGAAAACTGCTTATCCAGAATAGGACATTTCAATTTGACACTAGAACCAGATTTTTCAACAGAATAACTTACTTCTTTGGATTCTTCATTAACTTCATCAACCCTTCTACCAACAAAACGTTTTGCAGAATAAAAAGTATTTTCAGGATTCATTACAGCTTGTCTTTTGGCTATTTGTCCAACAAGCTGATCTTGATTTTTTGTATATGCGACAACTGATGGAGTAGTTCTGAAACCCTCAGCATTTGCTATTACAGTAGGTTTACCACCTTCCATTACAGCAACACAACTATTAGTTGTTCCTAAATCAATTCCTACAACCTTACCCATGGGTAAATTCTCGATATTTGTTATTCTCCATAATCGGTCATCGACGTCATTATTGTTACTCAAAGACGGGGTGTGGTTCCCGAACAGATCATTATTTTTAAGGAAAAAATTCTAAACATGATTTCAAGTAAGACATCTTTTATAGCATTAATTGGCAATCCAGTAAGCCATTCTTTATCGCCAATTATGCAAAATGCTGCGATTAAATATTTAGGCTTAGATTTAATCTATATTGCGATACCTTGTAAAGATGAAGATCTAGAATTAGTGCTGAATTCTTTTAAAAAAATTAATTGCGCTGGTCTAAATATTACAATTCCACACAAAGAAAAAGTATTTAAGCTTTGTAGTGAAATCTCACCTATTGCGAACAAACTTAAAGCAATTAATACCCTGAAATTAAATTCTGAAAAAGAATGGAGCGCAACTAATACCGATGTAGAGGGATTTATTTATCCATTAAAAAATTTAAACTTAGCAAAGAAAAAATCAATAGTTCTTGGCTCCGGTGGTGCAGCAAGATCTGTTATTCAAGGTTTAATAAATTTAAATCTTTCAACAATTTCAGTAATATCACGTAACAAATCATCACTAGATGAATTAATAAAAAACTTTGACAATCAAATTCAACTGCAGGGTTCATTAAATAACGATAATCAAACCCAAATTTTAATTCAGGAAGCAGATTTAATTGTCAATACAACACCAGTAGGGATGAAAACAAATAAATATGAAAATAATGTTTTGCCATATGGCGAAGCTTTTTGGAGATCTCTTAACTCGCAAACAATTGTTTACGATTTAATCTATAATCCTGCCCCAACTCCTTTATTAAAATTTAGCGCCAAAAAAGGATGCATGACTATAGATGGTTTAGAAATGCTTATTGCTCAAGGAATGAAATCAATATCATTTTGGACAGATGGTCTAGAAGTACCTTTTCATATAATGAATGACGCACTAAAAAAATATCTATAAAAACGATCCTATATTTTAGAAATTGCCTGTCGTAATGTATCGTAAATAATGAACAGACGCTCATCACACCAATTTATGAGCCAAAGACCTTGTCTGAAACTATGAAAGATCAACAATCTTATTACGAAACCATGTATATCCTCCGCCCAGACATTGCGGAAGATGAAGTAACTAATCACATTGATAAATACAATAAGCTCTTAGAAGAATTTGGCGGTACTATTCTTGATAGTCAAATGAGAGGCAAGAGAAGATTAGCCTATCAAATAGCAAAACATAGAGAAGGTATTTACGTGCAACTAAGTCATCAAGGTGATGGGCAACATATTTTCAAAATTGAAAAAGCAATGAGACTAAGTGAAGATGTTATTAGATACATGACTGTTAAACAAGAGGGTCCTTTGCCAACACCAAGACCTTCGAACAAGAATACATCTCAAGCAGAGAATAAAGAAAAACCAGAAGTCAAAGTTGAATCTAAAGAAAAACAACCAGTAGCAATTGCAGATAGTTCAACTTCAAGAAAAGATGATACTAAAACTAAAGAAAATACAGAATCTTAAATGTTAATCTTTTGTTTTTGAATTTAACTCAGCCCATATTTTATTAGACATACCCCACATATAAATAAAACCCTCTGCTAAAGAATGATTAAAAACATCATCTTTGCTATATGTTGCCAAATCTTCCCTGTAAAGTGAATTATCTTCAGACATTCTCCCAATTACTATTGCGTTCCCCTTATGAAGTCTAATTTTTACTCTTCCATTAACTGAAGTTTGAGTCGATGATATAAATGCATCTAAACTTTCTTTAAGAGGTCCAAACCAAAAACCTTGATAGACTAACTGACCCCATTTTTTTTCCACTATTCCTTTGAAATCTACAACATCGGGGTTTAATGTTATGCTCTCTAATTCTTTGTGAGCTTTGATTAAAAGTAAGAGACCAGGTGTTTCGTAAATCTCTCTACTTTTAATTCCTACTACTCGATCTTCAATCATATCTATTCTTCCAAAACCGTTATTACCTGCGAGATAATTAGCTTTTTGAATAATCTCTACTGGAGTTAAAAATTCATCATTAATTCCAACTGGAAACCCATTTTTAAAAACAATTTCTATATCTTGATGGGAATCAGGTGAATTATCAATTGATGATGTCATCGAAAATATATCCTCAGGTGCTTCTTGCATTGGGTTTTCTAATATGCCTGCTTCAATACTCCTACCAAGTAAGTTAACGTCTATTGAATATGGTGACTTTTTTGAAACAGGGGCAGGAATACCAAATTTTTCTCCATACACTATTGCCTCTTCTCTACTCATATTCCACTCCCTTGCAGGAGTAATTATTTTTAAATCAGGGCCTAAAGCATTAATTGCTAAATCAAACCGAACTTGATCATTCCCTTTACCAGTGCATCCATGAGCTACTGCATCGGCATTAATCTCTCTAGCGATATTAACGAGATTTTCAGCAATTAAAGGCCTAGCAAGAGCAGTAGATAAAGGGTATTTATCTAAATATAATGCATTTGCTCTAATAGCTGGAAAAGCGTATCTCTCAACAAAACTATTAACTAAATTACCAACGATTGATTTAGATGCACCAGAATTTAAAGCTTTTTGCCTAATAAGTTCTAAATCCTCGCCTTGTCCAAGATCTGCTACAAAAGTAACAACATCTAAAATTCCATATTCATTCTTTAAATATGGAATACAGACGCTCGTATCTACCCCACCAGAATAAGCTAGTACAACTTTTTTTATCTGCTGCATTTAAATTTGCTCCATAAATTTAAATTTTTGAAGTAATTAAGAATTTGAAAACTTATTAAAAACTAATATTATTGTAACTAAAAGAGATGGACTAAAAACTAATAACAAGAGAAGAAAGTTATTAATTATTAAAACATTAGGATTCAAGTATCCAATAAGTTTAAATAAACCAGATAGCAACAATGAAATTAGCCAGATAAAAAAGTATTTTAAATTTGCTTTATCAAACAAAGTTTTTTGTAGGCATCATTATGTATTATCTTATATATAGAACATAATTTTTAATGGACTCAAATAAACTAAAACTTAGATTAGATGATATTGCTGAAGTCAACCCAGCTTTAACTTGCTACCACAGAAATGATCCAGCTCCTGTTTTGCCATTAAGAGATGAACCTGATCTGCTATCTTGGCTAGAAAGTACAGGAAGACTTGTAGCAGAAAAAGAAGGAGATTCACAAGAAATTAGCACTATAGAAGAGGAAGAACTTTCAGCGCTAATGGGAGAAAAGGAAGATTATAAGACTGAAGAAGACTCTTCAGAAGATGATTGGGAAGATTAAACAGTTTAACTTTAAATCGTTATTAATATTAAATATTTTTGCTTTAATAGTAACCTCCTATTTTTTTAATAATTTTATTCCTGTCGGAGTTTTCATATTATTTTTTTTTATTTCTTTATTAACAACAAAGAATGGTCTAGAAATAATCAGAAAATTAAATTTACTTCAAAATATTAGAACTGAGGGTCCTGCCAGTCATTATAAAAAAAGTGATACCCCAACAATGGGTGGGGTTTTTATGATAATCCCCTTTTTAATTTTTCTTTTAATAATGACTATCAATTTAGGTTCTCTAAAATTATTTCTTTTATTGCTTACTATTTTTGGTTTCTTTATTACAGGGTTTTTAGATGATTATTTAAGTATTAAAAACAAAGAAAATACAGGATTAAGAACAAAAGAAAAATTTATTTTACAAAGTATTATCTCAATAATTTTTATATTGTTAGCCTATGAAAAAAATTTAATAAATCCATTAATAACAATATCTGAATCCTGGGGAATAAATATGAATATTTTTATATTACCCATTTCTTTTTTAGTACTAGTTGGAATAAGTAATTCAGTGAATTTGACTGATGGACTAGATGGATTAGCAGCTGGATGCAGTGGAATCGTCTTTTATGGATTAGGAACAGAGATATTAATGAAAGAACAAAAAGAACTTTTTGTTTTCAGTATCTTATGTTATTCAATGTCAGGCATATGCTTAGGATTCCTCAAATACAATAGTTATCCTGCAAAAATATTTATGGGTGACACAGGATCTCTAAGTATTGGTGCAATTCTGGGTTCTATAGCGTTATTAACCGATAGCATTTTTACCTTATCTATTTTCTCAGGAATATTTATTATTGAATCTTTATCCGTAATGATTCAAGTAGGTTTTTTTAAGATTACAAAAAAATTATTTCACAGGGGTAAACGTATATTTTTAATGTCTCCTCTTCATCACCATTTTGAACTTAAAGGAATGAAGGAACATAAAATAGTTGAAAATTTTTGGAAAATCAACATTTTACTTGTAATTTTAGGTATAGTTTTAAAAATCAATCTTTAAAAAATTTTTATGAGTTTTTTTACATGGAAAGATAATGGATTAACCAGTGACTGCTCAAGTCTTGATGCAATGGCATCAAGATTTGAAGAAACTGCCAACTTAATGAAAAAACTTTCTAAAAAAGGCTTCAAATTAAAGAAAACTCATAACAATCAACTAATTCTCCATCCCGATCCTAAAGTATTTGATCAGTGGGGTTTTATTAGTGAGGAACTTCCTTTTAAACAACTCTGTTTAATATCAGAGGAAGAATAACTATTTAACCTTGAAAACTCTTCTGTGAGTATTGATAAATAATTGCGTACATGAGTGTTCCAACTAAAGTGCCTATTAACACCCTCAATTCCATTTCTACTCCATAACTTCCACTGATTATTATTAGAAATTCCTTTTTCAAGAACAACTTTCAATTCATTAATATCAGTAACATCTACTAGAAGTCCATTTTCACATTTTGAGTGAATTTCTTTTGGTCCACCGTCATTTGTTGATATTATTGGCAATCCACATGAAGAAGCTTCAAGAAGGGTTAAACCAAAAGGCTCTGTTAAAGCTGGATTTACAAATACACCGCCTCTGCTAGCAGCCCACCTATATAAAGCAGGGATCTGACTTGGAATATGCTTTTTTGGATAAGCTACTTTTCCGTACAAATTATATTTATCAATAGCTTCAAAAATATTATGGAATACCTCTTTTTGTTGAGAGTCAAGTTTTGAAGTACTATCTCTACAACCCAAAATCAAAATTAAATTAGTTTTTCTCTTTAATTTTTCAGATCTTCCGTATGCCTCAATCAAAGAAGGTATATTTTTTCTTCGTACAGCTCTAGAAATAGCTAATAATGGAGGTTTAGTAGAATCCTTTAGAAAAGGGTTCATCATAATATCAATTTCAGCTGTCTCTGTTGTCGAGTGAATATGGTGAAACTTATTATGATCAACACCAGGCGGAATCACTTTGGCTTTGTGAGATGCAAAAGAAGAATATTGGGAATATTGATAAACGGATTCTTGTTTAGTGCTTGTAACAACAATATCTGCTTTCTCTAATGCATTTTCTTCTGCCTCAATTCTTTTACTTATGGAATAAAGCTTTTCTATTTGATTAGTTTTTAAACCAGTATCAAGTAATTTCCTCTTTTTTTCTCTTCCTAAAGAATGACCAGTAAAAATAAGTGGGACATTTAAGGATTTACTTAGTTTAACGCCTACATATCCAGCATCTGCGTAATGTGCATGAATAAAATTAGGCTTTTTATTTTTTTTATAGTAAAAGAGAAGACTTTCAGTTAAATCGTCCAAATAAGACCAAAGTAATTCCTTTCTTAAATATTTATTAGGTCCAAATTTAAATCTTAAAATTTTAACTCCAGGTTCTACAAATTCTTCTTCTTGAGAATATTCATCGTCAACTTTAGGATCGTTGATTAAACGAGTGACTAAATCAACTTGATCAACTTCTGAAGTATTAGCCAAACTTTTGACTAACTCTAAAACGTATTGTGTTTGCCCTCCTGTATCTGCGTCCCTACCTAATTCAAGATTTTTAGAACGTATAAGACCATGAAGATGTAGATGTAAAAATTTTAATCTCATTCAACAAATTTTCCAATCAACGGTCTTTAATACAAATAAGCTGAATTTCCTAAGGAAATATTAAGAAAGCATTATGATTTTAAATTTTTTTAATGCAAAAGTTTTTCAAAAGCAGTTATAGACTCATTTTATATCCCTCTAAAAAAATTTCGTTTTGCTTAGAAAGTTAAAAATACAAAGAAATACAACAAGATTATTCTTATTTTAGAACCTTTTTAAGATATTTTGCTGTATGGCTTGTGGGATGTCTCGCTACATCCTCAGGAATACCTTCTGCAATAATTTCTCCCCCTTTATTACCTCCATCAGGCCCTAAATCGATGATCCAGTCCGAGCATCTAATAACATCAAGATTATGTTCAATAACAATTACTGAATTACCTTTATCTACCAAACGTTGTATTACATCCATTAATTTATGAACATCATAAAAACTTAATCCTGTAGTTGGTTCATCAATCAAATATAAAGTTTTTCCAGTAGCCCTTTTTGATAATTCTGTAGCTAACTTAACTCTTTGAGCTTCTCCACCAGATAATGTAGGGGCTGGTTGACCTAATTTGACATATCCCAAGCCGACATCTACTAAAGTAGATAATCTATCAGCAGCTTGAGGTATAGCAGAGAAAGTTTCTGCTGCTTGTTCAACAGTCATCTCTAAAACGTCGGATATATTAAAACCTTTGTATTTAACTTGAAGAGTTTCCCTATTAAAGCGAGCTCCTTTACATACTTCACATTGAACATACACATCAGGTAAAAAATTCATTTCAATGACATTAACTCCCTGGCCTTTACACGCTTCGCATCTTCCTCCTTTCACATTAAAACTAAATTGGCCAGCCTGATAACCCCTTGCTTTGGCTTCCACTGTGGCAGTAAATATTTGCCTTATAGGATCAAATGCACCTGTATAGGTTGCAGGGTTTGACCTTGGTGTTCTTCCTATTGGAGATTGATCAATAACGATAACCTTATCAATTGCCTTTATACCCTTTAACTCTTCTACACCTTGCGGGAAAGGAACTTTTAATCCTAGAGAATGACACAAAGCAGGGTGAAGTAATTCATTTATCAAAGTACTTTTGCCACTACCACTAACACCAGTTACAGAAACTAATCTTCCCAGTGGAAATTCTACAGATATATTCTTTAAATTATTTTTTGAGCAATTATTTAAAATTAAACTTTTTTTAACAGATGATCTACGTTCGTTTGGAGTAGGAATCGATTTCCTACCACTTAGATAAGCCCCAGTTAATGACCTCTCTGATTTAAGTAAATCTTGATATGATCCCTTAGCGATAATTTCCCCACCATAAATACCTGCCCCTGGGCCAATATCTACTAGATAATCTGCGGATTTCATAGTATCTTCGTCATGTTCAACAACAACTAAAGTATTTCCAAGATCTCTTAAACTTTTTAATGTTTCTAATAATCTGTCATTATCTCTCTGATGTAAACCAATACTTGGTTCATCTAATACATATAAAACACCAGTAAGGCCTGCACCAATTTGCGTAGCTAATCTAATACGCTGAGCTTCTCCACCGGACAAAGTCATAGCTGGTCTATCTAAAGTTAAATAATCTAGACCAACATTAATTAAAAATTTCAAACGTAAACGTATCTCTTTTAAAACCAATTCACCTATCTGCTTTTGTTTTTCTGATAAAGATATATTCTTGTTCTCAGTCGTACCTAAACCCATGATACGCTCTATGTGAGTTAGGGTTTCAGAAACGCTTATGGAAGTTAAGTCAGAAATGTTGTATGGACCAAGTTTAACGGCCAAAGCTTCAGGTCTTAATCTTTTTCCAGAACATGTCTTACAGGGTACTAATTCTAGATACTTTTCTAATTTTTGTTTAACTGATTCTCCATTAGCTTCATTCAATTGCCTTTCTAATATTGGCAAAATCCCCTCAAAAGGTCTTTCAAAACCACTAGAAGTTTTAAAACGACTATCAGCTTGAATTAATATTGGTTTATCTGATCCCAAAAGAAGAACTTTTTTTTGCAAATCACTTAAATCTTTCCAAGGAGTTTTTAATTCAAAACCATAAGCTTGTCCTACTGAATAAAGTAAAGAGAAGTAATAAGTATTATCTTTTTCACTCCAAGGAGCTATTGCAGCATAAACAGGCAATGTTTTATCAGGTATAACTCTATCCGCAGTAAATTTTTTTAAATAACCAATCCCATGACAATCTGGACAGGCCCCATATGGGCTATTAAAAGAAAATAATCTAGGAGAAAGTTCTTCAACAATAGAGCCATGTATAGGACATGCATAATTTTCTGAGTAAAGTTTTTCTCTCTCTAAGTTAGAAGGTAAGTTTTCTCCTTTTTTTGGAACAACTTCTACTATTGCTAAGCCATCGCCTCTTTTGAGACAAGTTTGTAGAGAATCATTTAATCTTTCTTGTATTCCTTCTCTTGCAATTAATCTATCTACTACTACCTCAATATTGTGAATTTGATTTTTATCTAAATCAATACTATCAGCAAGCTCTCTTACCTCTCCATTGATTCTTACCCTAGCGAATCCTTCAGCAGCTAGTCCACTTATTAATTTTGTATGTGTTCCTTTCTTACCTCTTACAACAGGAGCCAACAATTGGTATCTTGTTCCTTCTGGTAATAGAAGAATTTGATCCACCATTTCGTCAATTGTTTGAGGCGCAATTGGAATGCCGCAGTGATGACAATGCGGCTCACCAGCACGACCAAACAATAATCTTAAATAATCTTGTATCTCTGTTACTGTTCCAACTGTTGATCGAGGATTATGACTTGTAGATTTTTGATCAATTGAAATAGCAGGTGATAAACCTTCAATATTATCAACATCTGGTTTATCTACTTGACCCAAAAATTGCCTTGCGTATGCCGAAAGACTCTCAACATATCTTCTTTGTCCTTCAGCAAAAATAGTATCAAAGGCTAGAGAACTTTTACCACTTCCACTCACACCTGTAAAAACTATAAATTTATTTCTAGGTAGAGAAAGATCAATATTTTTTAAATTATGCTGACGTGCTCCTCTAATATTAATTAAGTTATCTTCCCCAAAACTACTATCAAGTTTATTAACCATGTTTAAATCTAATATATGATTTAAAAAGGTTATTATAGTAGAATTTTTTCTATTTTACGCAGCTGCGCGATCAAGAAGTTTAGAAGCATATTCGTTTACTTCGCAAGAACCTCCACCGATAAGTTCTACTAATTCATTTTTTCTTTGATTTTTTGTAGTTAGTTT
>QCIO01000014.1 GCA_003216635.1 Prochlorococcus sp. AG-402-L23 | reverse complement strand
AATATTCATCTTAAAAGATGTAGATCCAAAAGATCCCACGGAAGAGTTAAGTTCCATATTGAGTAATTATGAGGTAAATTTTGAAATAGAAAAGATTGAACGAATCTTAGATTCAAAAAATAAAAGTATGAATAAAAATTAATTAAAAATATTCAACAAAAAATGAAAATAACAACAAAAACTGAAGCATTAAATATTGTCGAGACCTCTTATTTAGCATCTCTTTCGTCTTTATTATGGGTTGCATTATATTATCTGCCAATTGGGGGAGCTTTATTAAGGTTGATTTTACCCCTCCCAATGATCTTGTTGCACTTGAGAAGAGGAACTAAAATTGCATTGGAAGGACTTTTAATACAATTTCTACTTTTATTTATAATTATGGGTCCTGTTAGAGGAACTTTATTTTTATTTCCTTATGGGATCTTGGCTTTTTGGTTAGGTTGGTGTTGGTTTAAAGAAAAGAGTTGGAAACTTAGTTTAACTGGGGGAGTTGTTATTGGAACTCTTGGCTTCTTACTAAGAGTAATAGCATTATCTACGTTGGTTGGAGATAATCTTTGGTTGTTAATTACTAGAGCGAGTTATGGTCTAATAGAAAAGTTCATTGGATTATTTAATTTACCTTTATATCCTTCAATTTTGAGTATACAATTAGGTGCAATTTTATTAATAATTTTTCAAGAAATAGTTTATGTTTTAACTGTACATGTAGTTGCCTATTCTCTGTTTCCTAAATTTAAATTAACCATCCCAGATCCTCCAAGATTATTAAATAGCTTAGTTGATTTTAATAATTAAAATAAAGTAAGAATGTACAGTACAGAATTAGGGATAAATTTTTTTGGTAATGAATCCAATAAAAAAAGACAACTTAATAAGATAGAAATACTGAAAAAGAATATTAAAAATTTAAAAATATTTCTTATAATTGCTGGTACTAATACATCACAAATTCCAGGAATTTCCGCAGCAGGTATTAATGCAAAATCAAGGAGAAAAACTGCGCTCGCAGATGCCGAATTTTTGCTTCAGGGTGCTTCAAAAGATCATAAATATAAATTGCCTCTTCTCAATGCAGGAGTAACTCCGGCCCTAATCAGTCATGTTTGTTCAAAGCTTATAAATATTTATCCAGTGATTGTTCCTCTGGGAATAGGAGCAAAGCCTTATTTTAATCATTTGGTTGTAGAAGATAGAAATTTGGGCCCATCAAATTGTCTTACTACTGGTAAATCGATGACTAAAGAGAGAGTTTTAAATCTCTATGAAAAAGGTCTTGCAATAGGAAAATCCTTAAAACAACCAGTTTTAATTTCTGAATCTGTACCGGGGGGCACCACAACTGCTCAGGCAGTAATGGAAGCTTTTGGTTTGCAGGTATCTAATTTAGTAGGGAGTAGTTTATTTAAAGCTCCAAGAGAACTAAGAAGACAAGTAGTTAAAAGAGGACTTTTCAATGCAAATTTCAAGGCTGATTTCGACTCTTTTGATGTTGTCGCGGCGGTAGGTGATCCTTTCCAAGCTTTCTCAATGGGTCTATTAATTGGTGCCAGGTTATCAAAACAACCTGTAATATTGTCTGGAGGAAGTCAGATGTTAGCGGTCATTTTGCTTGTATTAGAATTTTTAGATGAAAAAAATAAAGATGAATTTATTGAAGATGTTTTTATCGCGACAACTGGTTGGCTTGTGAAAGATAATTCTCTAAATGATTTAGTAAATCTAATTAATGAAAAATATGATGTCAAATTATTAGGTTTAGCCAGTCCTTTAAATTTCAAATCTTCAAAATACAAAGAATTGAGGGATTATGAATTAGGTCATGTAAAAGAAGGTGTAGGTGCTGGTGGAATATCATTGCTTGCTTTCTTAGATGGATTTAAAAATGAAGAAATAGTTTCATTGTGTCAACTAAATCTGGAAATGATGAAGGGCCTAGGTCAAATTTCTTTAAAGAAGGATTGCTGAATGTTCTCAAAATTTGCAACCAGAAGAGAATTTTTAAATTGTGGTAAGCTTTCGCTTTTATTTTTCTTAAACTCTTGCAGTAATCTACCTAATAAAGTAAAAATTGCATTACAAAATTCTTTTTATCCAGAATCTTTTAAAGATACGATTCCAAAAGATTGGAAGCAGGAAAAAATTAATTTTGAAAATATTCGGCTACAAAAAAATAGAAACACAATTTTCAATTCTGACTTTACTTTAATAAATGATGGATGGATTTCTAGTATAGATTTTTCAGAATTTGAAAAAATAAATGAATATGCACTGTTCGAAAATTTGGATGAGAGATCGATAAATTTTTTGGGAAGCTTCAATCAAAATCAGAGGAGTAAATTATTTCCTATTGGCGTAGTACCCTATACAATTATCATTAAGAATAATAAAGAATTAATAAATTCAGCCAGAACATCTTGGGATTTTCTTCTTTCTAAAAAATTAAATGGGAAAATTATTTTTCCACAAAGTCCCAGAATAATATTTTCAATTGCTCAAAAAATTAATTCATCTAATTCTTTAAAAAAACTCAAAAGCCAAGCAATGTTATTTGATGATAAAAATATGCTCAATTGGTTGATTAATTCTGATGCTATTGTCGCAATAGTTCCTTATAGTCTTTGTTCAAAATATTTAAAAATAGATCCAAGGCTTTCTTTAGTTTTCCCAAGCCAAGGCGTACCTTTGATGTGGCATTTTCTACTTAGTCGATCAAATCTAAATAATGCAATATTAATTAAATGGATTAAATCTTTAGAAAATAAATCAATAGTAGATAAATTAGTAAGCCAGGGTTGGTATCTTCCATTCAATAGTGATTATTTGCAAAGTAAATATAAATCTGAAATGCTCCCCATCTCAGGACCTTCTGAGAAATGTTGGGAAAATAGTTGGTCTTTCCCTGTCTTAACAAATGAACAAAAAATTAATCTTAAAAATATCTGGAATGAGTCCTTATCCCCATAATCTTTTTGTAGGATTTTCAATTAATAAGTTATGAGTTTCCTTTAATAAATTTGGTATATCTAATTTACTAGGACATTTAGGAACACATTCATTACATTCTTGACAAAATGAGGAATTTTTTTCTTCCCACCAGTGGCCAGCTTTTCCTATTAAATTGTATCTTTCTTTTGAAAATTCTAATTGGCCATAACCAATAGATATATTTCTTAAACGAAGTATTTCTGGAATAGGCACTTCATTTGGACATGGAAGACAAAATCTACATTGTTCACATTTGGTTGAGTTTAATCTTTCATTAGAAACTTCCTCAATTTTATTCAGGGCGCTTTTTTCAAGTTTTGTAAGCTTCTCGAATGAGTTTCTAAGTTTATGCGCAAATTCAAAATCTTTTTTGTTTGTCGCCCCCAAGGATAAAGTTGTAATGCCTTTTGCCAGCAGAAATCGATACGCTAATTCTAATGGATGAAAAGGCTTAGAGGCCTCTATCAAAACATCACTTGGAGAATACAATCTACCGCCTTTATCAGCAGGAGATATTGCTAAAACTCCCATACCTTTTTTTATAGCTTCCTCTGCTAAAGCAATCTTAGATTGATCTAAATAATGTAAATGAAGACTACAAAAAGTAAAAACTTCACAGTTAATTGCATCTTTAATTAGTGAATAACTTCCGTGAGAACTAAAACCAACTTGATCAACTAGTTCCTTCTCAAGTATCCAAGATAGGAATTTCTTACCCTCTCCAGCAAGAACCCAATCTAGATGTTGTTTTAAGTTGAGTCCGTGAATTGCAAGATTATTAATTTTCTCGCGATTTAAATTTTTAAGAGACTTTTTAAAATTATTTTTTAAAAAGTCAAAATCACCCTTTGGTAAGACTTTGGAAGTAATCACCCAATTTTTTTCTTTTATATTCTCTTCTATTGCTAATTTTTTTATTGAATTTCCAATAAGTGATTCAGCATCACCATAAGAGGGTGCTGTTTCTATGTGGTTAATTCCTACATAATATGCATTTTTTATTATGCTATACATTTTTTCGAGACTTTCAGTTGCTCGCATTGTCCCTAAAGTGAATAAACTCACTTTCGCCCCTCTACCAAATGATCTTTTTTGTGAATTAATAATCATCTAAATATGATCAATTTCTTTTTATTTACGCTTTAATTTATTTATAGTTGAAAATCATTTAAAGTAAATTAAAGTAAATACAAAATTTTGCAAAAATATTTTTCTTAAATTTATGTTTACAGGAATAATTCAATCAGTTGGAAAACTAAGACAAGAAAAAAATATTTTAGAAATTGAAATTCTAGATAATTTATTTGATATGGCAATCGGTGACAGTATAGCTGTTGATGGAATTTGTTTGACAGTTAAAGAGATTTTTCAAAATAAATTTACTGTTGATGTAAGTGAGGAGACATTAAAAAAAACAACTTTAGGAGTAAAGTCGAACCTGAATCAGATTGTTAATTTGGAGCCCGCTCTTAGGGTGTCTGACCGTCTAGGAGGGCATATAGTTAGTGGACATGTTGATGGCCTTGGAACAGTTGAGAATATAGAAAAATTAGAGAAATCTTGGCTCTTATCAATAAAGTGGAAAAATAATAATTTTTCAAAATATGTAGTTAATAAAGGGAGTATTTGTGTAAATGGTATAAGTCTTACGATTGCAAAATATGAGCAGGAAGGAGAAATATTTACTATTGCGATAATTCCTCATACTTGGCATAACACAAATCTGAATAAATTAAATATCGGTGATAGCGTAAACCTTGAGGCAGATGCACTAATTAAATATGTAGAGAAATTACTTTTATTTAATAAAAATAGTTATCAAGATTTATCTTCAAATAATATTTCTTCAGAGTGGCTTAAAGAAAACGGTTGGTAAAATATATTTTTTAATTTAATGGAATCAGATAAATTGTTTTTGACTCTTTTTTAAGATCGATTTTAAATTCCTGACCAGGTTCTAGACCTAATTTTTTGGTGTAGGCATGACCAATTAATAGGTTCCCATTGCCATGAACTTTAGTTTTGAATTCTGTCTGTCTGCCTCTTGAAGCTCTATTACCATTTTTCCCCAGACGACCATTTCCTATTTTGTAACCCTTAGCTTCGATAAGCGCCCTATAAAAACTTTTTCTTAAGATTCTTCCACTTGGACCTACGTACCCACAACCTTTTGCTATCTCATCTTGAGATTTTTTACTTAATAACTTTGCTTTTTCAAGAAGTTCTTTTCCTTCAAGCATTATCTGACAAATTCATAATTATATATTCTTACTAAAAAGGAGAACTGTGGCAATATAAATTAATAAAAAATATATTTAATTTTTGAAATTTTGTTTTTTATAAAAGATACAAAATAATAAATAAAACAACCCATATTCCATCTACAAAATGCCAGTACAATTCAACAGCTTCCAATGGAAAAATATTTTGACTAGTTAATCTTCCGCCATTGATTCTCGATTGCCAAGCAATAATTAAAATCATTAAAGTGCCTAAAGTGACATGTAATCCATGAAAACCAGTAAGAGCATAAAAAGTACTTGCAAATAAATTATCGGTTAATCCAAAAGGTAAATGAAAATATTCAAATAATTGACATATTAAAAATATAATTCCAAGAAAAGCAGTAAAAAATAACCATTTTTGGGAATCTGAGTTTTTATCTTTTAAAAGTGCTTTGCCTGCTTTATGGAAAGTTGCACTACTAACAAGTAACAAAATTGTATTTAGAGTAGGTATTGGTAGTTCTAATTCATAAATAGCACCATCTGGTAATGGATTTACTGCTTTATAAGTTAAATAAGCAGCAAAGAATCCAGCAAAAGTCATTCCGTCCGCAATTAGGAAAGTTATAAGACCAAACATTCTGAAGTCTTCATGTGTTTCATTAACTTCAGAATTATTTTTTTGAATTTCTTTTGAGCTATCTAGTGTTGTCATATGTTTTTATTTTTGTTCAGAAATTTCTTTACCATAACCATATGGTTCTTCAACTAATGGAGCTTCGCCTTCCCAATTTTCAACTGGAGGTGGAGAAGATGTTAACCATTCTGGTGTAAGAGCATTCCAAGGGTTATCTCCAGCATTTTTTCCATTTCTCACACTTAGGAATACGTTAATTAAAAAAGGAATTGTACTTATAGCCATCAAAAGAGCCCCAAGGCTACTAATTTGATTAACGAACTGGAATTGAGGATCATATTCTGCAACTCTTCTTGGCATTCCATTTAAACCAAGCCAATGTTGAGGAGCAAAGCACAAGTTAAATCCAATAAAAGTAATGATAAAGTGTAAAATTCCTAATTTTTCATTGAGCATTTTCCCAGTTACTTTGGGGAACCAATGATAAATTGAAGAGAAAATAATAAAAACAGTCCCTCCATAAACTATGTAATGAAAATGGGCTACAACGAAATAGGTATCATGTACGTGAATATCGAAAGGTACCTGTGCCAAAGCAACTCCTGTAATACCTCCAAAAACAAAATTTATAATAAATCCGCAAGAGAATAACATTGCACTATTAATGGAAATTTTACCTCCCCATAATGTTGCAACCCAATTGAAAAATTTTATACCCGTCGGAACAGCAATAAATGCTGTGGCGATAGTAAAGAATAATCTCATCCAAGGGGGCGTTCCACTTGTAAACATGTGATGCGCCCAAACAACTAAACCTAAAACTACTATCCCCATTATTGAAAAAACCATTGTTGTATATCCAAAAAGTGGTTTTCTAGCATGTACAGGAAGTATTTCACTAACTAAACCAAAGGCAGGAAGGACCATAATGTATACAGCTGGATGAGAATAAAACCAAAATAAATGCTGATAAACTACGACATTGCCACCTAAAACAGGATTGAAAAACCCTGTATTAGCGATGATATCGAAACTAAGTAGAATTAAAGTGCCTGCTAAAACAGGAGTTGACAAAACAACTAATAGACTTGTTCCAAGCATTGCCCAACAATACATTGGCAATTGCATAAGTTTTAATCCTGGCCTTCTTAGTTTGATAATGGTCGCGATAAAGTTTATTCCACCAAATATAGAACTGCCTCCAAGTAATAGAACGCTCAGAATCCAAATAATTTGTCCCGATTGAGGAGTAGTTATGCTCAAAGGAGGATAAGCCGTCCATCCAGCCTGAGCAGCACCCTCAACAAAATAGCTTGCTACCAGCATCAAACCTGAAGGAGGAATTAACCAAAAAGCTACGGCATTTAATCTTGGGAATGCCATATCTCTTGCACCTACATAAAATGGAATTAAATAATTTCCAAAAGCACCGTTAACTACAGGCACTATCCAAAGGAATATCATTATTGTTCCGTGTAAAGTTAAAACTTGGTTATAAACATCTCTTGGCATAAAGTCAGACATTGGACTAGCTAGTTCAATTCTTATAGCGCTCGCTAAGGTTCCTCCTATTAAATAAAAAAGAAAACCGCAAACTAAGTATTGTATCCCAATTACTTTATGATCAAGGCTAAAACTAAAGTATCTAAGCCAGCCTTTAGGTTGAAGGCTTTCATTATTAGTTTTTTGTGGATCAATTGATATTGTCATAAATTTACCTCTGGTTTTTTATTTTTGTTAAACCATTCGTTGTAATCAGATTCTTCTTCAACAATTATGGAGGCTCTCATCCCTCCATGATATGGGCCACATAATTCTGCGCAAATTATCGGATATTTTCCTACTTTTGTAGGAGTGAAATTTAGAATAGTAGGTTGCCCAGGAATAATATCCTGTTTAATTCTGAACTCTGGCACCCAAAAAGCATGAATGACATCTTTGGATTCCATTTTCATTGATACTTTTTGATCAACAGGAACGTGTAGTTCTCCTGATATGAAATTGCCCTTGGGATAATTGAATAGAAATGCAAATTGCATAGCTGAAACTTCAATTGATAAATTATTTATTGCTATTTCATTATCAGAAGTTTGACTTATTCCAGCCCATATTTTTTCAGTGTTAGAACTCATCATTTCGTGATTATGATTTAGTTCTTTCATCCCTCCCATTCGATCGTAGATGTTGTAGCTATATAAACCTATTAACAAAACAATTATTGAAGGGATAATTGTCCATACAATTTCTAAGCTTAAATTTCCCTCTAGAGCTATACCATCTCCTATCTGATCATTTCTTTTCCTAAACTTAAATAAGCTATAAATAACAGCTATTGTCATTCCTATAAAAATAATTAATCCAATGATGAAAAGAATTTTAAAAAGTTCATCGTAAATTGGTGCATTAATACTTGCTTCCTCTGGGAGCAAATTTACATTAAAACCAATCCAAAAAGATATAGCAAAAACGAGTGAAATAATTAGTATTAAATAAATGTTTTTATTTAACAATTGATATCTAAAAATTTGTATTTATATCCTCAAGATATTCAATTTTTTTAATCCTGCATCCTTTGTTAAAAGAAAAACATTTAAATTCACAACTTCTTAAGATTTATGAAATAAAAGGCGTATTATTAATAACTTTTTAGAGTTAATTGTCAGGGAAAAAAGATTAAATTAGTAAATTATTTTTTAAATTAAACATATTAATTTTTAATTAATGTTTAGTTTTTGAATCTAATTTATTATTCAAAATAATAGGTTTTATCCATTTGATTAATAATCAATTATATAAATCAAAATATCTGACAATTTTTAAAAGGTTGGGAAGTCATAGTGTATTTGCACTTATCGCACTAATCGTAATTGGAGGTGCTACGAGAGTCATGGAGGCAGGACTTGCCTGTCCAGATTGGCCATTATGTTATGGATCTTTTTTGCCTTTTAAACATATGAACCTAAGAGTATTTCTAGAGTGGTTTCATCGTCTAGATGCTTTTCTGGTTGGAATATTAATTCTTTTTAAATTTGCGCTTTCAATTATTTGGAAAAATGAAATTCCAAATTGGTTACCTAAAACTTATTCATTATTACTTTTTCTCGTTATTGTCCAAGGATCCTTTGGAGCTTTAACAGTAATAAACCTGCTTGATTCATATACTGTTACTGGCCATCTTTTAATAGCTTTTCTACTTCTCATTACAACAATTTCAATAAATCAAAATTTAGAAAATGACGACATTGAAGAGCCATTAATTTGGTGGAGATTATTATTTTTTGTTCCTCTTTTACTTACTCTGATTCAATCTTTTATTGGCGTAAGGCTTTCATCAACATGGTCAGCACATATTTGCTTATCTCTTAATAAACAATGTCTAATTCTAAATACACATAAATTATTTGCTTTCCCAATTGCTTTTTCAATTTTATTGATTATTGCTATTGCAATTTATAAGAGAAGTTTGCTTAATGAAAATTGGAAATATCTCACAACACTTATTTTTCTCTTGTTTTCCCAAATTACTTTGGGTGTTTTAAGTCTTAAAACAAATTTGAATGAACCTATTTTTATTATCGGTCATCAACTTAACGCTTCTTTATTTATTGCGATATTAACAACATTAATTTTTAGAAATCCTTTTAACAAAAAAGGTCTAAACCATTCCCTAAATTCTCAAATGGTTGGTATCAATTCATGAACAGTGGTAACTTAGAAAACTTGAACTATAAATCTTCAATTAAAGATGAAGTTGTCCCTTCAAGAAAAAGATTAACTTTGCCGCCTTGGCTTGAAGTAGCAAAACCCAGATTAATCCCACTTTTATTGGCAACAACTTTGGGAGGAATGGCTTTAACAGAAGAATGGCCTTTGTCTTCCCCGAAACTTATCTGCACTTTAGGAGGAGGCGCTTTGGCAGCAGCAGCAGCAGGAGCTCTTAATTGCTTGTGGGAAATGGAATTAGATAAAAGGATGACAAGAACTAGCAAAAGAGCCTTGCCAGCAGGAAAGTTGTCATCTGAGACTGTATTTTTAGCCGCCGTATCATGTACTTTGGCAGCTTCGATGCTTTTAGTAAGTGGTGTAAATTATTTAGCTGCGGGTTTAACTCTTCTTGGTTTATTTAGTTACGTAATTTTATATACAGTTATTTTGAAACCTCGTACAACAAAAAACATTGTTTTCGGAGGAGTTGCTGGCGCGATACCACCCTTAGTTGGAGCGTCTGCTGCCACAGGGCATGTAGGTCTTAGTGGTTGGTGGTTGTTTGGTTTAGTAATGTTATGGACCCCAGCTCATTTTTGGGCACTTGCAATTTTGTTGAAGGATGATTACGCATCTGTTGGTATTCCTATGCTCCCTTCTGTTAAAGGATCTGTTTTTACTGCTAAAGCGATTTCTCGTTACGGATGGGCAACAGTTTTAATGAGTATTATGGGAGTCTTTGCTCTACCTGAAGGGGGTCTCTTATACGGAATTATGTTATTGCCATTTAATGGAAGACTTTTGCAATTAATAAATGAATTAAAGAAATCTCCAGATGATCTTTCAAGAGCAAAGTCTCTTTTTAGGTGGTCTATTCTCTACATGTTTGGCATTTGTCTTTTGTTATTAATTTCCAGAACCCAACTATCCGTAGAATTTGAGCAGCAATCCATGCAAATATTTTTATCTATTGTATCCCTGCTTAGTAATTAAATTAGATGTAAAATGTTTTTTAAGTAAATAGTAAGTTTGATGAATTATATAAAAGTTAAAGGGCTCTCAAAATCTTATTCAGATATCAATGCATTAAAAAATTTATCAATGGAAATTGAAGCTAGCACATTATTCGGAATACTAGGTCCAAATGGTGCTGGCAAATCAACACTAATAAAAATACTCGCTACTTTAATAGAGCCTGATAGTGGAGAAGTTTTTATAAATAATATTAATCTGATAAAAAATTCAAGGAAAATTAGAGAATTAATTGGTTATGTTGCCCAAGACATTGCACTTGATAAAATATTAACTGGACGAGAGCTTTTGGATTTTCAATCAGATTTATATCACATCAACAAAAATAAAAAATTTGAAAGGATAAAGAAATTAATAGATCAATTAGAAATGAATGATTGGATTGATCGTAAGTGCGGAACTTATTCAGGGGGAATGAAAAGAAGAATAGATCTGGCAGCTGGACTTTTACATTTGCCCCAAGTATTAATTTTGGATGAACCAACAGTTGGTTTAGATATTGAAAGTAGAAATATTATATGGCAACTTTTGAAAGATTTGAGAAATAATGGAATGACCATTATTTTAAGTAGTCACTATCTTGATGAAATAGATAAATTGGCAGACAGATTAGTGATAATTGATGATGGAAGAGTTATAGCAAAAGGGACTCCTGCAGAGCTCAAAAATAAATTAGGAGGAGATAGAGTAACTTTGAAAGTAAGAGAATTTAGTAATCAGGAAGAAGCAAAAAATATATGTAAAATTTTATCTTCAATAGATGGAATTAGTCAGATTATCATAAATGAAGCTCAAGGTTTCTCGATAAATTTCGTAGCAGATAAGCAAAAAGATTTACTTACGAAGCTAAAAGTGGAATTGGCCTTCTCAAAGTTTGAAATTTTTTCTCTTACCCAAAGTCAGCCAAGCTTGGATGATGTATATCTTCAGGCAACTGGGAAAACATTATTGGATGCTGAAATTTCTATGGCAGGGAAAAGAGACCTAAAAAAAGAATCAAAGCAATCCATGCGATAAAAAAACTTTTGGTTAACTAACTATAATGAATACTAATTACTGCTAATTATGGAATTACAACAGTATAATTTATTTTTTTTATATCAAGAAACATTTGCCTTAACAAAGAGATTATTTATTCAATTAAAAAGAAGACCATCAACTCTTTTAGCAGGAATATTACAACCAATAATTTGGCTTTTTTTATTTGGGGCTTTATTCTCTAAAGCTCCTGAAGGTTTTTTACCAGGAGTTGATTCTTATGGGAATTTTTTAGGAGCAGGACTTATTGTTTTTACTGCTTTTAGCGGAGCCCTAAACTCTGGTCTTCCTTTAATGTTTGATAGAGAGTTTGGATTTCTTAATAGATTACTTGTGGCTCCTTTAACCAGTAGATTATCCATAGTTTTATCTTCTTTTTTTTACATAACAATCTTGAGCTTTGTTCAGAGCATTGTAATAATGATTGTTTCATACATTTTGGGTTATGGATGGCCCAACTTATATGGTTTAGGAATTGTATTTGCAACACTAATTTTATTAGTTCTTTTTGTGACATCAATAAGTTTATGTTTAGCGTTTGTTTTGCCGGGACATATTGAATTAATCGCTCTAATATTCGTAATAAATTTACCTCTTCTATTTGCGAGCACTGCTTTAGCTCCAATCTCTTTTATGCCAAATTGGCTGGGATGGTTAGCTTCATTAAATCCATTAACTTTTGCTATTGAACCTATTAGGACTGCCTATACACAAACTATGGATTTAGAATTAGTGGCTTTACATGCCCCATATGGTGATTTAACTTGTAAGAGTTGTATCTCAATTTTATTTTCTTTAACAGTTTTTTCCTTGATTATTATAAGGCCTCTGTTAAATAGAAAGTTAAATTAGAAATTTTATGCTTTTAAAAAATCATTTAATAGAAGTTTTTAAACAAGCCTCTTTAGAAAAAAATTTTTTGCTTAAAGAAAATGTTGTTCTTAAGTGGGTCCATAGATTTGGGATTGATTCATTAAATGATTTATTAATCCATAGTTCACTACAAAAAGAAAATCTGCGTGAAGAAGAAAATCAAAAACAGATCTCTTTAATTGATGAAGTACATGAAGAAAATCAAGAACAAATTAAGCTTGAATTATCAAAAACTTTTGAAAATATTGAAGAAACAAAGTGCGAATCAAATGGCCTGGAAAATGCTAGCAGTGATGGAATATTTAACAAAGATCAAAATTCTAATAATATAAAAGAACGCACTGATATCCAGAAATTACCGCTGCCTAATATTAAAAATTTAAGAAAGTGGATTAATAACGATAAAAAAGCTAGTTAGCTTTTACATCATACCCGGCATTCCCATGCCACCCATTCCTGGCATTCCCATGCCACCCATTCCTGGCATTCCCATGCCACCCATTCCTCCCATTGGATCTCCACCTGGTCCTCCAGGGGCTGTCGCTTCAGGTTCTGGGATGTCGGCCATCGCAACTTCTGTTGTGAGGAGCATAGCTGCAATAGATACTGAATCTTGAAGAGCTAATCTTATTACTTTGGTTGGATCTAATATTCCTGAATCTTTTAAATCCTCATATTGCCCTGAATTAGCATTAAAACCTTTGTTAAGCCTTTGAATTTCAGCGACAACTACATCACCATTAAAACCAGCATTTTTTGCTATTTGTTTGGTAGGTTCCAAAAGGGCCTCTTTAACTATATTTATCCCAGTTCTTAAATCATCTGAAGATGTTTTACTTAAATTTAAAAGGTCATCTGATATTTCAATTAAAGTTTGTCCTCCTCCAGAAACAACACCCTCTTCAATAGCAGCTTTCGTAGCATTAAGGGAATCTTCCATTCTCAACTTTTTATACTTCATCTCTGTTTCTGTAGCAGCTCCTACTTTGATAAGAGCTACTCCTCCGGCTAGTTTGGCTATCCTTTCATTGATTTTATCCTGATCATACTCAGATTCAGTTATATTAACTTCTCTCTTTAATTTCTCTACTCGTGCTTTAACTAAATCTTTAGTGTCTTCGAAGGCAACAATTGTAGTTTTATCCTTTGTTATAGTTATTTTTTTTGCTTTGCCTAAATCGTTAATCGATACTTTATCAAGTGTCATCGATTTATCTTCGCTAATTAACTTAGCCCCTGTAAGAATTGCAATATCTTCAAGGGCAGCTTTTCTTCTCTCACCAAATAACGGAGCTCTTACGGAAGCTACATTTAAAACCCCACTATTCTTATTCAAAACCAGAGTGGTTAAAGCCTCTCCTTCGATATCTTCAGCAAGAATTAGAAAAGGTGAGCCTGACTTCTGAATTTCTTCAAGTATTGGAACTAGATCAACTAAAGTTGAGATTTTTTGATCAGTTATTAATATTTTAGGGTTTTCAAGTTCACAAACTTGTCTTTCTTGGTCTGTTACGAAATATGGAGAACTATAACCTCTATCAAAAGACATTCCTTCAGTTATATCTAATTCTGTTTCTAGTGATTGAGATTCTTCAACAGTTATTACACCATCTGAAGTAACAATATCCATTGCTTTCGAAATTATAGATCCAATTTCTTCATCACCTCCAGCACTGACTGTTGCAACTTTTTGGATATCAGAACCACTTAATGAAATACTTTTGGAACTTAATTTTTCTAGGACAAAAGCTAGGCCTGCCTCCATACCTTTTTTTAACTCCATAGGGTTGGCGCCAGATGCAATATTTTTTAACCCCTCCTGAACCATCTTCTGAGTCAAAATGGTTGCTGTTGTTGTCCCATCACCAGCACTCTCTTTTGTCTTGGATGCAACTTGTTCTATTAATTTCGCACCTAAATTAGAAATAGGGTTTTCAATCTCTATCTCTTTAGCAACTGTAGATCCATCTCTTACTATATCTGGCGAACCAAATTTCTTTTCTATTACAACGTTTTTTGCTTTTGGCCCAATAGTAACCTTTACTGCATTAGCTACGAAATTCACACCTTTTTCTAGCGCTTCTCTTGATTCATTAGAAAAACTTAACTGTTTAGCCATGTTTACTTGATCTTTAGTCTTATTCTAATCTCCCATAGAATCATTTTTAAGGGATATTTAATTAAGTGGGGAAAGCCGAATTTCTTTTAATGAGACATACAAATTAACTCAAATAAGAGTATCTTTAAAATATGGAAGATACAAATAATCTTATTTTTACTCTTACCGCAATCCTCGCGATTGCTATGACACTAATATATTTTCCTTTAAGATTTTTCTTGACATTAACTGCTAGAAGTCGAAGACTTAAACTTTTACAGAAAATTAGAAGGTTAAGAGATGAATTGGGCCAGCCTTATGAAAGTATATAATTAAATACTCATACCTCCATCTATACTTATTGTTTGCCCTGTAATGTAACTTCCAGCATTACTTGAAACTAAGAATGAAACTAAGTTTGCAATTTGAGTACAACTTCCTAATTTCCCTAAAGGGATAACTTTAAGTATCTCTTCAATATTAAGTTTTTCAGTCATTTCTGTTTCTATAAAGCCTGGAGCTATTGCATTTACGTTTATACCTCTTGAAGCAAATTCTTTAGCACAAGTTTTGGTGAATCCAATAACTCCAGCTTTAGCTGCAGAATAATTTGCTTGACCGGGATTACCAATTATTCCAACAACAGATGAAATATTTACGATACTACCACTTCTTTTTTTTATCATAAATTTTGAAGCATATTTTGTACAAAGAAAAACCCCTTTTAAGTTTGTATTTAATACATCATCCCATTGTTCCGATTTCATTCTCATCAATAGTCCATCTCTAGTAATACCAGCATTGTTAATGAGAATATCAATGGAGCCATTAATTTTTATGACTTTTTCAAAAGCTGAACTGACAGAATCCTCTTTTGAAACATCAAATTTTAATTTATGAGCTTTACCTCCCGAATTTTTTATTGAATTTACAACTTCTTCAGCTTTTTCATCAGAAGAAGAGTAATTAATAAAAACTTCTGCTCCTAAGCTGCTTAGTTCTAAAGCAATTTCTTTACCAATTCCTCTGCTAGCTCCAGTGATTAAAGCAACTTTGCCTGATAATGAATCTGTATTGGACATTATGAAATTTTATAATTTTCAATCGTAGTACTATTTGTGTAAAGATATTGCTTTTATTTATAATTGTCTAGAAAATATTAAGACCTTCTATTGTGCACTTTTTAATACCAGCTGCAGGGAGCGGTAGCAGAATGAAAGCTGGAAAAAATAAATTGCTTATTGATTTAGAAGGAGAGTCTTTGATCTATTGGACACTTAAATCTGTATTTTCTGCAACCTCAACAAATTGGGTTGGAATAATTGGGCAACCGAAAGATAAAAATTTATTATTAAATTCAGCAAAGGATTTTGCCCATAAAGTTAATTGGATTAATGGTGGTGACACAAGACAACAGTCAGTTTTTAATGGTTTAAAAGCCCTACCAAAAGATGCTGAAAAAGTTTTAATACATGATGGTGCTAGATGTCTAATTAATCCTGAATTGATAGACCTTTGTGCCAAGCAATTAGATGAAAATGAAGCTGTAATTTTGGCTACTAAGGTAACTGACACAATAAAGATTGTTGATAATCAAGGTTATATTAAAGAAACACCAGATAGAAATTATTTATGGGCAGCACAAACTCCTCAGGGCTTTTTAGTAGATAGATTAAAAAAAGCTCATAAGATGGCAATTGATAAAAACTGGAAAGTCACAGATGATGCCTCACTATTCGAAATGCTTAATTGGAAGGTGAAGATTATTGAAGGAACTTATTCAAATATAAAAATTACATCCCCTATAGATTTGAAAATAGCAAAACTTTTTGTGAAGAACCCCTAGTTAAAAAGGTGTATCGATACTAACAATGCCATTATCACCATTTAAGGTGGCTTTGTATCCTAAAGGAATGCAAGCATTTCCTGATATGTGGCCTATTGGGAGGTCAAAAAGAATAGGAAAATCAAACTCTTGGAGTCTTTCAATAATGCAGTTTTTTAGTAAATCTTTCCATTCAAGGTCGCAGGAATCATTAGAAAAACTTCCGAATCCAATACCAGCAATTTCAGTAAGTGTTTTAGTCATTCTGAGGTAAGTCAACATGCGATCAATTTTATAAATATCTTCATTAATATCTTCAAAAATTATTATTTTTCCTTTGCAATCTGGAAAGTGATTAGTACCAATTAAAAAAGTAGCAATAGTTAAGTTAGAAACGATAATTTCTCCTTTAGCTTTCCCACCTCTTAAAGGAATTCCTCTTATGTCCTCAACATATCCCTCAAAAAGTAAATTTCTTAATCTCTCAAGACTCCACTCTGGCTCTTTGAAAAGGCCAGTAACCATGGGCCCATGAATAGAACCTATAAATCCTTGAGAATATTTAGATAGTAATAAAGAACATGTATCTGAGAATCCAAGCATTAAACCATGCTGCCAAGAAGGTTCTTTTTCTAATAGTCTTGCGGAACCCCAGCCTCCTTTCGCAAAAATGATTAGCTTACTATTGTGTGCTTTTTCCAGTTCTTCAAATCTAGTTAGATCATCACCTGCAAAATAACCAAATTTTTTTGATAGAGAATTATTTTCATTAATTTCCAAGCCCCATTTTTTTAAGATTTCTATGCCTTTTTGAAAATTTTCGTCTTCATCAATAAAGGAGCCTGGAGCTAAAATATCTATTAGATCACCTTTTTTTAATCTAAAAACCATATTTAGAATTTATGAGGCAATAATAATTCCTAATAAAAGTACTCCTCCATAAATTGATTGATTTTTGAAGTGATTCCCAATATTCTTTATTGATTGCTTTTCCTCAGGAAATACCTTTAGTATATCTCTCTGCATTAAGATTGAAGTTGTAAGCCAAATTGGCCAAAATATAAAATCCATTTGATTAATAAATCCGCATAATGCGAGAAAACTAGAAGTTAAAAAATAACAAATTTGAATAGTTATTCTTGTATTGCTCTGGAGGTTAACAGCGGAACTATTTATTCCAATTTTGATATCATATTTTTTATCTGCTAAAGCATAAATCGTGTCAAAGCCAAAAGTCCAAAAAATCGTAGCTAGCCAGCAAAACAATAAAACAATACTATTTAAATTGCCTTCATTTGCGGCCCAGGGAATTAAAACAGCAAAACCCCAGCATATGGATAAGATTAATTGAGGATATTTAAACCATCTTTTGGCAGAAGGATAAATTAAAATAATAGGTAAAGCTAAAAAAGCAAGTGAAATGGAAAGGATTCTTCCAGGTTGAGGTAGTGACAAAGTTAAAAAGAAGCTACATAAAATTAAAAAGAAAAGAATTGAATAAGCCGTTTTAAGACCGATTTTATTTGCAGCTAGAGGTCTATTTTTTGTCCTAAAAACTCTTTGATCAATTTTTTTGTCCCAAATATCATTAACCACGCAGCCTAATCCACTTACTAGTAGTCCACCCAGGATTATTCTTAGCAACATTAAAAATGTTGGATTAGCATCTGGGGTTAAATATAAACTCCATCCAGCAGGAATAAGTAAGATCATTCTTCCAGTCGGCTTATTCCACCTTAATAATTCAAAAAAAGTACTTAATTTAATTTGTCGATTTTTATTTTGCATATGACCTATTGTATATTTCATAACTTTAAATAATCTTACTAGGATTAAATGATTTCTATTATTTAATAATCAATCTTGGGTATATTGATTAATGGATTTAAGAAATCTGCATCTTATAAAAAGAAATGATACAGAAACAAGATTTAAGATATTTTCAAGAAAAGCAAATTTTAGTAGCTTCTATAGATATTGGAACTAACTCTACACATCTCTTGGTAGCAGAAATTAATCTAGAATTAAAATCATTTGCAATAAAATTCACTGATAAATCAACCACTCGTCTTGGAGAAAGAGATGAAGAGGGTAATCTTACTGAAGAATCAATCCAAAGAGCTTTACTTACTCTTAAGCGATTTAAGGAATATTGTAAAAGTAATGGAGTAAAACAAATAATAACAGCAGCAACAAGTGCAGTTAGGGAAGCTCCAAACGGTCAAGATTTTATTAGAAGAGTTCTTGATGAAACTGATATTCAAATAGAAATGATAAGTGGTTCTGAGGAAGCCAGATTAATTTACCTTGGTGTTCTTTCTGGTATGGCTTTTGAAGATCAGTCTTTTGTAATCATAGATATTGGAGGAGGATCTACAGAATTAATACTTGCAGATAAAAAAGATGCTATAGCTCTTACCAGTTCGAGAATTGGTGCGGTAAGACTTAAAAATGATTTTTTAAATAAAGAGTCTATAAATTCAGAAAGATCGAGTTTTCTAACAACTTTTATTAAAGGATCTTTAGAACCATCTGTTCGAAAAATAAAGAGTAGATATAAGGGAGATAAGCCTTTATCTTTGATTGCAACCAGTGGCACTGCAACCTCATTAGGAAATTTGATTTCAGATGATTTGGGAGAATCTAAACAAAAGTTGCATGGTTATAAATTTAAAAGGGAAAATTTACAAAATGTATTGGAAAAACTAATTAAATTGCCATTTTCGGAAATCAAGAAAATACCTTCATTAAGTGAGAGAAGAGCAGAAATAATTATTCCAGGAGCATTGATATTAAACACTGCAATGGAGATGTTGAACTTTAATGAATTAATAATAAGTGAGAGGGCGCTTCGAGAGGGTTTGGTTGTAGATTGGATGCTTCGTAAAGGGATAATTAAAAACGAGTTAAATATTCAAAGCAATATTAGAAAAACAACTATAGTTCATCAGGCCAGAAAGTTTGGAGTAGATAATAGTAGAGCTGAGAAAGTTATTGATATTGCCTTTCAAATCTATGATCAGACTATAAATATCTTTCATAGCGATAATGACCCTAAATCTAAAGAACTTCTTTGGGCAGCTTCTAATCTTTATAATTGTGGGAAATACGTGAATGTTGGTTCATATCACAAACACTCTTGGTACTTAATAAAAAATTGTGAGTTGCTGGGATATTCTGAAGCAGAAACAAATATTATTGCTTCAATTGCTAGATACCATAGGAAGACTCTACCCAAGAAAAGACATGAGTCTTGGCAAAATTTAATATCTAAAGAAGATAAAACATTAGTTCTTGAAATGTCATTAATCCTGAGACTAGCAGCATCTCTTGATCAAAGACCTGACAAGGTGATCTCCTCAGTTCAAATAAAATTGCAGGAAAATATTCTTAAATTTGAACTTTTACCTCTAAATAGAAACCATGATCTTCTTCTTGAAAAATGGAACTTAGGATTATGCCGTAATGTAATAAAAGAACTAAAGAATTTGGATTTAAAAGTTATTTAGTTTTTTTAATAACTTCTTGTTTTGGAGTTTGATTCTGTGAAGAGTCTGAAAATAAATTGAAAATTAAGGACGAGGCGATTAGTCCGAAAAAGCCTGAAATTAAAATAAATATTAGGAATCCTAATGGATTAAGATTCTTAGATTGCCTAGATTTGTAATTTTTTTTGGAAACTTCTTCAACTATTTCTTCAATTTTTACTTCTTTCCTCTCCGTCTTGAATTCATCCATTATAAATTCTGTATCAAGTTTGAGCTTCTGTGAAATCCGTCTAATCATTGCTTTGACAAATACTTTTTCAGGTAGCTTTTCTTCATTACCTTCTTCTATGGCTTCAAGTTGATGAGCTCCTATTTTTAAATTAGAAGCTAATTCTTCAATAGATTGATTTCTACTTAACCTAGCCTCTTTAATGAAATTTCCAATTCTCTTTAAAGAGGAGTTTTCTCCTTTATTGTTGTTTCCCGAAACAGATTTTATTTCTTTCAAAGCAAATAAATTTTTACTAATTATAGTAATTAATATTTTTCTATCAACTTTAAGATTATTTATTCCTAAAGAGATGCCTATAAGATGGATTATAAAGATTAGATCTTTTTTGAGAATTACTTATTGCTGGGCTAATTATGTAAATGGTTGTTCTAATTAGTTTATTCTCAACAGAAAATTTTTCCATATCTTTTAATTCTATTAATGATGTCCAACCATCATCCCAAGATACTCTAAATCCAACAATCACTTTAGTCTCTGGAGGGTAAAACTCTAGTAGAGTTTCTTGAGACCTTTTCACGTGCCTAGCACTTAGATAAAGACATATAGAGGAATTGTGTTTAGCAAGATCTTTCAGGGATTCTTTCTTGGGCATTCCTGTTCGCCCTCCTGCTCTAGTTAAAATTATTGTTTGCGTTACTTCAGGAATGGTTAATTCAGCTTCATGATATGCTGCAGCAACTTGAAAAGCACTTACTCCAGGAACAACCTCGATTCCAATTTTTTCGTTTTTTAAAATTTCGATTTGCTCTCTAATTGCTCCAAAAAGACAAGGATCTCCATCATGCAACCTTACAACAGTTTTCCCTGCCTGAAATTTTTCTATCATAATTGAGGTGATTTGCTCTAAGTTGAGCGAACTCGTTTTTATTTTTTCAGAACCTTCTTTAGCAAAATCTAAAATCTTTTCAGGAATTAGAGAATCAGTCCAAATAATGACATCTGCAATTTTTATCTTTTTTAATGCTTTTAAAGTTAATAATTCTGGATCGCCTGGACCAACACCAATAAAGGATATTTTATTATCCATTCTTTCTATTTTTCCCACTATATGTTCTCAATCTTAAAAAAAATATTCCAATTAATCCAGAAGAAAATAGAAAAATACTTATAAATTGAGCCATTCTTATACCGCCATCACAGAAAGGTGGAAGTCCACCAATGCATAGTGGGTCAGTTCTTAAACTTTCAATCCAGAATCTTCCAAAGCTATAACTTATTAAATAAAGACAGCTAATAAAGCCAGGCCTGAAAAAATCTGTTTTATTTTGTTTATTAAAGGTACTAATAAGGACGATGAAAATTAAAAAATTCCACAATGACTCATAGAGAAATGTAGGATGAAAAAATTCATAATTAAGAAATTCTAAAGGCCTATTTTGGATAGGTATAAATAATTTCCAAGGCAAATTTGTAGGAACTCCAAAGGCTTCATTATTGAAAAAATTTCCCCACCTTCCTATTGATTGTCCAAGAATAATCGAGGGTATTAATATATCTATAAAAGTTTTTAAATTAATTTTTTTCGACTTACAGAAATAGATAATAGATATTAATCCTCCAATTAGACCTCCATGGATTGCTATGCCTCCTTCCCAAACTGCAAGAAAAGAAGGTATTTGAATGATGTTATTGAATAGTTCAAAAGAAGTAAAAAAGTTCTCTCCGCTATATTGCCTCCACTCAAAAATTACGTAATAAGCTCTAGCTCCAATTATTGAAGAGATTATTAATGATGGAAGTATTTCACTAATGTGCTCTGGGTTAATATTTCTTGCCTTTGCTAGTTTTTTAGAGACAAATAGGCCTATTAAAACTGAAACCGAAATAAGCAGTCCGTACCATCTAATAGTTATAAATCCTAAATTTAAAAAAGTTTCTCCTGGAGATTGTATAAAAGCTTGAAGTATAAGCATTTAAAGAAAGTTAGATACCCTCTGCTGCTTGCACTTTTTCTACTTGTTTTTTCTTTAATACTAAAAGTATTTGTGTTAGGCCTACACCAATGAAGAATGCAATTAATCCAATTACTCTATAAGGGCTCTGAAGTACAACCTCAGCATCTAATTGCCCAAAGCCTCCAACGTTGGGATCATTAGTAAGAGGGTCACCTGCATTAATTTTGTCTTGTGCTTTTACGATAAGTTGAGGACCAACAGGTACTGCTTCAGTAGTTATCTCACCATTATCGTTTTCTATATTGACCTTATAGCTACCATCTTGAATTGTTTCTATTGAATTTATAGTTCCTGAGGTGGAAGAAGTGAAAACTACATTATTGCTTTTGTCTCCAGTTGGGTATACCTGACCTCTACCTCTATTGCCTCCGATATGTAACGAGTATTTTCCATAGTGATATTCTTTATTAGTGGATGGATCAGGGGAAAGTACAGGGAAAACTATTTCCTTATTAGTATCGCCAGGTAAAGGTCCTACAATGATGATATTATCTTTCTCTTCACTGTAGTTAGTGAAATAAACCCCCTCAGTCTCCTCTTTAATTTCTTCGGTCCATCTTTCTTGTGGAGCAAGTTTAAAGCCATCAGGCAGCATTACAACAGCACCAACTTGTAATGGGACTTCAGAACCATCAGCACCGATCTCTTTTAAGTCATTTTTGTAGGGTATTTTGACTACAGCTTTGAAAACACTGTCTGCCCCAACAGATTGTGGAACCTCTGCAATTGTAGGCATCTGAGCTAGATGACAATTTGCGCAGACTATCTTTCCTGTGGCCTCTCTTGGTGATTCATAGTTTTGCTGAGCCCAAAATGGATAAGCAAAAGTGATCTTTGGATAAAATACAATGCTCGAAATCAAAAGCAGAGTACAGATAAATAAACTTGTTTTTTTCATGATTTGATTTTTAAGACCTTTCATTTTTTTATGCCCACCATGGATTTTCATTAGTTCTAAAGTCAGTTTCTGACCATTGTTTGACGAGTACAGCATCTTCTTCAATATCGACATGAGCTAGAGCTAAAGATAAAGGAGCAGGTCCTCTTACTACCTTCCCATTAGTATCGTACTGACTGCCATGACAAGGACATATGAATTTATTAGCACCACTATCCCATGGGACAACGCAACCTAAATGAGTACAAATTGCATTTAAACCAAATTCTCCTATTTCCCCACCCTCATTAACTATTAGATAAGTTGGATCTCCCTTTAGACCCTGAACTAGACTCCTGTCTCCTGCTTGATGGGTAGCTAACCAACCTGTCTTAGTTATTGGATTCCCTAATTCATCTTTAGCAGAAGTTCCACCACCACCACCACCTGCTCTTAAAGGCATGAAATAATTCGCGACAGGGTAAAGGGCTCCTAACGCTACACCAGTTGCAGTACCAAATGTAAGAAGATTCATAAATTGCCTTCGACCCATTGAAGGGACATCATTGGAACTTAATTGAGTCATTCGCTACTTGGTTCTGTTATTTATTAGTTATTATGAAGCAAATTGTTCAATTTCTGTTGCAAATAGATAGGACTTTTAATAATTTAAAGTAAAAGTTTAGGAAGTCTTAATTAATTGATTTAAATGACCCCATTGCTAGTAGATGAAGTTATACATTATTTGATTCATCGCTGGGGGAAAAAGTATGATTTTAAACTCTTTAGAAGAGGAAAATTTGTTTATTTTCAAATGATGTGGGGATTTCTTGGACAGGAATCATTCCCTTTAAGTGAAGATGAATATAAAAAATCGATAGCTGATAAAATCGAGATTTTAAATAGATGTGGATATTCAGAAGAAGTGAGGGAATGGCTAAAGAAAGTCAATGCTAAGCCAAGGTTAGGTAGAGCTGTCAGCTTGCAATTAAATCTTAATGAGAAGATGAAAGAGTTTTTGACTTAAGATTTTCTGATAAGTAAGTTAATCCAGTACCCACAAAATATAAAAACACAATTGACATAGATAGCAAAGACATAGTCAATGGGTCTGTTGAAGGGGTAATCACTGCAGATAATATTGCGGAGGAAATTACAACTATCTTCCAATTCGAAATCATTTTTTCTGTTGTGATTATTCCAAGAGAACCAAGAATAAATTGTAATACTGGCAATTGAAAAGCTATTGCAGTGCTGGACATTAATAAGAGGACAAAATCAAAATATCTTTCTATAGACCAAGTTGGTTCAACAATATCAGCACCGAAACTAATGAAGAAATTTATTGCTGCAGGGACTAATATCCACCATGAAAAAATTAATCCTAAAAAAAACAGAAGACCTGAACCAAAAACTGCGGGCAAGATAAGGCTTTTTTCTTGTTTTGTTAAACCAGGAGAAATGAATAATATTATTTGATAAAAAATATAGGGCATAGAAACTATCAATCCGCTGTAACCTGCAACTTTAATAGCGACAAATAAAAACTCTCCTGGTGCAAGTTGTAGTAAATGAATATCACCAGCTGGGATTTCTAAAAAAGATATTAATGGCTTTATGATTAGAAAACTAAAGAATATTGAAATAAGTATTGAGTAAATTGAGTTTAGTATCCTTTGACGAAGCTCCTCTAAATGATCACTAAAAGTCATCAAATCTGACAATTTATTTTCACTTTGACCTGTACCTCTCATTATTATTTGAAAAAGATTTTGTAAGAAAAAAGTTTAAAATTACTATTGTCAAAGGCCAATTTATTTTTCGATAAAATTAATTATTTGCTTAATTTAGGATTAGTTGGATCTGGTAATAAGAAAGGAGGAGCATCATTTAGGGATGATTCACCATAAGTTTCATATTCTCTATACCCACCCATTTTCCCATTAGTTTTCATTAAAGCGCTTACGAAGGCAAGTAGTAAGAAAACAGTAGGAGCTCCAATTATTAATGCAGCACCAAATAGATATCCAACAATAAATTCTGGAAAACTATGATTTCCTAAAAATTCATGAGTGCCCAAAAGAAAATCAAACATTTAGATTTAAAATTTTTTTTATTATAAACTAAATTACTGTTTTAAGATTTTTTTTAATGTAATCTTCTCCTCTTGTAGGATTTCCCCAAATAATTTCTCTATTTTTAAAGGAAACGCAACCCGGTCCTCCTTTTTTGATTTTTTGCAAATCTTTAATCTTTACTAAATTAATTGGAACTTTAATGTTTCTTTTTGCCTTACTAAATAAAGCAGCTAAATCTGCAGCTATTTGAAGATCTTGTTCAGATGCCACTTGAGATGAAGACTTCAAAACTACATGACTGCCTGGTGATTCCTGAGCATGAAACCATAAATCGCCTTTTTTTGAGAACTTAAAGCTTATTAAGTCATTTTGCCTCATATTTCGCCCTACCTGAAGCTTCAATCCTGTGGGAGTGTCAACTTGAATTGGTGAAGATTCTATCTCATATGTACTTTTCTGATCTTCTTTTTGCCTCTTTATATTGATATTAAACTCGTTACAAATTTCTTCCATAATTTCTTCTAGTAATTTGATTCTCATAAAAAGTTCTTCATGATTTAAAGAATTTAAATTTTCTAGAAGCGTAGTGAATTCATCCAATCTTTCTATATTTGTTTTGTAAATACTTAATCTTTCTTTTATTAATTCTCTAGATCTCTTTAGTTTTTTTGACTTTTTATATAGTTTTTGTCCTTTAATAATATCTTGTTTTTTAATTTCATTTGAAGTGAATATATTATCAGCTTTTTCTTTATATACCTCATAGTTTTCTGATTTTATCAGAAGATCATATTGAATATTTAAATTCTTTTTTTCAGTATTTGTCTGTTTAAAGATTATCCCTTCAATTTTCTTTTCCAACAATTCAAGTTTTTTTTGTTTCAGATGATAATCATAATAATTCTCTAAACTGGTGCATAAATCTATTTTATTTTCGCAATTAATTTCCTTATCAAAAAACCAAACGCAATAAAAATCTTTGTTAAATGTAGAAAAGGTAAAGTTATTGTTTTTAAACCTATTTATCCAAATCTTCCAATTTTTGAATATCTCCTTTAAGTCCGAATCGCTAATGAAATCGATATTTTTTTCCATTATTTCCGAATTGCCAGTTTTGCTAACAACCTCTAATTGTTTTGTGAGGATAGGGCTAACTCCTTGATAGGTATTTATTAAACAGTATTTCAAAGACTCAGGTACTATTGAAATTGAGTCTTTCCATGATTGAAAAGACTCATCTTCTCTAGGTTGTTTTTTGAGATTGACTGGAGGGCCAGAATAAATTGATCCTGTTGAAATTGTTCTAAAACTAGATTGACTTGATTTAATTTGTTTACCAACGGCAATTATTTTATATTTATTATCCAAATAAAAAATATTACTATGTTTTCCCATTAATTCAAAAATTAAATACTTATTAATTTCATCTCCAGGTTTTTTTGCAAAACTAAATTTTATAACTCTCTCGAAATCATCTTGATCAATTGAAATTAAAGCCATATACTTTAATCCATATCTTATTTGTTTAGAAAGTGTGCTTTCTCTCCCAATCTTCTCTGGCTTATTTATCTTTAGTATTCTAGGAGAGTCTCCATTCCATGAAACCTCTAACCATGTTTGAGAATCAACTCCTCTGAAACATAATTGAATTGTATTAGGCTCTGGTTGTTGGGCAGTTTCAAATTTTGTAGGTAAGATGTTCTTTGTTAAATAACGCAATACAGATCTAATAGATGTAATATCCATTATCTGTGGAACACCTTTTTGCATTATTCCTTTTTAATTCACAAGATGTTTATTTTACTGTAAAAAATTTAATATGAAAAATCAAAAAAAACTTATTATCCTTACTGGACCCAGCGGGGTAGGTAAAGGCACAGTTGTTAAAGAAATATTAGGTAAAGAAAAAAATTTTTGGCTTTCAATATCTGCTACTACTAGAGAACCTAGAGAGGGAGAGAAGGACGGAGAAAATTACTACTTTTTAAATCAAGAAAAGTTTAAAGAAATGATTGAACAAAACCTGTTCCTTGAATGGGCTCAATTCGCTGGAAACTACTATGGAACGCCTTTGTCTTCTGTTAATGAGAAAATAAAAAAGGGATTTACCGTACTACTTGAAATTGAAGTTGAGGGTGCAACGCAAATAAAAAATAAGTTTCCTAATTCAATGTCAATATTTTTACTTCCTCCTGATAGAAAAGAGTTAGAGAGAAGAATAAGAAATAGAGGTACAGAAAAAGAAGAGGCAATTAAAAAAAGACTCTCAAGGGCTAATTATGAGATTTCAGTATCAAATCAATTTGATTTTGCATTAATAAATCACAATGTTGATGAAACAGCAAAAAAAATAATCAAGTTCATAAAAACTTGATTATTTTCTATTTATTAGCTCATTGGATGGAATAATAAATCTGGAAAAAACCTATTAAATTCAATAATTATTCCAGCTGTAAGGCTTAGCCAAATTGCTGCTACCACTGGAGCAGATCTAACAAATTTTGTGTTTAGAATTTTGAACATTTGTTTTATGAAAGTTTTTTAAAGATTTTTAGCGAGGACCATTAAGTGTAATATTGTTATCTTTCTCTCTTAAATCTCCATTTCTACCTTGTTTATTAGCAAGAAGAGGCCATTGCGCTCCTTTTACAAGACATTTTCTGGCTAAGTCTAGATCAATAATGATCTCAAGATCTGCTGGATTCTTAGCCTTTTTTGATTCAATCAGATACTCTCTTCCTGACCAACCTATAATTCCAGCAATGTAAATGAACAATACTCCTGGAATCAGTAAATCTCCTTCATGACCTCTATTTAAAAGGGCTCCCCATGGCTCAAGAGGAGGTCCAATTATTAAATGTGGAAGACCATCATCTCCGCATGATGCTTTTCCGTATCTTTCAAATCTTGCGATGTCTTTTTGAGTAGTTGCAGAATTTGCTCTCTCAATGAATTTGGGATTTTCAGAGCATTTTGTGAGAGCTGAAGCAGTATATTCTGTGCTAGCTCTATCTGCGTTTAAGGCAGGCCCATTTGCAGCTAGAGCAATTGGAGTGATTCCGAGGAACAGAAAAACTGAGGTTATGATTGAAAAAAATAATTTCATAAGTTGCAATCTTTAATTCCTTATAGTGTGTTAAGTAAGAAATTAATATTAAAATAGAACAAGTTGAATCAAAAATGTATAAAGTTTTAGCTATTGAAACAAGTTGTGATGAGACATCTGTCTCAATAGTTTCTAATATTGGCGATACTTTCAGAATACATTCAAATATAATTGCCTCTCAAATTGAAGATCATTCAAAATGGGGAGGAGTTGTGCCTGAACTTGCAGCTAGAAAGCATTTAGAATTATTACCTTTTGTTTTAGATGAGGCTTTAGAAGAATCAAAAATCAAAATTGAGGAAGTCGATTATATTGCATCAACTGTAGCTCCTGGATTAGTTGGTTGTTTACGAGTTGGCTCTATAACTGCAAGATCACTTTGCATGTTATATTCAAAACCATTTTTGGGAATTCATCATTTGGAGGGACATTTGTCTTCAATTCTATTTTCAGAAAACTATCCAAAGAAATCTTTTCTTACATTACTTGTTAGCGGCGGGCATACTGAATTGATAAAGGTTGATGATAGAAGGGGAATGCAAAGACTCGGAAAAAGTTTTGATGATGCTGCTGGAGAAGCCTTTGATAAAGTTGGCAGGCTATTAGGTCTTAGTTATCCAGGAGGACCGGCAATTGAAAAGATTGCTAAAAATGGGGACCCAATGAAATTTAATTTACCAAAATGCAGGATTTCTGACAAAAAAGGTGGATTTCTTAAATATGATTTCTCTTTTAGTGGTCTAAAAACTGCCGTATTAAGATTAGTTGAGAGAATAAATTTGGATGGGAAGACCGTTCCAATTCCTGATATTGCTGCAAGTTTTGAGAGAGTAGTGGCAGAGGTCTTGGTAGAGAGAACAATAAAATGCGCAGAAGATCATAGCTTGGATAATGTTGTTGTGGTTGGGGGAGTGGCTGCTAATAATACATTAAGAAAAATGATGATTAGTGAAGCTAGTAAAAAATCTATTAAAGTTTATTTAGCTCCCCTTAATCTCTGTACAGATAATGCGGCAATGATTGGAGCGGCGGCATTGTTCAGGATCAAATTTAAGGATCATTTAAGTTCCCTTAAATTAGGTGTCGCAGGAAGACTATCAATTGAACAAGCAAATACCCTTTATGAAGAAAATCCTCCTTTCTAACTTCAATGAACAAACAACCTAAAATCGATATTAAAGAGACAAAAAACTTCGTTGATAAAAAGGAACTGAATTTGTGGAAAAGAGGTTTTACCCCTCAAGCTGAAATATGGAATGGAAGGATGGCAACTGTTGGTATAGGAATTATTATTTTAATTATTGCTTTAATAAGCCAGTTTTCTTAATAGAAATAAAATTCATTTTCTTAAAAGTAGTTTTGAAAGATTTAATAAAAATTACTCTTGTTAAGCCGATGAATTAAATTAAAAAATATTGTATTTATTGGACTTGAGATAAGATTATTGATTTAATCAAAATAATTAATATTTTTATTATTTATAATTTTATATGACGCCTGAAAGGCTTGGATTACTTTGGGGGATAACTGTATTTGCAGGTGCTTGCGCTCGATTATTTTCTTCTTTTACAGGATTCCCAAGTGTTGTTATTTTATTGCTTTCTGGATTATTCATCGGGAGATCAGGATTAGGACTTGTTGAGCCTTTAGATCTCGGGCAAGGGCTTGAAACTATTGTGGGGCTTTTGGTCTGTTTGGTTCTTTTTGAAGGGGGATTAAATTTAAAACTGCCTGAGGGGAATATAAGAAATACTGTTTTGAAAATTTCATTGGTAAGACTTTTTATTTCATTATCAGCTGGAATTTTTATTGCCCATTGGCTTGCTGGCCTCTCATGGCAAGTCGCAGGAATATATAGTGCCATAGTTTTAGCTACTGGACCAACAGTTGTCTCTCCATTAGTGGAACAAATAAAATTAGCTTCCCCACTCTCGGAAGTTTTAAAAGCTGAGGGGTTGTTGCTTGAACCAATTGGTGCAGTACTAGCATTACTGCTTTTAGAACTAACTTTAGGGGACCTTCGTGGGATTAACGATGTATTTATAGCATTAATGCAAAGATTAGGGGGAGGAGTCTTAATCGGATTAATTGCAGGATGGTTACTATCAGAAATTTTAAAAAAAATAAAAAATGAAGCCTCATTTGGTATAGAGCTTCAAGTTACCCTTGGATTTATTTTCCTTGTGTATGGAATTTGCGAATATTTTTTACCAGAATCAGGCTTGCCGGCTTCAGTCGCGGCAGGTTTTATTGTAGGCAAAAGAGAAGTTATAGATAAGGAGAGATTGGATAATCTAATAGGTGAATTAGCTCAATTAGCAATAACAGTTCTTTTCCCTCTTTTGGCCGCTGACGTTTCTTGGGGTGAATTAAGTCCGCTTGGCTGGGGAGGGGTTGTTTGCGTTTTTATGTTGATGGTAATTGTTCGGCCTATCTCTATCTGGATAGCAACAATTGGGAGAGAATTGAACTTAAAAGAAAAAATATTTTTAGGGTGGTTAGCCCCAAGAGGCATTGTTACTGCAGCTGTAGCGTCTCTTTTTTCTATCAGATTAGAGCAGGCTGGTATCCTTGGAGCTGGCCGTCTCCAAGGTTTAGTTTTTCTTACTATATTGATGACAGTTGGAATACAAGGTCTTTCAGCTAAACCTTTGGCGAATAGGCTTGAATTAAGCCAAAAAAATAATTTAGATTGATTTAAGACATCTTTTAATTCGAGATCTATCAGTTTTACTCTCTGAGAAAAGCTCCCAACTTTGAATTAAATCTGGCCCGCTGAGAGATCCAAAAAAGGCTACTCTTAATGATTTCATTAATATCCCTTTTTTAACATTATGCATTTTTGAGATTTCGTTTATTATTTCTTTGGCTTTTTCTTTATCTAATTTTATAGTATTTTGCTCAATTAAATAATTTAAGATTAGTTCTAGAGATGCTTTGCTATCATTGTTTTCCAGAAAATCTTGGCCTTCTTTTTGAATTGTAGGTATTAAGAAAAATGGTTTTGATTGATCAATGGTATCTTTTAAAAGAGTCATAGAGTCTCTAAGCAAAATTGCTAATTTTAAAGCCCATTCTTGAGATGGCGGCACCCAACCATTCTCATCCCAGTATTTCCTCATGATCTCACTTAACTTTATTGATTCCATATTTTTTATATATTGAGAATTAATCCAGTTAAGTTTTTCCCAACTGAATTTAGCTCCAGCTTTATTTATGTCTGATAAGTCAAAAATTTCAGATATCTCATCAAGTGAAAGTATTTCTCTGCCATCAGATTTTGGAGACCAACCTAAAAAGGCCATATAGTTCGATAAGGCCTCAGGTAAATATCCCATATCTCTAAATTCGTCAATTGAAGTAACGCAATCTCTCTTAGATAATTTTTTCCCTTCACTATTTAGTATTAGGGGTGTATGCGAAAAAGTCGGCAAATTAAAATTTAATGCTTTATAAATCAATATTTGTTTTGCAGTGTTTGAGATATGGTCTTCACCTCTTACAACATGAGTAATATTCATGAAATTATCATCAACTACAACTGCAAGATTATACAAAGGATCTCCAATCTCATATCCCTTTGCCCTTCTCGACAAAACTAAATCACCACCCAAGTCCTTCCCTTGCCATTTGATTTCACCTCTTATTTGATCTAGCCATTTAATTTCAATTTTTTCACTAATTTTAAACCTTATTACTGAAGTCTTCTCTTGGGATATGAATGTTTCTATTTCTTCTTTTGAAAGATTTCTGTGTCTATTATCATGCTTTGGAGGTAATCCTTTGTTTTTTTGTTTTTCTCTTAATTCAGAAATTTCATCTTCTGTTGTAAAGCACCTATATGCAGCTCCACATTTCAATAGCTTTTTGATGTAACTTTTGTGAATCGAAATTCGGTCACTTTGCTTTATAGGTTCTTCATCCCATTTAAGTCCAAGCCATTTCAAGCCCTCTAATATATTTTTTGTATATTCAGATTTAGATCGAAGAAAATCTGTATCTTCTATTCTGATCAGAAATTTTCCGCCTATTTTTTGTGCATACAACCAGTTGAATAATGCTGTTCGCGCTGTTCCTACATGAAATAAACCCGTTGGACTCGGGGCTAGTCGTAAACGTTTCTCCAAATTTCTTTTAGAAAAAACGGGACCGACGGGATTCGAACCCGCAACTTCCGCCGTGACAGGGCGGTGCTCTAACCAGTTGAACTACGGTCCCAGAGTTTTGTTCTAAATTTATTTAGAACTTCATTCTTAAAATTATCAGATCATAATACTTAATTTATGGTGTTGTAATAAAAAAAATTTATTAATTTGAGGATTTACAAAAATAGTTAGTTTTACATCTGCCTTGGCATAAACAACTATTTATTTTTGAGGTCTAAAACCAGCAGGTTCTATCAACCTAACTTGGTTACCTCTAGCTGTAAATTCTCTGCCTTGGTCACTTTGTACGACAACTCTCCCACCAGACTTAACTCTGATGACTCTTGCACGAACCCATCCTAAAGCTGCTGATTCGAGGACTTTAACTACGTCCCCAGGTTGAAGATCTAACTCCATCTTATGAAAAAATGATTTACATAATGTTGATCAAACGCGTCGTGGAGGACTTGAACCCCCGACATCAGGTTTTGGAGACCTGCGTTCTACCAACTGAACTAACGACGCATTTAATTGATTATAAGCGTCTTTGTGATCAATAAGTTGATTAATTTACAACTTTATCGATCAAAGCGTTGTTTTACGCGAGTAGCTTTTCCTACTCTATCTCTCAGATAGAATAATTTAGCTCTCCTTACTTTACCTCTACGTTCAACTTTTAGAGAGGCAACCTGTGGACTATGTAGCATAAATACTCTTTCAACACCTATACCCTGAAAAATTCTTCTAACTGTAATAGTCTGGTTAATACCTCCATGCCTTTTTGCTATGACAACACCTTCATAAGGTTGGACTCTTTCTTTATTACCTTCTGTAATTTTTACTCCAACTTTCACAGTGTCCCCAACATAAATTTCAGGTAATTCCTTTTTTAATTGTTCATTCTCAAATTCCTTAATAAGGTTGTATGCGCTTAAGGTTTGCGTAGTTTCAGAAACCATATTTTTTTCTTTTTGTTCAACTGCTACATCAACCGATGCGTCGGATTTTATACCGGTTTCTAATTCATTCTCTTGTTTCTCTTTGGCCATTTTGATCTTTTTTGTCCTACAAGTTTTATATCTTAACCCTTTGACTCGCCTTTAGTAACCTTTTTGGTAAATGAAATTGTTTTTGAAAACATTTGGAATCCCGTTATAAGCATCCATAAAACTCCAAGGGAATTCAATATTACGTATATAAGTTCTCCATTATCTCCAAGCCATTCGCCCTCATGGAGAGACATTAACCAATGAACTTGTTCTTTAGAGAAACCTAATAAATCTTTTGAAACCCTATAAAAAAGTCCGGTAATTGAAGATATAAATAACGGAAGAAAAATCCAAGGTGCCAAAGCCTTATGAAATTGCCTAGAATTAAATAAAATTTTCATTTTTGTTTCTTTCAATTGTTATTGATAGATTTAAGATAGCCAAGACCATAACGGCTATTTTGAACATATTTACCTATTACTATTATTTATTCCAATGAAACTTTTTGCAGATCTTTTATTAAATAAAAATAATTCCAAGGCTAATGATCAAGTTCCTTTTATTCAGAGGAGAAGAGGAATTGAAATAAAGTCTTCACGTGAAATAAATTTGATGAAAAAATCTAGCAGGATTGTGGCAACTGTTTTGAGGGAAATTAATGACTTAATTAAGCCTGGAATAAGCACAAAAGATTTAGATGATTTCGCAGAAAAGAGGATAAAAAGTTTTGGAGCTGTTCCAAGTTTTAAGGGCTACCATGGTTTCCCTTCTAGTATTTGCTCTAGTATAAATAATGAGGTTGTTCATGGAATACCAAATAAAAATAAAATAATTAAAAATGGCGATTTAGTTAAAATTGATACAGGAGCATATTTAGATGGCTTCCATGGGGATAGTTGTATATCAATTTGTGTGGGAGAAGTTAGTCCAAAGGCTCAAAATCTTAGTAAAGTAGCTCATAAAGCATTGTATGCGGGGCTTTCGAAAATAAAAGCAGGGAATACACTTCTAGATGTTGCTGGGGAAATCGAAGATATTGTTTTAAAAAATGGCTTTAGTGTTGTGGAAGACTATACAGGTCATGGAGTTGGAAGAAATCTTCATGAAGAACCATCTGTGTTTAATTTTCGGACCAAAGAATTGCCCAACGTCGTCCTTCGTGAAGGAATGACCTTAGCTGTTGAACCTATTGTTAATGAAGGGACTAAATTTTGCAAAACATTAAATGATAGATGGACCGTAATAACAAAAGATGGAAAATTATCGGCCCAATGGGAGCATACAATAGTTGTTTTAAAAGATGGTATCGAAATATTGACAGATAGAGATTTCTAGACTCTAAGATTTGTACATATAGATAATTTGGCAATACAAAAAATTGAAAAATTCTCTTAATGGGAAAAGTATGTAGGATAAAGGGTTAGGACTAATTATTATTAAATAATTTTTTGAATTAGCTAAATCATATATTTTTTTAGAAACAAATTTGGGACTCATTATTCCGATAGGATTTAGTTCTGATTTAAAAGGGCCTAAGATGATTTTCTTAATTATGAATTTTTTCTTTGTATTTTTGTCTAAAAGATTTTTTTTGAAAGAAACTAATTGACCAATAAGGGATTTACTAATCTCATATGAAGGATTTAGGGCTGGCAATATTTCTGCTTCAGATGTATTTATCCAAATCTCTTTTTTTATTTGTGAATCATTGGTTAGAGCAATATCTTCAAATAAATTTAAAAATTTGAATTTGCTTAATGCATTTATTTCTATAGAGTTTTCATAATTGGAATTTTCTCTACTCAAATCATAGATACCATGGTTCAAGATTAAAATATCTATCTTTTCTAATTGTTTTTTTAATGACGACTCCTTCCCACATTCCCATTTAATCCATTCATTAGGAGATTCAAGATTTATTTCATAATTAGTTTTACTATGAGTAAATCCAATCACTCTAAATCCTTTTTGACGAAACAACTTTGTTAATTCTTTCCCTAGCGCACCTGAGGCTCCAGTAATTCCTATAGTTTTTTCGTTTTTGGTTGAATTTATCATTTTGCTTGATTTTGATGAGATACCAAAGAATTAAAATAAATTTACCAAAAAAAATTATTTATTCTTTTATTTGATTAAATCTCATAAATAAATATTTGTTTAGTTCTGAAAAAAATATTATCTTGAATCTATTGATAGATAATTTAACTAATTATGAGTGATATATTATTAATTGGTTCATGTGAGCCATTTAGTGGAAAGTCTGCAATGGTTCTTGGGATAGCAAAAAGACTTATACAGGAGAAAAAAAAAGTACGCATAGGAAAACCTTTAGCAACATGTATCGAACTTACTAATCTCCCTTCAATGTCTTATGAAGGATTAATAGATGATGATGTAAAGTTTATTGGATCTACTTTAAATATCGAAGAGGAGAATTTAATTTCTTCAGTAGGATTATTAGATAATATATCAGCTGAAAAAAGAATCTTCAATAAAGACTTACTCCCAGGAAAAGGTTTTGGTCAGATTGAAGGATTGGTTAATGATGATTTTGAAGGTCTGAATATTTTAGAGGCAGCTGGAAGTCTTCATGAAGGTATGATTTATGGCTTAAGTCTTCCACAACTAGCTAAGGATTTAGATGCAAAAGTTTTAATTGTAAATTTATGGGAAGACTGTAAAAGCGTGGATGCATTACTTGGTGCAAAAAAACAATTAGGAGAACAATTGGCTGGAGTTGTATTGAATGGAGTTTTGCCGCAAGATGTCGAAAAAGTCAAAAATGAAATAATACCTTCTCTGAAAGATCTGGATATTGAAGTGTTTGGGGTGATGCCCAAATCACCACTTCTTAGAAGTGTCACAGTCGGCGAGCTTGTAAGAAGACTAGATGCCCAAGTAATTTGTTGCCCTGAAAAAGATCAATTACTTGTTGAAACATTAAGTATTGGTGCAATGGGGGTAAATTCTGCAATGGAATTTTTCAGGAGAAGACGAAATATGGCTGTAGTAACTGGAGCTGATAGAACTGATATCCAACTTGCTGCTTTGGAGGCTTCGACTCAATGCTTAATTTTAACTGGTTTAGGAGACCCTTTGTCACAATTGATTCATAGAGCGGAGGAATTGGAGGTACCAATTTTAAAGGTGGAATTAGATACTCTTTCCTCCGTAGAAATTATTGAACAAGCTTTTGGTCATGTCAGAATACATGAATCAATTAAAGCTTCTTATGCTATTCAATTAGTTCAAGAGAATGTAAATCTAAAAAGAATTCTCGAAAAAATAGATTTTCCCTGCAATTTTTCAGATAAATGCTAATTTCAAATAAAGAAACTATATTATTTTGAGTCGCTCTTTAGATCTACCAGCAACTGAAGGCGTTGATGCCTTAGCTCAAGAACTTGCAAAACTCCAAGATAATGGGAAAAGGAGAATTGCTTTTTTGGGTAGTAGGCACGTACCAGTTGTGGATATCCACTTAATTGAGTTGATAGCAAGGTCTTTAGCAGAGGAAGGACATAATATCCTTACTTCTGGATCTCAAGGTGTCAATGCAGCAGTTATTCGAGCTGTCTTAGATATTAATCCATCATTATTAACTGTTTTATTACCACAAAGTCTTGATAGACAAATACCCGAAATAAAAGATCAGCTTGAAAGGGTTATGCATTTGGTAGAAAAAAGTGAAAATGATGAATTACCCTTGCCACTTGCAAGCAGTCTTTGTAATCAAGAAATTATTAATAGGTGCGATCAATTAATATGCTTTGCCTTTCACGATAGTGAAACTTTGCTAAATAGTTGTAGATGCGCGGAAGAAATGGGGAAATTGGTTAGTTTGTTATTTTTTGATTAAATAAATCCATTTCCCCATATTAAAAGATGATTTATGCTAATAATATTTAGCGTTTAATAATTTACTATGGCAGAAAGTTTTTCATTTGATGTCGTTTCTGACTTTGATAGACAGGAATTAGTCAATGCTTTGGATCAAGTAAAAAGGGAAATTTCTCAGCGATACGATCTGAAGGGCACAGACACTTCAGTTGATCTAGATAAAGAAAATATTTTTATAATTACCAATAGCGAACTTACCTTAAATGCTGTAAATGACATAATTAGACAAAAGGCAATAAAAAGAAACTTATCTTTAAAAATATTTGACTATGGTGAAATTGAAATGGTTAGTGGTAATAAAGTAAAACAGCCAATTTTATTAAAGCAAGGAATTAAACAAGAAATTGCAAAAAAAATCAGTAAAAATATTAGAGATCAAATAAAAAAAATTAATGTCACCATTAATGGAGAAACACTGAGAGTTGCTAGTAAGAGCAAAAATGATCTTCAATTAGCAATTAAGCTTGTTAGTGAGTTGGAAGAGTCTTTGAATATTCCTCTAAAAGCGAATAACTTTAGATAAAATCTTCTAGTAAGACTATTTTTAAAATATGGCAGATTATTCTGAATCTCTAATTAAGTCATTGATCAATAAAGTAAAGGAATATCCTCGTTTTTCA
>QCIO01000013.1 GCA_003216635.1 Prochlorococcus sp. AG-402-L23 | reverse complement strand
TGAAATAATAGACGTAGAAGTTGATTCTGATAATTAATAAGATTTTAAATTAAATATTACTAGACAGGCTTGAATACTAAAAAAGGATATTTTTTAGAATAATTTGGTTATTTTTTTAATTAAATATAAAGGGTCTTTATTTTTAGTATTTTAATTTGAATTATTAAAAGGTTGTTATGAATCTAAAGCTACTTCGATAGCTGCTATTAAGTTTTCGTCAAACGGTTTAACACCTGGCTTGAATCTTGCAATTACTTTACTATCTTTCCCTATCAGAAACTTCTCGAAATTCCATTCAACATCTCCTTCAGGTTCAACTTTGTTAAGGGTTGTGTATGGTTCTGTGGTCTTGCCTTTGGCATGAACTTTTTCATAGATTTCAAACTTAACGCCATATTTTGTTGTGCAAAAATCTTTTATTTCTGAAAGAGAGTCGGGTTCTTGTTTTCCGAAATCATTACAAGGGAATGCAAGTATTCTTAGGCCTTTGCTTGAATATAAATCATGTAGCTTTTGAAGATCCTCATACTGAACAGTATTTCCGCAATAACTAGCTACATTAACAACTAAAATTACTTCCCCTGAATATTCACCAAGTTTTATGGATGATCTGTCTGCGGAAAGAACAGTAGTATTTTGTACGTCAACTTGCATTTCTAAAAAAAATCACCCTTTGAAGATAGCATTCTATAGACTTTATTGTGTTTAATTTATATGGTGGTGTTGGTAATTTCTTTTATAAGTTTTAATTTTTCATTTATTTAACCCTTTATAATTAATATTATTAATCAGTTTAAATTTGGACCCTTTAGACCCACTTACTGAAATTATTAATTCCGGTCAAAGTTTTTCACCTGCAATTGCTTTAGAAAGAATTATTTGGGCAATGATTGGAATCTTTTTTTTAGGAGCAATTTCAAGATCAATAACTAATAGCATGCGAAGTCAAAATTGGTTTGGTAGAAATTTTTTATTTAGTTATTTTAAAGATAAAAAAATTACAGATGATACATCTTCACAACCTTCTGGTGATGACGAATAAGTTTTATATATATGAAAGAATCAATTTTTTCTAATAAGAGAATTTTATTGCTTGGTAGTGGCGAGCTTGGAAAAGAATTAGTAATAGAATCCAAAAGATTAGGATTAGAAGTTATTGCAATTGATCGATATGAAAAAGCACCTGCAATGCAAGTTGCTGATTATTCAAGAGTAATTGATATGGGAGATAAAGATATTTTAAAAAATGTTATAAAAGAATTTAAGCCTGACTATGTTGTCCCAGAAATAGAGGCACTTTCAATTGAAGCCCTTAAAGAACTCGAGGATGAAGGATTCAATATTGTTCCCAACGCCAGAACTGTAGAAATTACAATGAATAGAGATAAAATTAGAGACTTAGCTTCTAAAAATTTAAAAATTAAAACTGCAAAGTTTGATTATATTTTTGAATTTGATGATTTAGAAAAAAAAGCAGATGAAATTGGATTCCCACTTTTACTTAAGCCTTTAATGAGCTCTTCTGGAAAAGGGCAGAGTTTGGTTGAAACAAAAAATGATTTACAAAATGCTTGGAAACAGGCACAAGCAAATTCAAGAGGAAAGGTTAAAGGTGTAATTATTGAAGAATTTATTAATTTTGATTTTGAGTTTACTCTTCTAACTGTAAGAACAGAAAATGGTGAAAATATTTTTTGTTTACCTATTGGACATCTTCAATCTAATGGAGACTATCAATGTAGTTGGCAACCTTTAGAGATTAAGGAGTCCTTAATTATTGAAGCTAAGAAAATGACAAGCAGAATATTAAATAACCTTAATGGAGCTGGATTATACGGAGTAGAGTTTTTTATAAAAGGAAGTGAGGTTATATTTTCAGAATTATCTCCAAGACCACACGACACTGGTATGGTTACATTAGTTAGTCAAAATATTAATGAATTTGAATTACATTTAAGGGCTTTTTTAAATTTACCAATACCGCATGTAAATCTAATAGAACCCTCTGCAACCAGAGTTATACTGTCTAACCAAGAGTATCTAAATCCTATTTATGAGGGTCTTAATGAAGCATTAGAATTTGAAAAGACTAAAGTGCTCATATTTGGCAAACCAGTTTCCAGAAAAGGCAGAAGAATGGGCGTTGTTCTCTCATCAAATTCTGACATTAATTTGGCTAGAAAAAATGCAGATGAAGCTGCTCGTAAAATAAAAGTTAGTACTACATAAATATTAAATAAAAATAACGAAAAAAATACTTATTTCCTTTGTTTTTGTTCAATGTTTCTCTGGGTATTATTTGAGTATGTTCTTTATTTCATAATGATAGAAAATTATAAAGGTTGGGATATAAATTTAAATTGGGATAATAAAGATTATCTCGAGAGGGATACTACTAAAAGTAATTTTTTTAATCAAAAGGAAAAATGGATTGGTGTTCACTTAAATGGTGAAAAAATCTATGGTTCTTCTCTAAAAGAAATTAGGCATATTATTGATTATCCTAGTTTGCATGCAAAGTAGGTTAAAAGATTTTTTTAATTATCCTGATTATTTTCATTATCTTCAATAAGTTCATTAGCAAGTTTTCTTAAATCTCCCTTAATCGAGACCCATGTAAAGGCGATTATAAAAATTGAAGCAGATATTGCAACAGTGATTTTTTCGACAGGGGACATTCCAAGTGCAATAGCAAACATTTCAAACCAAATACTAATTTTTCATTATATAGAATTTTTTTAAATAGTTAGTATCAAATTCTTTTTTGCAATGATATTTAATTATTCAAAATATAATAAATAAAATTTAAATTACTTATGTTATTTATTGTTTCTGATTTCAATTTTATTCAGTAAAATAAATTATGGAAAAAAAAAAGTGCCCCCAATGTAAAAATTTAATTTTAAAAACTTCCCCAACATGTTTATTTTGTGGTAGACCTAATAAATTTATAACTAAGGAATACGTAAATAAAAAGTGGAATAAAGATAATAATAAAAATGTATTTGATTATATTTTTATTAATAAGTATCTTGTATTTATTTTATTTTTAATATTTACAATTGTTATTATTATATTTAGTTAAATATCATCAATTAATCACTCTATTATTGCATCTAATACTTCTTTAGTATTTGTTGATAGTTTATTTTTTTTTATCTGCTTTATTGTTTCTACCATATTACTTTTGTAAGGATCTGAATAATAATTGTATCTACTAAATACTTTTACAAAACGGGAAATTACGATTGGATTTAATTTATCAAAGTCAATTATCTTTTTTGCTATATATTTATAACCAGAACCATCGATTGCATGAAAAGCACTATTTCTTGTTACGAAAGAATTTAATATAGCTCTTAAAGTGTTTGGTGATTTTGAATCAAAAAACTTATTTTCAAATAATTTTTCAATGCTGTTTGTTTTTTCATCAATTTCTATAGATGCATTGAATGAAAACCAGCTATCCAAAACGACACTATTATTTTTCCATTTATTGAAGAATATATTTGAAATAATTTTTCTTTCATGACAATTAATCCTACTAAAAGAATTCAATGCAGCTTTTGCTAGCGTCATTGAATTACTATCGACATAATTAATTATTTTGCATTTAATTTCATCATCATTACTGTGCAAGAGTAGTTTCCAAATAGTTTCGATTAGTTTTCTTTCATTTTTACCTTCTGGCCATACTTTATCTAGATTTTTCTCTATTTCTTGGAGCTTAAAATATAATTCTTCTTTTAATTTGGTACCGAATAAATGATTTAATTCGTCAATAGTTTTATATATCTTTAAAGGGTCTATATTTTCCATCTCTGACTCAATTTCAGCAAATGTCGGAATACTTAGTAATTCTGATAAAATAGACAAATTTATATCTTTATTTTTTATAAATGATATTAAAGTGCTTATTAATTTATTTTCAACTTTGTGATCTGGCTTTTCATCTAATCTGCATAAAATGATTTTTTTAAATAATTCTCTTACAGTATTAGATAGTGTAAAAAAATCTTTTTCATATTTTAAGATTAAAAATTTTTCATCTAATGTAGTATCAGATTCCCACTCAACTGGTGAAGAGAATTCGCGAAAATAAGTTAAAAAAGGTATTTGGAGGTGAGATCTAACATTCCTAAATATAAATTCTTGTTTTTTTGTTTTTAAAATAACTGTTTTTTCTATTGTTTTATTGTTTCCGAAAAATATAGCCAGATTTATAGGAATTATTAGAGGTAAATCATTATATGGGTTATTCTTTATTGGATTACTTTGAGAGGCTTGAATTGTGAGTTTTTCGTTTGTTTGATCCCAGATTCTCTTGAATTTAACTTTTGGTGTGCCATTTTGCTTGTACCAGACTTTAAATTCTTCAGGATCAATTTCCTTATTATGCTCTAAAATTTTATCGACAAATTGGTCTATTGTTGCTGCCTTCCCGTCATATGTTGAGATGTAATTACTAAATCCTTTATAGAAATTTTCATCTTTTACAAGCTTGTTAAGCATTCGAATTATTTCTGATCCTTTTTCGTATATCGTGGTCGTGTAGAAATTGTCTATTTCTTGGTATCTTTCTGGCATTACAGGATGCGATGTTGGACCAGAATCCTCTCTAAATTGATTTCTTCTAAGAAATTTTGCATCCTCAAGTCTCTTGATTTCATGATTATGAAGGTCTGCTGTGAACTGTTGATCTCTGAATACTGTTAAACCCTCTTTAAGAGATAATTGAAACCAATCCCTACAAGTCACTCTATTACCTGTCCAATTATGGAAGTATTCATGGGCGATCACACCCTCTATTCTCTCTAATTCCTCATCAGTTGTTGTTTCAGAATTAGCGAGGATTAGTTTTGAGTTGAAAATATTGAGACTTTTATTTTCCATTGCTCCCATATTAAAGTGCCTGATTGCAACTATATTGAACAATGACAAATCGTATTCAAGATTATATTTATCTTCGTCCCATCTCATGGATTTCTGTAAGGAACTTATTGCATGTTGGACATATTTTTCGTCACCATACTCAACATAAATATTTATTTTTACTTTTTTATTCGATTTTGTTATGAAATTATCTTTTACACAATTAAGTTTACCCGCTACCAATGCAAATAGATATGAGGGTTTTGGATATGGGTCTTCCCAAATTATTTCATGTCGATTATTTGTAAGATCATTTTCTTTTACGATGTTACCATTTGAAAGTAAAACGGGATAATCATTCTTGTCGGCCTCAATTCTCACAGTGTATTTGCTTATAATATCAGGTCTATCAGAGTGAAAACTTATTCTTCTAAATCCCTCTGCCTCGCATTGCGTAGTTATAATTCCATTACTCTCATACATTCCTAAAAGGGATGTATTTTCCTTTGGTTTAATTATTCCGTCTATTTTTAATAAAAAATTATCTTTATTTATATTTTTAATTTTTAAGTTATCTTTTTGCTGTTTGTAGTATTCCTCTTCTAGTAATGACTCATCTATAAATATTTTTTTTATTAATATATCCGTACCATCAAGAATTAGATTTCTGGTATTCTTATTTTTTTTTACTAACTTTAGTTTGGTCGTAACATTTACAGCATTTTTCTTAATTACGAAGTCCAAAAAGATCTCTGGAATTTCATAATCAAAAACTTTGTAATCTTTAAGTTTTACATATCTTGAAATACTTTTTTGGTTTATTGGATTGTTCATCTTAACAAAGAAGTTCAGAAGTTAAAATATCTAGAATATTTATTTTGAAATTATAAGTTAGAACTTTTATCTTCTGATTTACAGTAATGTGCTTTAACTTTTCCTGAAGTAAGTAATTCATATAAAGAAGGGTTATTAATATCAGGCGATCCGTCCTTATTAAATTGGTACCTCCAGTCCCATTTTTTATCTGTAAAGGAAATATAATCTTTTCTTTGAGAATATGGAAGCATAAGCTTTTTTTTATTCCAATTAATATTTATAAATGCTCCTGGCTTTAACTCAGATATCTTTTCTACTATGGAAAAGTCACCATTAATATTATTTCTCATTACAAGATTAAGCTTTAAATTTTCACATACATAGCTACTATTTAAAGCTAATAAAAGTATTGAGGTAATAAAAAATGAATGAATTTTTTGAGCTCCTTTTAAAGTAGATTTACTTTCAAGCTAAATGACTTAATTAAAGATCTTTTTGGATCGATTTAAATCATAATAGATTGCATACTCTTTAGATTTATAAGATTACAATTTAATTCCTCTTCATAATCCTGAACTGAAATAAAATTATTTAAAAAACCTGAATATTTTGCATCTCCGCCTATAGTGCTTGAAAGTATATATTTTGGATTGAATTTGTTAATCAATTTAGGGATTACATCAGCACCTTTTACAAAAGAACCTACTAGGGGTAATTCTAGATTTTTTGTAGGAGTAATCACGGCATCAAGACTTTGCTTGTTTAAATTTTCATCAAGATATCCATGGGGTTCTATATAAAACCCATTATCTTGATCGTCTTTAACAATATATCCGTTTTCTATTTGTGGTACTGGAGCCCCAGCAGTGGCTTCAAAACTTAAATTAAAATGATTTGTCTTTAAAGTTGGCTTAAGCACTTTAATTGAACTAAAACCAATATTTTTTAATGTTTCAACAGCACTTTTAGGGCAAATTATAGGAATATCCTTTCTAAACATTTCTAATGTTGGAACATGACAGTGGTCAGGTAATCCTTGGGTTAACAAAATAAGATCTATTTTTTTATCTATTGAAATTTCATCTTTTAATGAACCTTTAAAAAACCACTCACCTGGAGGAAATATTAAATCTCCTTTGAGCCAAGGATCAATAATTAAACTAGTTTTTTTAAATTTTATAAGCCAACCATTTGAACCAAGGTAGGTCGCTTCAAAAGTCATTATCTATTAATTGTTTTTATTAGACTATAAGGTAATTTTGGCTTTATCGAGAAATTACTAATTTAGATTAGTTTGCTTCATTTAAGATTTGAAATGACTTTCTTTTTACATTAAATATTAAAACTTGATTATCTTTATAACTAATCTCAAAGTTTTCTTTTTCTAGCATTTGTATTGGTATTAGAGCTAATCCTCCTGTTCCTGAAAATATGATTGGCATGGTGCTATTTTTAGTCCCATTCATTTTTTGTAAGTCAATAGCTTGAGAAACTATTTTTCTGGCTTTATCAAATCCGTAGTCTTCTATTAATTCAGGCCATAAAAAATTAACTAATTCATATTTCGAAAACTCAATTTGTACTGTTTTCATTAAAAAATAATTGATATATAGTGATTAATTAAAATATTTACTTAATTACTATTTTTAAACCTATCCATGACTAGTTGCAACATATCCACTACATCACCATCAGTTAAATTTAAATCCTTCTTTAAATCATTGCAAGTTAAATTCATTTCAAGTGCCGCTTCCGCCATATGATTAACTTTTTGGTTATCACCACCCAATGAAATAAAGGGATTGAAGTTTTCTATCATTTAATACTTGTTGTTACCACTTAGTTCTAGCTAAGAAATAATTAATTATCATTTATTGATACAGAAGCTTATAATTATGTTATTTAATATTTAGAAAGTTTTTATTTTTAAACTAAGGATATTGATATACCTTTTGATATCAATGCGAATCTTCTTGCTCTGACTAGTAAAGGAAATATCAAATTTGTTCGTTTATTTGATTTAAATACTCTAGAAAGTAACAAAAGTAAACTACTTGAGGGATTATTTATCTGTTTGCAAATAGTATTAATTGCATCTGCCCCATGAAAGATCTCTTCATCTTTCAGGAGAATAGCTCCTTTATCTAGGTCATAACCTTTATCTATGAGTGATTTAATTAGAGTTAAATTTCTACGACCATCAAGAATTTTAATATTATTTAACTTGCTTTTGATCTCAAGGAGCTCAGCAAAATGATTGCAGAATGGGCATTCTCCATCATAAATAAAGGTATAGTTGGAAGTCATTAGAAAAAAACAGTTTTGATGGTTTTAGAGTGCGCCAACAAAATAGTAATGCCTCGATAATAAAACAAATAATAAAAATTTTGTGGATTTTTTAAAAGGGATAGTTAAAGGATTATAATAATTACGAAGAAATGTCTCAATATAGGTATATTTTACATAAAAATCTGTATGCTAACTCGGAGATATTATGTTTTAAAATCATGAATTTATTAGCTTCTTTTGCTTTAGGTGGTTTCAATCCATGGGCAGCAGGCTTTGGAATTGGTTCTTTAGTCCTTTTTGGTCTTGTTGGTCTTGTGGCAGGTCCAAACCTAAAGAATTTTGACCCTGATGCATAAATCATCATATTTAATATAGATTTTAAAAGACTCATTTGAGTCTTTTTTTATGCGTTTTTTATAATTTATTTTTAGAATCAACCTAAATTATATTCCGCCAAAGAAATGTTGTTAAATCCTTTTTATACATTTACTTTTTTGAAAAACTCTTCTCTTAAAGCTACTATTGTTTATTTATCAATACTTTTAATTAAATCAAATTTGCTTAGATTAAAAGGGGGACTAATGGGAGGTCTTTTTGCCTTGATACTCATATCGGGTATTTTTGCCTCTAGCACCATAGCTTTAGGATCTTTAGTTTATTCCTATCGATTAAAGAAGAAATCTAATTCTGATGATAATCAAATGCAGGATTTAGAGACTGTTAATGTTTAATAAATTTTGTGAATTAAATTAAGTTGGATAACCTAAAATGGAGTTCCAGGGACAAAATGCAAGACTAAAAATCCAAAACCGGCAGCAAAAAATATTGATACTGCGATGATAAGAAGGCCTGATGCCATCCCTCCTTCGTTAAAAGCCATTTAGTTAGTTATTTTAAATTAATAATAGAACATATTTGTTCCCAGGTAATAGCTCAAATTACTCAAAATTCAACCAAATTTATTATTAATGGTGAACAAAAGTAAAAAGATGGAAGTTAATGAGATGATAAAACCAAATATTATTAATGGTTTGGATTTGGCACTCTCTTCTTGGTTAAGCTTACTTTTTGAAGAAGAGAAATTTCTATCTTTTTTTTTAAAAATACGATTGGAAAAAGGTTTAATCACAATAAAATTAGGATTTATGCTTATTAACCTAAAGTTTTGAACAAATCTTTATGGTAATCAACGATATTCTGACAACTTATTACTGGAGTAAATTCCATATGAATGCCGAATTTGGCTCTCCATGGGGCAAAATGCTCAAAAATTTCCTTATCACTATGAGCCTTGCATAAACAAACTACCCTCCCTTCTCCTGGTGCATGTACTCTAAACAACATCTCAAATTTATCTGTTTTATCTGATTTAGCCATTTCACCATTTTCCCAGGCTTCCACAAATAATTGATAAGCTTTTACTTGGTTTTCAATATCTGGGAATTGGCAGTCAGCAAGGAATAATTGCATAGGAATAGTTTTAATTTTTATATATTATCCTTCAAAAACTCGTTTATTTTTCAGACTGTTTGAATTTGAAGATCAGAAAATATATTTTCCTAAATAAAGTGAGAAGAAAGAGTCTCAAGAAATTTTCCAATATCTTTTTTATATAAACTATCTGTGATCTTTAAAGAGAATAATTCATAATCATTTATATCTTTTTTTTTATCAAAATTAATATTTCCCTTTAATAAAATATTTTTCATGATTGCATTGATAACTATTTAAAATTTAAACAAATATTAGTAAAAGGCAAATTTCTTTACATTATGTTTTTTATGAGAAAAATTTCTAATGCGATTAGATAATAATTAATTTAATTAATTTAAGAGTTAAGTAATTTTCCTAAGAATATATAAAAATACATTTGTTAAAGAAAAAATTACAGTTAATAGTGATGCAATAACGGGTAATATATTGAACCATAATTGCGAAGTTGTCATTTTTGAATCAATAGGCAGAAAATTGGTTCTTTTTTTTATTCGTATTTGTAGCCAAAAAATAGATAATGGATAAATAATTCTTGAGAAAGTAATTAACATAGAAGGTAAAATACCTTTGGTTGAATAAAGTATAAATCCTGAAAAAAAGTACAACGTCCAATGTATAACTCTTTGAATCAGAATTAATCCCTTGCTTTTACCAGACATTATTAATTAATTTTATATAATTTTAGTCATTTTATATCTTTCAAAAAAAATGTTATTTATAATAACTTTTTCTTTACGTATTATTTTCCATTTATTTTTAAGAAATAATTCATAACTTATTAAGCTTGCTTCAGTTGAAAGAGAATCTAAACCTTCTTTCTTAGCTTCTTCTTCTAATTTATGCAGTAACTTAGAGCCGAAGCCTCTTCTTTGGTATTTACCCTTACAGTAAAATAATGCAATTCTATCTGTGGGATATCTTGTGGCAAACGCAATAATAATTCCTTGTTTACTTAGAAGCCACCCTTGCCCTTTAGTTATTGATTTATCAAAATTTGAATTATTCCAAGCTTGACTTGACCAGGCCCTTTTTTGTTCTTGACTATAAATTTTTTCATCTAGAGATTGAATTGAATCAAAATAAACCTTCTTTAATTCCAGTTGATCTTTAATGGTAATTTGTCTTAAATTCATAAACAAATCTCCTATTTAAAATGCATAGTAAAAATATAGTGGCAATTGGTGGAGGTGGGTTTGGACGTTCTTTAGGTTCTCTTGAAATTGAGAAATATATAATTTCATTAATTAATAAAAAAAGACCAAAAATTTGTTTTATTCCAACGGCATCTGGTGATAGTAATTTGTACAAACTAAATTTTTATAGAGCATTTTCTAAACTTGATTGTATAACAAGTCATATTGATTTATTCTCTAGAACAGAAAACTTAGAAGATAAAGTTTTAAGTCAAGATATTATTTATGTTGGAGGAGGAAATACAAAAAGTATGTTAGCTGTCTGGAAAGAATGGAATTTACATGAAATTTTGCGAAATGCTTATGAAAAAGGAATTGTGATGAGTGGTGTAAGCGCTGGGGCTATTTGTTGGTTTGATAAAGGTATAACTGATTCTTATGCTGAAGAATTAGCCATAATTGATTGCTTAGGAATAGTTGAAGGTATTGCTTGCCCTCATTTCGATGAAGAAAAAGAGAGGGAGCCTTACGTTAATGATGTTATAAATAGGGAAATTATTGAATCTTGTATTTGTATAGAGGGCAATTGTGCCATGCACGTCAAAAATAATAGTGAATATTCCTCAATAGATTTTGGTAATGGTAGAAAGTGTTTTAAAGTCTATAAGGAAAATAATACTTTAAAGAAAGAAATTCTATAAAAAGAAAATATATATATATTTTAGATTTCTTCACTTTTAGAGATTGAAGTAAATTCAATTCCCTTGTACTTTACAAATGATGCAGTCCATACTTCTTTGGAGAGATTGCCAAGGTATTTTAAAAATTGTTGTGTATCACCGTCTCTTATCCATTCAGATTTAATAAATGGAAGTTCTTTTTGCATTCTTTTTGGATGCATATTAACTAGTAGTAAACCTTTTTCTTCAGAAGCCCTTTTTAAAGCACCTTCATCACTTCTTTGAAATACTCTCATTAGAAGATTTAAAATAACTTCTTCTCCAAGTTTCTTAAGATTTTCTGACTCCTCTAAATTATCTTTAATTTCTTTACCTCCAAGAGGCATTGCTCTAACAAGGTTTTGCTCTATTAAAGCTATTGCAATTAAATAATTTTGGGTGGCCATATTCTAAAATAATACTTTTGTGATATTCTAACCTCTAGAGTTCATGAAAATCTTTCATGGATTAAAAATTTGCCAAAATAAGAATGGATATAATTTATTAATTATTCTCCATAAAATTTAAACTTTGTTCTATTTATTTTACTTAGTAAAGTTAAACTTTTATTTGTTATGAGGGTTTTTTTGTTCCTATCTTTGGGATTTTTGCAAGTCTTTGTTTATCGTGTCCTGGTTTAGTAATACCAGAAAATTGGAAATGTTATAATGACATTATTGCAAAATCTGTTGAAGATAAAATTTCCTTAAAAGCTGTATTGGAGAATTCTCCTGTTTTTTTGCTAAAGGTTAAGAATAAAAAGATGGCTTCAAAAATAAGAATCGTAGCAGATGCGTGTTTTCGTTAATATGTTGTGGTGGTTAATATGAGTACTAAATAATGAACAATAATATAAGATTTGAACTCTCATTTAAAAATATTTCTCAGTTAGAAAATAAACTTAATTTCTGCAAATTAAATAATATAAAAAATATAAATATTCCCTGTAAAGGAATTATTAAGAAGGAATTATTTAATTCAGCTATTAATTATATATCTAAAAACTTCCATGAATTTAATGTGACTTATCATTATAGTCTTTATCATCAATATTCAAAAAATAAAAATAAATCATATCAGGATTTTTTAGACTTTGTTAAAAATTCCAACACTAATATAAATAATGAAATCCTGCTTGTGTCAGGATCAAATAAGAAAAAAAACTTTGATTCAATTGATGTATTAGGTTATTTAAAAAAAGAAAAAAGTATAAAAGTTAAATTAGGGATAGCTTACAATCCATACTTGGAAAAATATTATAAGATTTCTTCAGAAAGAGAAAGGATTGTAAGAAAAATTTCTACGGGATTAATAAATTCAATTTGGTTTCAATATGGGACAGATCTAAAAGTTCTTCATAATGAGGTGACTTATCTAAAGAAAGTGGTAAAAGATGAAAAATTAAATTTATTTGGAAGTTTATTTATTCCTTCTAAACAATTTATAGCGCGGTTTAAATTTCGTCCTTGGAAAGAGGTGCACATATCAGAAAAGTGTTTATATTCGTTAGAGAATTTTTTTGAATTTACGAGCGATTTAGTTAGTTTTTATAAGAAAAATAATATCACTCCTCTTATTGAATCTGATTTTTCATCATCAGATAAACTTAATTCTGTTTATAGTTTTTTAGAAAATGAAAGATAATTTCTTTCAATTTGATACTTATGAAAAGTTATTTTACATATGACTTATTAATAATAGGTGGAGGAATATCTGCATGTGTTTTCGCTTCGAAGTATCTAAAAAATAATATTACAAAAAAAATTGCATTAATTGAGATTGGTCGTGGACTTGGAGGGAGATCAAGTACAAGAATAAGCAAAAGATTTGAGGGATGGAAACTAAACCATGGTTCTCCAAATTTTAATATCTCTAACAGTAAAAATAATCTTCTTTTAAAAACTTATATTGATGAATTATTGGAAAATAAATTTATTAAAATTGACGACTCAGATATATTTTTTCTAAATGAAGATTCTAATTTAAAAACCCAAAATAATTCAGAATTTTCTTGTGGTGTTAATTATTTATCTTTAGATTCTATGAGTCAATTTTCGCAAAAGATAATTGAATCTAATAATTTAAAGGGAAAAATTAATTTTTACTTTGAAACTTTAATAGTTGATATGAAGTTTAATGATAAGGAATGGGTACTAACCTCAAAAAATGGCGACAAATTCAAGTCTAAATATCTTATTTGTGCAACTAATTTGTTGTTACATAAAAGGTCATTGAAAATATTAAACATAAATCAAATTCCATTAAGAAAAGCTATTCCTATAAATTATGATAAAAAAATAGATATGCTATTGAATTTTTTAGAAAAACAAACATTTATTCCTAGGTTAACTTTTTTAATTTACACAAATAAAAATTATAGTTATAAAGATTTTTATTCTAAAAAACAAAGGTATTTTTATTTGAAAAATAAGTTAGAAAAAAAATATAGATTTGAAAGAATTATTTTTCAACAGCAAGATAATAACAAATTAGGTATTGTAGTACATTCAAAAAATATAGAGTTCATTAATTCTTATTTAAATTCAAAAGATGAAGAAGTCTTTAAACAAAAAATAATTACAAATTTCAATAAACTTTTTGACGAGAACTCTGTAGTAAATAAATTAACTTTTGATGAAAAAATCTCTATTATGAAATGGAGAGCTTCACAACCTTCTGGAATTGCCGTCCCATTATCCTTACAAGTTAGTAGAAAATATAGAATTGGATTTTGCGGAGACTGGTTTGAAGGAGATGGATTTGGCAGAATTGAAGGCTCAATTTTAAGTGCTTTAATATTAGAGAAAAAATTTAATGATTTAATTAAATAATTTTTTCAGAATGTGATCTATATTGGTGTTTTTTTCAATAATAAATTTATTTGTATTATTTTTTATGCCATTTGTTTCGAATTTTTCGTAATAAATTTCCCAAGATTTTAAGAAATCATTTACAGCTTGTTTTTTATCCTTTCCCCTTTCTTTTATATCTCTTTGGAGAACTCTTTTCATACAATCATGTTTTTTAATTTTAATTTCCAAAAAAAAATAATTTTGATTATGTAAAGTGTTTGAGAATTCTTTTGCAAATATACCTTCAACAATTAAAAAACTAATATTATTTGTTTCCTTTAAGATATTTTTAATTGTTTTCTTTTCAAAATTATAATGGCGATCCTGTATTGAAATTCTATTTTCAACAATAAAATCAAAATCTTTTTTGAATAGTTTGAAATTAAAACTAATTCTTCTATCAAAATAACCTTCTACAAATATTGATATTAATTTACTTATTAGCCCTGTTTTATAGTAATTGTCCGTACTTAAAACAAAACCATTTTTATTATTTAATATTATTTGATTTGATAAAGTTGTTTTACCGCTTCCAGAAGGACCACTTATAAATATAAGCTTCATTTTTATGATCTGCTTTTTATTAAGGTTTTAACTATACTATTAAAGAATAATTTTAACTTTTTAAAGTACATTTTTCTTTTTATAATTTTTAGACTAATTTTAAATACATCGAGATGGCTTCCAAGCTTGCAAAAATATTAAATATGTGTCTTTATATAATTGTAAATAAATTATTTCTATTCAATTATCTATTATTTTGTTATTAATTTCCCTTGGAATTTGATAAAATATTAAATTGAAGAGTAAATTTTATTACTTATATATTGCAATGATTTCTAAATTTCTCAGTAAACTAAAATCAATTCTATTAAAAAGTGCAGTATCCCCTGAAACTCCTTTAAAGAAAGAAAAAAAAGCATCTAAGTCTGCACAAACTTCAAAAACAAAAACAAAATCAAAAACAGTAAATCCTAAGAAAAATATTGAAACTTTAACCTCACTTCCTGGTGTTGGAGCCAAAAGTGCAAAAGCTCTTTATGAGGCTGGATTTAAAACTACAAAAGCTGTTATTGCTGCTGATGAAAAGGATCTACTTGCTGTATCAGGAATTGGAATAAATCTTATTAAGAAGCTTAAAAAGCTAAAATAGTTAAATTTTTTTATTTTTAACTCCTCTAAAAAATCAATATTATTATAGATTTATAATGAATTTATAAGCTTTAGTTGTTTATCTTCTTCTTGCTTTTCTTCTCTGTTGCAATTTTCTTTTGTATTTTTCAATAGGTGTTTCATGATGCCTAAGTCTTTTTAAATCTGCAAAGATTCCCGATTTAGATACCTGTCTTTTAAATCTTCTAAGGGCAGACTCAATACCCTCGTTTTCTCCTACTGTAACTTGTGTCAAAATTTTTCAAATAAAAGTTATTCTAACATCTTAACAGATCTAATTAAATTTAAAACTTCAACTCAAGGATTGATGGCTTATTTAGTTTAATGGACTTATTTTTTTGCCCATTCAACAAATCTTTTTTTATTACTTTTTATATCTTGTAATGATTCAAAATAATATTTTTCCCAATTATCTTTAGGTAGTCCAAGAAATAGCATTAGATTTAATGGGTATTGATTGCTATCAGAACAATTTCTAAAATCATCCCTGAATAAAAAGATTTCCTTTTTTAGAGCTATTGCGATACCCAATTCTATCATTACTCCTTCATCTGGTGGATTTCCATTGACAATCGCAAAAATACAATCACATTCTTTTAAATCATTGAAATTACTTCTTGCAACGTCATATGCCCATTCACGTTCTTGTTTTGTTAGTGGTTTTGCCCTCTCAAAAGGTTCAAATACTTCTATATTTAAATCATTGAAGATTTCAATAAATTCATGTAAGAGAGTTTTAGTTTGTTTTGAAAATCCATATGGATTTGCCAAATATAATTTCTTTCTCAATTTAAACCTCTTTTTTTGAAGTAATCTTCGCGGTCACTTTTTGAATTTAAAGTATTTTCCCATGGGAAAACAATCCATTGGTTTTTTTTAGATATAAATACTGTATTCCACCATGTAGGTTTTATTTTACTAAATAATACAAAAAACATTGCCCCTTCAATTTCCTTGAAGTTCGTTAATGTAAGACCAGTTTCATAAACATCATCTACTATTAGTGAATTTTTTGTTGGTTCTGAAATTAATTCAATTTTTAATTTATGGCTTAGTGCTACAGCAAGACATAATCCACCACGAGGAACTCCATATATTCCAGAAAACTCCTTAAACCTACATTTATTAGCTATTTGTTCTACGCTCTTATCAAATTCGCTCCAAGTAAAATGACTTATCATCTTAATTTTCGTTTTTTTTTGTTGTATTAGTGTAATTTGAAGCAATTACACTTAAAAGCGCTACTACTTGCTCATTTGGACAATTAGTATTTTTTTTTAAATTTTCGCATTCATTTATTATCTTGGTGTATGTATCCTCTACAATCCCGTTCATTTGATCGATACTAAAAGAATATGGTTTATTCATTTTTTAAATATTAGTTATTATATTTTTACTTAAATATCCAACGAAGTAAATATTTTGAGTATTTAAAGATAAAATTACTCCCACATGGGATCATTTAATTTTTTAAATCTTTGTGAAGAAGGAATATAAGTATGTAAAGTTTCAATTTTCACAGCCCATTTTTTAGAGTTACCCTTTAAACTTTTGCTTTCAATTAAGTTTGTTAGGGGAATCCTTTTTCTAACTTTAAGAAGACCTAGACAAGCTTCCCAGGCCTCTTGATTTTTATAAATATCTAACCAAAAATCAAAAATATTTTCCAAGATTTCTAAGGGTATATTAAATGAAATTCCCATTGAAGGTCTTTCAATTAAATAATTTTTGTTTCTTAGTTCATTTAATAAATTATTTACGTTTAAATTAATAGCAAAAAGAATATCTTTTGCTGATTCATTACCCATTAGTTCTTTTCGATGGCAATCTAAAAGATTTTCATCTTCAAGGATATTTTCATCGCAATTTTTTATTCCAACAATCCAAAACCCTTCTCCATTATTTACTCCACTAGCAAGAAATAGATATTGAGGTGATTTCTCCAAAATTTAAAATTATTTTTCCCATTTTTAACATTTTTTGCTAGATATGAAAATAATTTTGCTTTGCAATTAACAATATAAACTCCTCGTAAAAAAAAATTAGTTGTTATTATAAAGTTTTTAGAAAATGTTTGATTTAAGAGAGCTAAAACTTATGTTTTTGGATCCTACTGATTTAATTATTAATAATATTAATAATTACCTTTGTAGTAATAAAACAATAAAATTTATTTTTTCTTAGGAAATAATTTTCCTATTTTCTCCTTTTGCAAATATTCCTTTTTGGTTCTTATTTTTTTATCTTCTAGTGATTCTTTATTAGTACTTACTGCATAAATAATGTAGAAAATAATACCAGTAAATATTAATCCTAAAAAAATAATCAATATTCCTATCGGTTCACTGGGGCTAAAAATTTTGAGATCTAAAGCTGTATTTAGGGAAATTATCATTAAAAATCTAATTCCTTAAAAAAATTTATGGAAATCTAATTGATTTCTTCGTATCCAAAAAATGTAGCATTGTCTGAATTTTTATAGCCATTAGCTGCTTCCTGTGGGTTTTGAGTGTCAATTTTTCTTGCTTTGGCATGAATCATGTTGAATGGAAAAATTACAGCTCCAACAAAAAAATGAAGAATTAAGAAATCTGAAGGTAGCCCATTTGTCCAATCAGGAAAAAATAGCAATGTCATCAATGATTCGTACATATAAGTAGTCAAATAAACCTCAGACTATTATTACTGAACTTATCGCAATACTTATAATTTTTAATAAATTGAAATTTAATTTACTTTTCATAATTATCAGATTTAATTGAAAAAACAATATTAAAATACTATTATAATACTTATATAGTATTGATTAATAGTTGTTGTTAAAATTCTTTTTTGGCTTAATTTTATTTATAATTTTTCAATTAAATTCTGCAATAGTTTTAGCTTTTGATACGTCTGACCCTAGTGTTAGTTTGCTACAAGATAGGATCTCTAATAATTTCTCTAAGAAATATTGCAATGCTATTCAAAATGGTTTTTCTAAAGATGAAGCAATGAAATCAGCTATTGTAAAAACTGAAAACATTATATCTTTCTCTTACAATCCACAAAAAAAATGGATTGAGAAAAGTGACTTAGCAAATCAAATTTCATTGCAAGTAGTTAATGATTGTGGATGGTCATTTGGATTAATTGGAAAAGAGGGAGTTGATTATTTTAAATCTTATTTTCTAGAAATTTACGAAAAAACTACTCCCGACAAAAAATTTTCAAGATAGATTAAGTGAATGAATAATATTTCAGACAAATTAGTATTGACTTTAATTTTGATTACTATCCTTTTTATATTTGGATTGATTTTTTCAGTAAAGTCTCCAGAGAGAAAGGTTATAGATTCGCCAATAATGTGGAAAGATGATTATTCAAATATTGCGATTTTCAGTTATAAAATAAATACAGAAAGAAAAAGAATAATTTAAAAAATATTCATTATTTACCAAAATAGGAAGATTCTATTCAACCAAATATAATAATATTTTTTCGAAGGTCAATTAATTTATCATTTCATTGTTTAATTTAAGTAGTTCAAAAGAACTGACGCTAGTTTTAAATCATCATTAAACCATGCTCGTATCGCCATAGCCCTTCGTGGATCATAGAAACTTTGTTTTCTGTACCAACTAAGAACTTCTGAATCTGATTTCTTTCCATTACATGACAAACAACATGGGACGCAATTACTTGTACTACTTATCCCCCCTTTTGACATTGGGTGAAGGTGGTCAAGCGATTCTGATGGTTTACCGCAATAAATACATTTATACTTAGTAAGTTTATTAAGTGACTTTCTCCAATTTTTATTACTTATCTTGGGACAAAACTGATCAAGGTAAATTGCATCTTGTTTATGCATAATATTCTTGATAATTTTTTGATAATAACAGTTTTTTTTAACCTTCGATTGAAAAAGGATAAAATGAGACTTTAAAAGTTATGTGCTTCTTATGAAAATAATTATATTTAATTTTTACTAGCAATATATAACTATAGTAAATGCTTTATCTATTAACAATATTATTAGGAAGTTTTGATCATTCTTTATTTAAAAGTATTTATATCTTTTTGATATCCTTTTTTTCTAATACGTTCTCAGCAATTTCTGGAGGAGGAGCAGGATTACTACAATTGCCAGCATTGATTTTATCTGGTGTTCCTTATTATCAGGCTCTAGCTAGTCATAAATTAGCAACAGTAGCACTAGGAATAGGGGGTTCTTTAAGAAATTACAAATCCTTAGGTAATGATATAAGTGTTGCTTGGCAAATTTTAATTTTTGGTTTGCCAGGAGTTATTTTAGGGTCTTTTATAGTTGAATTTATATCAGAAAAGTATCTGTACTTAATTTTAGGAATAATTTCTATATTTTTGGCTTTTTACTCATTCCTTAAACCAGATTTGGGTTTGTCATCAGGTAAAAATAAGCTTAATTTATTTCATGAAATTAGATTTTTAATTTTTATTTTCCTTATAGGGATCTTGAATGGTTCTATTTCTTCAGGAACTGGATTGCTTGTAACAATACTTTTAATAAAAACTTTTGAAATGGATTTTCTTCGAGCTATAAGTATGACATTCTTTACTGTTGGGATTTTTTGGAATTTTGTCGGAGCAGTTTTTTTGGCAAGAATAGGATCTGTTCCATCAAACATATTGATAGTATTAATAATTGGTTCCTTTACAGGAGGATATTTAGGGGCTCACCTGTCAAAATTAAATGGGAATATTCTAATTAAGAAAACTTTCATAACAGTCTGTATTTTGGTTGGTATTAGCTTATTAATTAAATCCATAAAAAGTTTTTTATAAATTAATTGAAAATAGCGGTACGATTGTTGTTGAAAAGTCTAAAGCAGGTTTATTAGTTAAAAAAATAAATTAACTATAATCTTTATTCGGTATGAAAGGGGCTAATGAATAACTCGTTTTATAAAATAATACACTTAGTGAGAACTTATTTTAAAAACCATAAAAAAAGGCCACACATATGTGGGGCCGGGTGATGGGGAATCTTATTTTTAAACCAATTTCTTAAAAAATGCAACCCCCTATGTGTAGTGCAGATTTAATCAAGTTAAGACACTACAGATAGTGCTTTAATGATTTTCTTATATTTATATTTAGAAATTCTGAAATAATTTTTTAATTTTACAGTTTATGAGTAAAAATCTTATTTTATAATTTCAAATGTTTTTGGTAATTTTACTTGTTAAAAATATCCTGCACAGTATCATTCGTAAGAACTTTGCTAGTAAAAAGCTTTAATGATTGAATTAACTTTATTAACTCTTTTGAATTATGTTGGGGATAATTTCTGTGAGTATAGAAACCTAGGTCATGATAACTATAAATCTTTACTTCTTTCCTACAGTGATGCAAGTAATAAATTTGGTCCATTAGAGGTTAAAAAGGTTATTGAGAAGTCAGAAAATTTTAAAGTTGCGGCTGTTGCTATTGCTGCAATTAAGTGCCCTCAGCATATAGTTAAATAATGAAGTTTGAATTAAAAACTGAAAAAGAAAATTATTCAAAATCATTTTCACAATTTTTCGGTATAGTTTTTTCTCTCACTTTAATAGTTATCCTTAGTGATGTTGCCCTCAAATTAGGAATCATATCTAGAAATCATAAAATTGAATATAATTGTAGGCTTTTATCTGTAGAAAAATCTAAACTTCATTTTAAGAAATTATCTAGTCTTTCTAATCTCAAAAGTAAACAACATATTTGGGAATTTTGCAGAGAGGTTATTAAATAATAGTCAGCTAGATGCTGATGAATAGAATTTTAATGCAAATAACCAGAACTTTCTTGAAGTTATAAGAAATACTGTAGCGACAATAACTTCAAGCAATATTTTCCACAATTGAGAAAGTCCTAGAAAAGCTTCAGAAGGAATTGTAGTTATAAAAGCAATAGGAATGAAAATACTAAAAAATATTCTTAAAGAAAATGAAAATGAATTTAGAGGAAATCTTCCAATATAAAGGAATGATCTTAATACTTCTATTGCATTCCAAGTCTTAACAAACCAAATAGTAGTAGTAGAGATAAAAAACCATAGGCTATATAAAATACAAATCGAGCAGCTTATCGTAATCAAGGATAAGGTTAGAAAACTTAAATTAAAATTTATTTGATTAATTCTTATGCAGAATAACAACAAGAAAAATCCAAGAATTATTTCTAAAAATCCAGATGGATTTATTTTTTTTAATGAAATAAAGAATTGACTATCAATAGGTTTTAAAAGTACGAAGTCTAATGTTCCTTCTCTTATATGTTTAACTATTTCTGTAAGATTAGGATTGAACCATGTATTTGTTATTCCATTCAAAATTGTATAAATACCTTGAATTATTAGTGCCTGTTCAAATTTCCACCCTCCAATATATCCATTATTTTGAAAGAAAATAGATAATAGAAAAATACTCCCTATTAAACTTAAGATTGCAGTAATTAAATCAACTAATATATTTGTCTTATACTCCAATTCAGAAGCTAAAGAAGTATGTAAGAATTTTTTATAAACTTTTAGATATTTTTTAAAATTCATGACCCCATAGCTGTATATTTTTTCGTTCCTTCAGACCAGATTTTTTTAAATAATGGGAAAAGTAAAAAAATCCATAGAATTTGCATACTTAAGCCTCCACTAATATTTGTTTCATTACCTGATAGTAGGTTCGCAGGGAAATCAATTAGATATGGAAAAGGAGTTAAATAAACCCAAGATTTAACATATGCGGGAAATGAAACTACTGGAGCTAAAAGACCTGAGAGAAATAAAGTTGGAATAAATAACAATCTTTCTAACGATGATGCTTTCTCTGTCCAGAAACATAAACATGCAACTATTGACTGAATTAAAAATTGAATCAAGAAGGATAAGAAAGTAGATACTATCGATAAAAGTAAAATACCTAAATTTGGAATCCATATACTCTCTTGATTAAAAATAAAAAAGAAAAATGCAATTATTAGTGCGAAAGGAAATCTTGTTATTTGTTCAGCAAGATGTTGTGCAAAATATCTGAAAAATGGATTTAAAGGTTGGATTAAATACGGAGATACTTTCCCCATAAGAGAATCCTCTTCAAAGCTAAATACAACCCAAACTACAGAAAACTGTCTTACAAAAAAAGCACATAAGAAATACCTTGAAAGCATAACATCACTTATGTTTATGGATTCATTTAGATTATTGTTTGTCCAAATATTTAACATGAAAAAGGGAATAATCCCTGAAATTGCCCATAATGCAATTTCTACCCTATATTCCAACATGTTTGAATATTGGACTTTTAATAAGGTGAATATTTTACGGTTAATCAAATTAGATATCATAATCTTTTTTGATTAATACCTTCCCAATAATTTCATCTATAGGTGGTTCATTTATAAAAAGGTCTTCAATATCAAAATTATTTAGGATAGTCTTTAGTGAAGAGGTAATAGAGTTGTTTTCAATTTTTAAAGTGATTTCATTTTTAATTTTATTTTTAACAGTAAAACCGGAACTTTCTAATTTGGTTGCATCTTTTTCGGAACGACAAACTAATAATATTTCTTTAACAGGAGATAGTTTTTTTAATAATAAGTTAAGTTTTCCATCATATGATATCGCCCCTTCGTGCACACATATAACTCTCTTACATAGCGATGTAATATCTTTCATGTAATGACTGGTAAGGCATATTGTTGCATTAGTTTCCTTATTATATTTTTGAAGGAATTTTCTTAAATTTCTCTGTGCATTAATATCTAATCCAAGTGTCGGCTCGTCTAAAAATAGAATATTTGGTTCATGTATCAAAGCTGCTAGTAATTCTGACTTCATACGCTGACCTAGTGAAAGTTTTCTAACAGGTATGAATAGCTCTTCATCAATTTCAAGCATTTCTGATAGTTTTTTAATTCTCTTTTTAGCTTCGAACTTTTCTAAGTCATATATTGATGCATTCAAATAGAATGATTCAATTGGCGGAAGATCCCAAATAAGCTGTTGCTTTTGTCCCATTATTAAGGTGATATTCTTTAGGAAATTTTCTTTTCTCCTGAAAGGTAAGTGGCCTGAAACCAAAATCGAACCTTCACTTGGATAAATTAAGCCACAAAGCATTTTTAATATTGTTGTTTTACCAGCTCCATTAGCACCTAGAAAACCTACTATTTCCCCTTCTTTAATTTCAAAACTTATATCTTTTATAACTTTTAAACTTTTTGTTTGTCTGTTAAAAAAATGTTTTATTGTCCCATTTAAGCCAGGTTCTTTTGAAGAAATATCAAATGACTTAGATAAATTTCTTACATCTATAATATTTTGTACCATTTAAATTTTTAATTACTGAAATTTTATATTTAAAAAAATTGTTATATTATTTTTATTTTAGAAAATTTTTTAACGAATTAAAAATTATCTTTGAACGATACAACCACCCAGATAAAAAAGTTAATTGGATTAAGTAACTCGCTCACCTTATTTTTATTTTCATAATTTAATCCTTTAAAAAAATCAAATATTAAATTACTATTCTCTTTTTTATTATTATTTTTTTTAATTACGTTACCATTTTCGTCCAGAAGATCAATTTCATCCTCAAAAAACCATTGCTCTTTTCCATTAGATAATAGCAAGATAACTCCAATACCTTTACCATCAGTTATTCTGAAATCACTTATCTTACCTAATGAAGAAACATTTATTGCATCAATAGTTTCTTTGGTAAGCCTATCCTTTGATAGGCCTAAGTTAATTTGAACAGATGTTCCTATCTTAACCTTATCTAGAATTGACATTTTTAGGTTATTATACTTAGTGATATAGGGATTATGCGATTAATTCAGAATTATTGATTTATTTCAATAATTAGGAATTTTTGAAAATTGCTTCAAGGATTCTTTTTATTGAAATTGTTAATACTCTCAAGAATACAAAAAACAGTCCTAACCAACCTAAAATGACAGCTACTGATAACAAGCTTGAACCTAAATCACGCTGTAGTAAATTCTGCATATAATTTTTCTAAATTAGATACATGTAACTCTACTTTATTAAATTACTTATTCAATATAAAAATTGCTAAAATTCAGATTTTTTAAATTCTTTGTTATTGGCATATTTAATAGAAATGATTTGTGAGCTAAAATTCAGTTAGAAAATTAATTTAATATTTTGGATCATTCTTTGAACTCATACATTGGAATATTATTTATCATTATTGGTCTAATAGTTAGAGTTGACTTTAAATTCTCTATTCAAAAGGATCTCAAATAATATCTATTTAGCTCATTTTAGTACGATATAAAAAACTTCAGTTCTACTATATTTTTATAAGTGTTGTAACTATTGCAAAGACTAAAAAAAGCAGCTGTGAAGCTGCTTACAAATGGTGGCGGGGGGGGGGAGATTTGAACTTCCGACCTTCGGGTTATGAGCCCAAAGGTATTTGGCTTAAATCTACTGGTAGCAATGAGACTGTATCCCTTGTTGACATAAGAGTTGACATCTATTAAATCTATGTCAACTTATTGAGTCTCACCTTAAGGTTGATATGAAATTCTAATTTTGTTGACATAAGAATTTCCCAACTTATTTACCTGTATTTACTCGTCGGACTGTGAACCCGACAGTATCTTTATTTGAAAACAATGTAGTAATAAATACTTACAAATATCTAGTTGATTGTTTATAAATAACTTCTACGAGTTAACCCGTTCCAATTTGTTGACTCTGAGGTTTTACCGTTGATTCCTTATCTCAAGCAGTAGATCTCCTACTCCTGGCAGATTTAAAAACGGTCTTCATTTAATCTAAACTATGAAAAAGAAAATTGTAAAAAAATATGCTGACCTTATACTCCAAGCTAATAATGCTACTGGAAGAAAAGAAGCGGTTGCTTTAATTCATAAAGCAGCAAAGTTAAAAACTAAATTTGATAGCTACGAGATGATGTAACCTGTTATTGATTGACAGTCGATCTAACATAGAGGGATAAAACCCTCTTTTTTAATGAGTGCGATTGCTTTAATTATTTTTGGATTAGTTGGATGGTACGTTTATTACTGCGTTAAACATGAAGGGGTTTATTGGATACCAAAAATACTTCTCTCAATAGGAGCCTTCATTGGTTTTTTTTGGGGTATTACATTTATTTTTCCTTATGTATATGAGCCATTTATTAAATCAACTTCAGCACTAGGGCAATTAGTAAAAACAGGTGTTGTTAGTATTAGTTATTTAATAATTTATTATGCTTTTATGTATGCAACTTATTATAAATGGATAGTCAGAATAGAAGAAAAAATAGAAGAAAGAGTTGGTAAAGATCCTTATAAAAAGAAAGATAAATTAACTCCTCAACAAGAACAAAAACTTAAAGATTTGAGAAAAGAACTCATAAGAAGAAATAATTTAGATCCTGATGAATAAATTCTTTTTATTATTTTTACTAGCGTTTATACCTTCAGCTAATGCTGGCGTTTATTATTATCCAGAAAAAAATGAAAGTGGTATAAAAGTAATTTGTGATGATACCTTGCCTCTACATAGATTGAGATTTGATGATGGCACTGAATATGCATTAAAAGGAGATGGTAAAAGAAAATATAGAAATCCAAAATTTGCAACAAATAAACTAACTGGAAGATGGGCTAATCCAAAAAATATATGGTGCGAATATGTTGGACTATCAAAAGATGAGATACTTCCAGTTTTATGTCAGGCAGGATTGAAAACAGACAAAGGTATTTGGTCTGATAACAAGATTAATAATGCTATTGCATCAATTAAATTTGGACAAAATTATCCTGACAACCTACAAGCAACCGCATATAAAACTTGTAATTATGGAGGTTATTTAAAATGAAACGCTTATTATTCATACCTTTGTTAATAGGTTTTATCCCTGTTGCTAATGCAGGTATTTATATTTATCCATTCTTTAAAAAGGGAATAGAAGTCCGCTGTTTAGATAATGATCCAAAACATTTAATTTCATTTAAAGCTGGCAGGGTTATGAAGTTTGAAGATTATGGAGATGATAAATACAAATTTCCAGAGGTATATTTATATCCAGAAAAAACTAATAAGGAATATTCTTATTTCCCAAGTACAGCAGGTACAAAATGTAGCCATAGAAAACTTACAAGAAAAGAAAGAGAAAATTACATAAAGATGGCAAAAGACACTTGTTATAAAAGCGACCTTAATACAAGAAGGAAGTTTTGTTATGGGTGGAACTAAATGAAGCGTTTACTATTTGCACTTTTACTATTGTCTAGTCCTGTATTAGCAGAAAAAGATCGTATTTATTATGTTCATACAAGACCTCCTTCCTCCTACTCAGGAATAATAGGTGAAGATGGTTTTTTCTACGAATTTACTAACTCTGCAGATAGATTTAATGATGAAATTTGTAAAATAAGAATTAACGGCGCGTGCTTTGTAAAAACTAATATTCCCGCAAAAATAGTTAAAGAAGGAATAATGAAAGCGGGTTCTTTATATTGGTGTTCAGAAGAGCATATACAAGCTCGTAATAAAGCTAACCCTAAAACTTCTCCACTTCGATATTCTTCTATCGATTTTGGATATGGAAAATGTACTAAAGATGGTTGGGTAAGATAACTAAAAAATTTATTGTCCTACAATGACTCTGTAATTTTAAGTCTCCTCATATATTCGAATCTACAAATTTTTACCCTATTATCAAGTTGTTCCATAACTAAATCTGTATTAGGTATCTTCGTCGTAGGATCTTTCAAATACCTATCAAACCACTTGTCTTTATAATCATTGGCTTCCTTAACGCAAGCAGCAAGTTTTTTTTCTAAATAAAACCCTCTTGCTAAATAAATTGAAGTTGGTATTAGCAAAACAGTTAGAAATCCTGCTCCAAAGAAAAATCCTTTTTTAAAATAGCTATCCATATTTTTATTTATAGCTGTAAATATTTAATAAAAAAAGAACGATAAGTCTAAAAAGATATAAAAATCTTACTAAGCAGCTTCAGGCGCAAATACTCTCACATCCTTCTTCCAATACTGGCATCCTTTAATTAAGTGATCACCTTGAGGAATTAACTTCTCATGAAGTGGACAAGTTAATAAGGTACGGCAATGTGCGTCTGTGGTATATCGAAAATGACTGCAAGTAATACAGATCTTTGTCCGTTTGCTTTTCAATTCTCCGTGGTAGTCGAAGTAGCTCCATTCTTCCATCTTCGTCCATAAAAGTAATACAGGTGTACTACCAATATAAGTACAGAGAGAATTATTGGTCAAGTAGTTTTTAAATGAATTTAGTATTCACTCTTCATAATCAATTTCATAATCTTTTACGTCTTCATAGAGCGTGCTAAAAGACTTTTCTATTAAATCCTTACCTTTCCTGGTTAGTTTTAAAAGTGTTCTCCTTTTGTCTTTAGGATCAGCTTCTTTTGAAATTAAACCTAAACCACCTTTGCCTAGTCTGTGATATCTACTTAAATAGTCTGTGAGTCTTGATGCGCTAGCTTTGCTCATTTTGAAGTGTTCCTCAATATTTTTTTTACTGCAATTTTTATAGGTTGCTACGAACCAAAATACTGCCATTGCTTGGAGTGGAACATCCTGAGTTTTATCCAACTTCATGAACATATGGAGTACTCGTAAAAGGTTGTACGATTCAGTATCTATCTTCAGTAATTCTTCTAGTTTTGACTGTGTCATCTCAAGTCCATTCCTGTCTCTATAACTAACATATTAATATATTATGTGTCGATTTGTAAATATAGATCCATTAGTGGATCATTTGTGCTATATTAGTAATACTAGATCTCCATGTAAAAGTCATACATCAGGCATGCCACTCTAGTAAAAGCATTAGACGCTAAGAAATATTTTTTAAAACTTACTTAAAAGAACCTTGAAAACTAAATAAAACGATTTTGTTTGCAGCAGCTTGAACTTCCAATGATGAAGAACTACTTGCTGATTCCTTAGATTTAATCAACAACCAATAAAAGAAGTTAATAAGGACTTTATACATTGGGATATTTTTAGTTGAACCTAATTAAGGATCAGCTAATTAAAAATTTTTATTATCTTAACCAAAACTTTTTCTATTTGGACTTAGAAAAAGATTTAATCGAATTAGATGGAACTTTTACTGGAACCAATGACGAACCGTAGTGTGATTCGGCTGATCTCATCAATAACCAGTAAAAGAAGTTAACTAAAGCTTTCTCCACGAGGATTTAGTCACTGAACTAAATAACCTTATTCGAAGTGTATTAGCAATATACAAAACTTTTATATCAAACAATCAAAACATTTGTATCACTACGAACTATTAATTAAATGACAACAACAACAAAAATTGAACTCCCAGAAATCCTCATTGTTAGGAAGGTTCCTATAGATGTACCAGACATTCAACATAGACATGTTATTAGAAATATCTCTTTTGATGACCTCAATGAATATGTAATTCATTGCAAGCATATTGTTGAACTAACAGCAGGACGAGATTTAAAAGAAGCCATTTCATATGATGGCGGTTGGACATTTCCTACTGACCGACAAGAGGAAATTAAAGAATGGTGTGAAGAACATCACGGTGAGTCTACTTATGATTTAGACAACTTCCTTGCTGAGGATTTGGCTAATCATCTAAAACTTGATGACGATGAAGGATTTAAATTATTTGAAGATTCTGAATCTTATTTAGATCTATACACAGTCCATAAGGATGGCTACTACAAGTTAATTAAAGAAGATAACGATAAAAAACAACTAGAACTGAACTTTGAAAAAGGATTTAACAACGATCTAAGAGTTGACTCAAAAGGACTTGAAAGAAGTATCGGCTCAAAAAACTAAACATTAATCCAACAAACTTACACACAAAACATTAATGAATCAAAAAGAACTAGAAGAAGAACAGAAACTAATAGCAGTAAACCAAATAAGAAAAAGTGAACTTAAAGCTAAGCAAAAGATGTACGCATCAAGTACAACCTTTGGAAGAAAAATGGTTTCACAATACACTCTTACGTTTGCTGAGTTTCTTAAAAACAAAATTGAAACTACAATCAAAGGTCGAGCAACCAATAGAAACTTCGTTCAGGCAATACCTTTAATGCTTGAGCTAATTCAACTTGTTGATCCAGAACGAATTTCAATTATTACCTTAAAGTCCATATTGGATAGTGTTCATCGTTGTGAGCATTCAATTCCCAAAGCTCATGAAGTTGTAAGACTTATCTCACAAAGAATAGAAGATGAAGCAAGAGCAACTTACTACATAAATAATGCACCTGAAGAAGTAGTTAAAGCTCAACAATACCAACTTGATACGAAACTATCTAATCCAAGCTTCAAAAGAAAAGGAGCCAAAATTGTTGCTGAAAAGAAATTAAAGGAATTTGGTTGGGACAATGATGACTTGTTTAGGTATAGCTTTGAGCAACGCAACCTTATTGGTTATTTTCTCCTTGAGTTGTCTGTTGAATTTGGATTGGTAGAAAGAAGACGAAAGTTCATTGCTAAGAACAATTCACCAAATTGGATCTTTCTCTCTCAGGATCTTAATGATCACTATCAAGAATTTCAAAGGAACTTAGAGTATTACGCTTATAAGAAATATCCACTCATAGATAAACCTCTTAACTGGGAACTGATTGATTGCGAAGCTAGGTTTAATTGTTCAGGTGGTTATCATACTGAACTACTTCGATCTCAGAACCCACTTTGCAAAGGAGATATGATTCAAAATCAAAGCGACTTTTCTTGTGAGACTATTTCTCTTATAAATACACTTCAAAATACAGCTTGGAATATAGACAATGATGTCTTTGAAGTTTTAGAGAAAGCATTTGATTATGGAATAGACATTGGAAAATTAAAGGTTGTTGTTCGACATCCTGATCTAGACAACGGCATTCCAGAAAATATAAAAGCTCTAAGGAAGAGCCATCGAGATAGAAAGGAATGGAGAAAAAAGATTTCACGAATAAGAGCTAACCATGCGGAGATGGTAAAGAAGAGTATTCGAACATTCGAATTAATACCTTTAGCTAAAAAATTCCAAAGAGAGTCTAGATTTTATTTAAGTTGGTCGGCAGATTACAGATCAAGACTTTATCCTCAGCAATCTCTACTTCAACCTCAAGCATCAGACCATGAGAAATCCATTCTCACGTTTGCGGATGGATGCAAGTTAGATGAACGAGGTGAACTTTGGGCAGCTCAAGCGGTTGGAGCTGCAATGCTTGGTAGTAAAGTTCCATTTAATCAGAGAACTAATTGGACTTTTGACAATAAACAACTAATAAAAGCTATAGCTGAAGACCCCTTGAGAATGTCCACTCAAATAGACCAAGCTGATGAACCTTGGCAGTTTCTCCAACTAGCTATGGAATGGAATCGAGTTGTATTAAACAGAGACAAATACATATGGGATGTTCCAATTGGAGCTGACTCAACTGCTTCTGGTTTACAGCTTCTTTCAGCAATGCGAAGAGACAGAACTGGAATGTTGTATTCAAATCTATTGCCAATTAAAAACATTAATGAAGCTCCCAAAGATGCTTACTCAGAGGTGCTTAGAATCGCTCGTGAAGCTGCTGAATCTTCGCCTGAAACTCAATGGCTAACTAGGTTTATGCACGATAGAAAGCTCGCTAAACCTATTCTGATGACAGCTATGTACAACTCAACAGACTATGGAAATAGACAATCTATAAGAGACTATTTTATAGATGAAGGAGTATTTCCAGAGGAGATTAATTTCAATGATGTAGTTACCATTTATAGATTTTTAATGGATGCAAGTAAAAATTTATTTGCAGATGCTTTTCAAACTATTGATTGGATAAATAAGTTAGTCAAGATTGCTTTAAATAAATCTGATGACGGATTGAGATGGACAACACCAACTAATGACATCATCCATTTAATTGAATTTGAAACTAAGACAAGAAGAATCCAATGTACTCATCTTGGTAAGGTCACGATTGGTACTGGTTATTCAGATGTATTAGACAAAAGGAAGATGAGAAATTCCTTGGCTGCTAACTATATCCACTCTTATGATGCTTCACTTTTGAAGTCTGCATTCAAAGATTGGGAACAACCAATTGCATTAATCCATGATTGTTTAAAGGTTCTACCTAACGATATGGACAGAGCAATGGAAAGGATTAAAAAAGGATTTGTCCATGTTTGTTCTGGTGATCCATTGGCTCGACTAGCTGATGATTTACAAGTAACTGAAGAAGAACTTCCAAGACTAAAACAAGGTTCTGGGAGACTAATTGAGGTATTAGATTCGGCTTATATGTTCAACTAATTAACTAGACACAACATAGAGAGAAGGCGACAAGTCTTTGAGTCGAAGGAACCGACTATAAAAAAAGTGAGTAGCTACGACACCAATATGGTTAGACGTTATTCGGTATGTTTCAGCCCAAGGAACTAGATAATTCAGGCGGTCTAGGTAGTACCTTAAGTGAAATTCTGTAAATGAACATAGGAAACTGTGGTCATACAAACCTCTCCGAAAAAGTAAAGTTTATTTATTTGGTGTGGTGCAGATAGTTATACAGGCTTGCCATCGAGCAAGTCGATGTAAATTATCTCTCTACATCCAAAAAGTAAATATCACACCGTTCATCGCAGACAAGTTACGGGTTGCGGTTGATCGAGTTTCGTGACGTCACGATTCTCAGTTACTGAATAATAGATATGTCTTTAATACAAATAATTAATTCCGAACACTCAGCAGAGTTTGGTCAATTAATTACTGAAATCAAAGCTAATGTTTTGTCTTACCTTGAAGCTCGTCAAAAAGCTCAAAAGGAAAGAATGATAATTATTGGAAAAATTGCTGAATATAAAAATAGTTATCCTCAAAGATCAAAAGAACATAGAGCTTTAACAACAGCTATGAGTGAGGAAGGTTGGTCACAAGATGTTATTAGTAATAATCTTGTTGCTTATAAGCAGTACAAAGAATTAATGGATGGGCTTTCTCATTCTCAATCTTTAGCTGAAGCTGCATCCGTTTCTCATTTAATCCTATTTTCAAGATCAGAAGGAACTGCTCTTGCATATGACAGTCTTATGTATTTAAGAAAATATAAAGGATTACCTTCTATCAAAGCCATGAGAGGTTATCTCGGTGGTTTCTTTGATAGTAAATTTCAACCAAAGTTTAGAAATAAAGGTAGTCGTAGCGATAGTTTTGGTACGCCAGAACTTACGACCACTAATACAACTAAACAACCCGAACCACAACAAACATCAGGATCTGCCTTGATGCCTAACCAAGGTGAAGCATTTGAGATACCAGTTAATGATGGACTGCTTGTGATTCACCAAGACTCTACTGATATTGAGCATGAAGCAGTTAAACCTTCACAGAAAGAACTGATTCAACAACTAAATACGATAGTTACTCAAATTGATACCGAAGAAGTATTTGTTAATGATGCATTGCGATCACAACTAGAACCATTCCAACATCAATACGAGATGATATCTGAATTAGCAAAGCCAATAATAAGTAGACCTAAATACGTTTAATCCACTTTCTATTTATAAACATGAACAAAGAACCTAAAGAATTGACGAGAGATAATTGCACTCATACCAAGCGCATTCGTTTCTGGTCTAAGGGCGAAATTGCTGAATCAGCTCATGCGAGAGTTCAACACTATAAGAATCTCCAAGATGTTGATAAAGCAAGATTGTTAATGAGTGAATGGATTATCGCTAAATAATTAACTAATGAAGAAGATGAGATTAAGAGCAACAAGAATCATTATTTATGGAGGAAAGTAAGAGGTTTATATCTATGGCATCGAGGTTGTAAGTTCTTCGTGTAAGACCATTGATGAATATTCCTTTCTTTACTCTTGCAGTAAGGTTATTGCTTTCATTATTCAAAGATCACCAAGACCTTTGAGTGCTATCTTTTTCATTTATTAATGTTGGAAGGAGTAGTTTTTTGACGCTTCTACTCCTTTTAATTTAATTCGGCTGCTTTCCTTCTAATCTGGCTTGTATTTTTTTTGCAAGAATAAGTCCTTTTGGAGAAAGATAACACCGATTTCTCTTGTAGTTTTTATCGCATTTTTGCCTACTTACCAAGAACAGACCAGTTTTCCCTGATCTATGCTTACAGCCAAGATACATAAGATTTCTTGATAATGAAGATGAACCCATTGCAAGTGGTTCGCTCATTTCGTCTTGATAACAACCGTTATGACTCATTACATAAAAGTAAGTTGACATAAGTTGTGCAGGAAATTCTCTGTCTACTTACCTTAATTCTTCAACAATTAAGTGAAGACGAGAGATTAATGTTTTTGTTTGCATTTTTAAAATAAATAACTTTTTCTATACCTTTCATGAGATCACTTTGGTTGAGTGCATAAAACATTAATATCATAAATTTTCTAGTACTGTTTGGAACCGCATCCTAAATGCGGTGCATCAATGTCATACCAACGAATTACAAGGAAAAAGACGATTACTATTTGTAAAGTTAAAAGTAAGAATAATCCTTAAATTTAGCTAATTTTCTCTATTGCTATATCCCTTGATATTGTTAGCTTGGTACATGAAAAATCCTTTTAAATCACTTTTTAAACTTTTCAGTTCCAAAGAAAAGAAAAAACCTTTAACAATTGAGGAGCTAAGAGACCTTAAGCTTCGGACAGAGAAAATTGAAAAGGAAATAAAATCTAGAGCTTATATATCTGAAATAAATAAAAGGTATAACAAGATGACTGATAGAAAGCGTAGGAACTTTTTTAGAAAAGCTTCTTAAATTTTGGCATAAATTTCTGAGGTCATATATATACGTATATGCACGGTCGTTGACCCCCAATGGGGTGTCGTTTTTTGACAGGACAGTATATTAATTTATTTATTTAGAACCTAGTATTTGCAATAGTTTTCGAGTTAATCAAAAAGTGCTCCCAAAACCCGCGTTACCAAGCTGAGCCACGCCCCGCTCATAAGATCCTAGTTCATAATAGACATCTATAAAAGACCAAAATGGTAATTTTTTTATAAAAAATATCTTTCAAGGCTTAGAAGTCATTATTTACTCTCTTTTTCATAAAAAACTTTTTTCTCATCCCATAAAAAATTATTTTTTCAAAGTGCACGATTTTATCTGAAGATTGGTCCAGAGTACCAAGCTACTAAGGATTTTCTCACACCTGAACTGACAGGTCTGACTCTATGGTAAATATCAGACTGAAAAAAGATTGCAGAACCTTTTTTTAATTTAAAAGTTTTATATCTAGTTTTTGTCTCTGGTTTAAATACTTCCAGATCAAACTCACCTCCTTCATACTCATCGGGGTTATTCATAAATAAAGTCATACTAATTTTTCTAATTGACCCATTTTTAAAATATACTTGTGAGCTTTGATCTAAATGCCAATCAAATTTTCCTCCGTCACTATATATTCCAAATTGGATTGGTTCAATACCTTTAATATCAAAGTTCCAATTACAAAGTCCATTAACTTTTTGACCAATATCAAAAAAAAATTTGAGAAGAGATTTTTCTTTTATCCATGCTTGCTTAGAAATTCTATGGTTAGGATCTAGTCTACTTAATTTTCCTTTATTTACTAAACTATCTTTTATTTGTAAATTCATATTTGAAATTTTGTTATCTATCTTTTTTATGACATCTTCATTGATGTCTATTATTTTATAATAATCTCCATATTTCATGTTAAAACTGTTTTAATTTTTGGTTTAATTATCTATTAAAAGCTAAATAATTAATATGTAAAATGTTCGATCACAAATTTATAACTTGCAATCTTAAAAAACCTATTTTGATAAGTAATAATTTCTCAATGAGATGGTTTTAAATTACTTTAGCTTCTATTTAAATATTGCTGATATTCCACCAGAGAATTTAATTAGATTGTTTTAAACAGCCAAATCCTACTAAATAAAAATAAGCTAAGTATTCCTAAAGAGGTTGTTTTCATTTAAAGGCTGAGTTCAACTTCTTTTTTGATGCAAGCTTTTATCATTGACAGTCGATCTAAAATAATGGGCAATTAACTTCTTTATTTAATGAGTTCAGGATATAAATTTGAAACGAGAGAAGAATTAGTTCTTGTAGTTGAACTATGGAATACTATCCAATTCAAATTTTAATTATGTGATTAACAACAATTTAATTTCAAAAAAGATAATTCTTAATACAATATAATTAAACTTTAGTTATTAGATTTGACGTTAATAATAGTATCAAAACCAGATCCAGATATAGGGGGAATAGATGGAGAAATTTTTTCTTCTGACGAATTGGAAGACGTTGATTTGGGTGATCTTGATTCACCAGAACCATTTTTAGGTATTCCAGATGCAGATGCAGATATAGAGGAAATAGATGGAGAAATTTTTTCTTCTGACGAATTGGAAGACGTTGATTCGGGTGATCTTGATTCAGAAGATTCATTTGTGGTTTATGAGTATGCGCTTTATGCTTATACTCCAGCTCCAGCGCCACCTCCATCGCCAGATCCATCGCCAGTTCCATCGCCAGAGCCTTCTTTACCAGATGCAGATGCAGATCCAGAGGAAATAGATATTAGTGATATTGATTTGGTGGATCTTGATTCATCAGAACCATATGTGCCAGTGATAGATGATCTTCCAGATATTCCAGAACCAGTGATAGATGATCTTCCAGATATTCCAGAACTAGAGTTAGTTATTCCAGATCCATTGCCCACTCCTTCCCCAGCACCATATGTGCCAGCAATAGACCCTTTGATAGGAGTTTCTCCTATGCCCCCAGATTCTGGTTATGATCCGATAGAAGATCTGCCAGAAGGTTCTTATCCACCAGCAATAGACCCTGAGACAGAAAATGCTTTTTTGCCGCCAGATGATGGTTATATCCCGCCAATTGCGGATGATCAAGATTGGGGAGACTATTCTTGGGATTCGGTTAATTGGGATGATTCAGCAGTTGAAGATAATTTTGATTGGGGAGCGGTTGATTGGGGTGATCTTGATTGGGAAGGTCAAAATGCAGATGCAGAGGCAATAGATTGGGGAGCGGTTGATTGGAATGATCTTGATTGGGAAGGTCAAAATGCAGATGCAGAGGCAATAAATTGGGGAGCGGTTGAGTGGGAAGAACTTGATTGGGAAGGTAAAAATGCAGATGCAGAGGCAATAGATTGGGGAGAGGTTCAATGGACCGATGTAGATCAGAAAGAATCACCAGTCTTTGATAAAATTGATCCGCTATTAATTGCTGATCCAAATCTTGCTAAAGGTTTTGCATTAAATACTTCTCATGGAATGAGACTACTCGAAACAGAAGATGATTATTTGGTGATAATTGGACCTGATGGTATTCCTCTTAGTGTTGGTTCTACCCCGCCAATTCCGGATGCAGATGCAGAGGCAATAGATTCGGGAGGGGTTGTTGGGGGTATTGATCTACCAGAAACTGAATCAGAACTAGAACCACCATCACTAGAAACTGATAATGCAGGGAATGACTCTGGTCAGCTTGTGACTGTAAATGTAACTGATCTAGATTTAGAAAAAAGCTTTACTGTCGATAATGGAGAAATATTAATTGTCAATACAGAATTAACTCTTTCTGAAGATGTCATTCTCACTAATAATGGTCAGATAATAAATAATTCAAAAATTAATATAGGTAAAAATGGAAAAATAAATAATTATGGTACTTTTAGTAATACTGGATCTATCTCCGGAGGTAGAACTAGCTCTACTTATGAATACATTAATAATTATGGATCTTTTATCAATAAGGATGGCTCTGTAAGTATTTACAACTTTTCTAATAAAAATGGAGGGGAAGTTTTTTCAAACATTAAAGATAGCGTTTCTTCTTTTGGTTTATACAATTACAACTACGGAACAATTACTGAATATGAGGAAAACAACGTACCTCCTATAATTTCCTATTCAATAATTTCCTATCCAAAACAAAATAAAATTATTAATGAAATCACAAATATTAATAATAACTATACAATTAATGCTGGAGAAACATTAATTGTTGATTCAGAATTAACTCTTTCTGAAGATGTCATTCTCACTAATAATGGTCAGATAATAAATAATTCAAAAATTAATATAGGTAAAAAAGGTAAGATAAATAATTATGGAACTTTTAGTAATAAAGGATCTATTTCCGGAGGTAGAACTAGTTCTACGTATGAATATATTAATAATTATGGATCTTTTATCAACAACGATGGATCTGTAAGTATTTACAACTTTTCTAATAAAAATGGAGGGGAAGTTTTTTCAAACATTAAAGATAGCGTTTCTTCTTTTGGTTTATACAATTACAACTACGGAACAATTACTGAATATGATGATGATGATCAGATTAATGAAAAAGATATCGTTTTAAATGAAGAAGAGCCCTATTTTAACTTTGATTTATTAACTTTAAACTTATACGAAAACCAAACTGAAATAACCAGTTTTAGTGCAAATGAATCAGCAACATGGTCATTAGAAGAAAGTCTAGATTATGATAAATTCACAATTAATAGCTCAACCGGCGAGCTAACTTTCAAAGTAGCTCCGGATTACGAAAATCCAAACTCATCCAATCAATCAAATGTTTTTAATTTGACAGTGATAGCTAAAGACAATGATGTAGTAATGGATTCAAGGACAGGACAGCTTACTGAGGCTAGTCCTAGCAGTACATTTTTAAACTTAGCAATTAATATAAATGATATTGATGAAACTGATCTAGATGAAGTTAACCCCTCAATATCAGGACCATCTGGAGCAGCAGACGATTCAACAAGTTCTGTATCTATAGAAGAAAATGCAACTGCAGTTCATACCTTTACAGCAGATGAAACAGTTACCTGGTCACTAGAAGAGGGCAATGATAAAGAAAAGTTTACGATAGATGAATCAACAGGAGCCTTATCTTTTGTAGATGCCCCTGATTATGAAAATCCAGGAAGTACATCAAGTGATAATGCGTACAAAGTTGCAGTAATTGCAACTGATAATGCAGGGAATAACTCTGGTCAGCTTGTGACTGTAAATGTAACTGATCTAGATGAAGTGGCTCCATTGATAACAGGAGAAGAACATGCAACTGCAGCTCATATCTTTACAGCAGATGAAACAGTTACCTGGTCTATAGACGGTGGAGCTGATCAAGATGAATTTACGATAGATGAAACAACAGGCGTCTTATCTTTTGTAAATGCACCTGATTATGAAAATCCAACCGACTCGGATACAAACAATTCTTATATAGTTACTGTAAAAGCCACAGATGATTCTGCTAATTCTTCCACTCAGACATTAACAGTTACGATACATGAGAATGAAGATCAAGATCCAGGTATTATCTTCACTGTTGCAGGGGATCATGTCAGAGATGACAGTGAAAATAGTTCTTACTATTTTGAAGAAAATAATGTTGTAGTTGGAACTGTATCAGCGGATGAAGAATATACATGGGGCATTATTGGAACTGATTCTGATCTGTTTACTATCTCCAGTGAAGGAGTTGTAAGTTTTATCTCAGCTCCTGACTATGAAAATCCAACTGATAGTGATCAAGATAATGCTTATGTTGTGGAATTAAAAGCAACAGACGTAGAAGGAAATGAATTTTTATCTGGGGAAGGTAGTATTTTTGTCACCGATGTAGAGGAAGCACCCGCAGTTAAAGAACCTTATCAAACAGTATCTGCATCAAGTGATGAGATAAGTTTT
>QCIO01000012.1 GCA_003216635.1 Prochlorococcus sp. AG-402-L23 | reverse complement strand
ATATCCTCTAATAAACTTTCATCTGTAAGAGACTGTAAACGAGATTCTGTATATCTCATTGCTGCTGGAGGGTCGTTATCAACAGAACCAAAGTTTCCATGGCCATCTATGAGTGGCATCCTCATAGAGAAATCCTGAGCCATCCTAACCAAAGCGTCATAAACAGCGGTATCGCCATGAGGGTGGTATTTACCTAGTACTTCTCCAACAACTCTTGCACATTTTCTGTATGGTCTACCGCTAGTCAAACCTAGTTCATACATCGCATAAAGAATTCTTCTATGAACAGGTTTTAATCCATCTCTTGCATCTGGAAGAGCACGACCAACTATAACGCTCATCGCATACTCAAGGTATGAGCGAGACATCTCATTTCTTAGGTCAGTCTGAATAATTCGGTCGTTATCTTCGCTTAATCCTGAGTTATCAGAATTTAAATTATCAGACATATAAAAATCCTTTCTTTAATAATAATCGCTGATTGTCATAATGAATAAAAAAAAAGATTTATTTACTTCCCAAATACTCACATTTACACACAAATCAAAATAAAACCTGTGGATTTTGAATAAACCTTGGCTTATTACCCCTTTAGTTGTTAATTTAATCAGAATAAAAGAAAAATTCCGTGAATATTGAACTTGGTTTAAATAAAAAAGTCAGAAGGGCTTATGGCATTGATGAAATAGCTTTAGTCCCTGGCAATAGAACACTTGATTACGATTTGACTGATCCCTCTTGGTCAATAGGTGATTTCAAAAGAGAAGTTCCTATCGTAGCTAGTGCCATGGACAGTGTTGTCGATGTCAATACGGCTGTAGAACTGACAAAATTAGGTTCCCTAGGGGTCATTAATATGGAGGGCATACAAACACGATATGAAAATCCTGATGAAATATTGAACCAAATAGCATCAGTCGGGAAGAATGATTTTGTTCCATTAATGCAAAAGATATACAGTGAACCCGTAAAGGAGGGATTGATTTTACAAAGAATAAAGGAGGTCAAAGAAAGAGGAGGTGTCGCAGCTTTTAGTGGGACTCCTCAAGCTGCAATTAGGTTTAAAGAAACACTTAATAATTCCAAAATAGATTTATTTTTTCTTCAAGGAACAGTTGTTTCAACTGAACATCTTTGTATGGAAGGTAAGGAAACCTTAAATATTAAAGATCTCTGCCAATCTATGAATGTCCCGGTTATAGCGGGTAATTGTGTTACTTATGAAGTTGCAAAACTTCTCATGGATGCTGGAGTCGCAGGATTAATGGTTGGGATAGGCCCTGGAGCGGCTTGTACATCAAGAGGCGTTTTGGGAATTGGAATCCCTCAAGCAACTGCAATTGCTGATTGTAGTGTGGCAAGAAATGATTACTTTAAAGAAAGTGGTCGTTATATTCCTATTATTGGTGATGGAGGAATTGTGACGGGCGGAGATATCTGTAAATGTTTAGCATGTGGAGCAGATGCTGTAATGATTGGATCCCCAATAGCTAAATCTTCAAACGCTCCAGGTAGAGGATTTCACTGGGGTATGGCTACTCCAAGTCAAGTATTGCCAAGGGGTACAAGAATTGAAGTTGGTTCTACAGGATCCTTAGAAAGAATAATTAAAGGCCCCGCCTTACTTGATGATGGAACACATAACTTATTAGGAGCAATTAGAACCTCAATGAGTACTCTTGGGGCAAAAAATATTAAAGAAATGCAAGAAGTTGAAATAGTTATCGCACCATCGCTTCTTACAGAGGGTAAGGTTTATCAAAAAGCTCAGCAGCTTGGGATGGGTAAGTAGTTCATCTAGAGCAAAAGTATAAAACATTAGTGAATTAAGTATTGAATTGAAAAATTTTCTAATTAGGAGTTATTATGAAATGATGGGGGAAACCCCATACTCCTCACACACTAAATCGCCCGATTAATCGGGCTTTTTTAGATATTTTGTTACTTATATTATTTTATCTGTAATGAAATCATCACTTAAAAGAATTGCCTGCTAAATTTTCAAAAAGGAAAACTTAAATTATGTCATCAGCTCCAGCCGTAACTGATTCTTCATTTGACAAGGATGTACTGCAAAGTGATCTACCAGTATTGGTCGATTTTTGGGCACCATGGTGCGGTCCATGTAGGATGGTCGCACCAGTTGTAGAAGAAATCTCAAAAGACTTTGAAGGTAAAATTAAAGTTTTTAAATTAAACACAGATGAGAATCCAAATGTAGCAAGTCAATACGGAATTAGAAGTATTCCTACATTAATGATCTTTAAAGGAGGTCAAAAGGTTGATACAGTTGTTGGTGCTGTGCCAAAAGCAACTCTTTCGAGCACTTTAAATAAGCATTTATAAATTAAAAGCTTTGCATAAAATTGGACTAATAGACTATGGAATGGGTAATATTCATTCTGTAACAAAATCTCTAGAAAGTCTTGGAGAAGAAATTATATTAATTAAAAACTTTAATGATTCTAAGCTTTGTAAGGCGATAATACTTCCCGGTGTTGGATCATTTGATCCAGCAATGAATAATCTCATAAATACTGATTTGATAAATGATTTGAAAAATTGGATTAAAAGTGGAAAGTCCTTTTTTGGGATATGTTTAGGTCTCCAACTCCTTTTTGAATCTAGTGATGAAGGAAAAGTTCAAGGGCTGGGAATTTTAAAAGGAAAAATAAAAAAAATACCCAATATTATTAACCAAAGAATCCCACACATGGGTTGGTGCCAACTTTTACCTACAAAAAGAAATACTTTATTTGGGCTTGAAGAATTAAATAATTGGGTCTATTTTGTACATTCCTATCATGCAATCCCAGATGACTTAAATATTATTGCAGCTCAAGTTGATTATGGCTCTGAAAAATTAACTGCAATGATTGAGAATGATAATTTATTGGCCTGTCAATTTCATCCGGAAAAATCTGGAAAAATCGGTGAAAAACTTTTGAGACGATGGCTTAGTAATATTCAATAATAGATAATTACTGATGAAGACAAACTTAAGATTAATAGGTGGTAAAAAACTCCAAAGTCCAAATAATTCTCATACCAGACCTACAACTTTGAGAGTGAGAGAGGCCTTATTTAATATATTGAACAATAGAGTTGAAAATAGTAACTGGTTAGATTTATTTAGTGGAACAGGGACCATATCTTGTGAAGCCTATAATCACGGGGCAAGAAAAATACTTGCAATTGAAAAAAATAAAATCAACTCAAAAATTTGCTTAGAAAATTTACTCTCGTTGGAGAATATAGAGAATAGAAGAAATGATATCGAAGTTATTTGTAAAGACGTTTTGAAATGGACAAAACCAAATTATGAGAGAAACTTATCATCTAGAAATATGGATTTAAACAAATTAAAATTTGATTTTGTTTATCTAGATCCTCCATACGATGTTAATTACCAAGAATTAGTTTTATATCAATTATTCAATTGTAATTTTTTAAAAAAAGATGCAATAGTTATTTGTGAACATTCTTCAGACCTATTTATAAAAAAAAGTGTTTTGTGGGAAACTATAGATGTAAGAAATTATGGGCAGTCAAGATTAACATTTTTAATCAATGTCCAGCATTCCTGAACCTCTCCTGTATTGATTCCATGCACTTACGAATAATCCAAGTAGAGTTATTGGAACTAAACCTAAAACAATTCCGCATAGAAGTGGCTCGATCATTTTTTTGCCTTTTTTGAATTTCTTTTCCACAATTGTTACATAGAGACTATTTTTTGTGTCAACATCTTCATCAACTGCAGCAGAAAGAGACTTTAAAAGAGAATTCTTAAAATTTGTTTTTATTTTATTTGGAGTTTTAATGATTTGTTTTTCAATATTTTTCGTAAATCATCATGAAAATAACAAATATATTATTGAAACTCTTGAGCTTAATGGCTCTGCTAAGGAAGGATACGCTCTTTTTAAGATAAATTGTGTTGGATGTCATGGAATTACAGCAAGAGGATTAGTGGGCCCTGACTTACACTCAATAACTCAACGTTTGAATGATAAAGAGATAATAAAACAAGTTACTGGAGGCCTAACTCCTCCCATGCCAAGTTTTGAAATTGATCCTGTAAATATGTCCAATTTATTAAAATATCTTCATAGCCTTGAATGACTCTGGGAAAAAATTTTTCTAATTTAAAGGTAATATTAGTTGAACCAAATGGCCCTTTAAATGTGGGGAGCGTTGCTAGATTATGCAGTAATTTTGAAGTTGATGAATTAAGAATTGTTTCTCCGAAATGCGATATATTTTCTTTAGAAGCAAAAAAAATGGCCCTTAAAGGTCAAAAATTTCTTAAACATTGTAAGATTTTTGATAATCTTCAAAAAGCAATTTTTGATTGTGATTTAGTTCTAGCATCTTGTGGAAGGATTGATGTAAATAAAGATTCATTTTTTGTATCTTCTGAAGATATATTTGATTGGACTTTATCCTTTAAGAAGATAAATAATTTAGCAATTATATTTGGAAGAGAAGATAGAGGTTTAACTAACAGTGAATTGCTTCTGGCAAATAAAACTTTTAATATCCCAACTTCTCAGAATAATCCTTCATTAAATCTTTCTCACGCTGTTTCAATAGTTTTGTATGAATTAAATAAGTCTTCTAAAAAGAATTTAAATAATGAATTAAAAGTTTTTAACTTAGCATCAACGAAAGAAGTAAATGATACATTTGTAGAGATAGAGAAAATGCTTTTGCGAGTTGGATATCTCTTAAAACATACTTCTAAGCCAAAAATCAGTAAATTTAAGAATTTTATTTTAAAGGCAAATACATCAATATACGAAATAAATGTTTTAAGAGGAATTGTCCATCAAATAAACTGGTTTTTGAACAATTCAAAAAAAAATAAGTAACTATAAATTTGATTGGTTATTACTTACCTGTTGTTTTAATTCGATATGGATATTTACTAAAAACATTTTCTGAAGTAGCATCTATTGATTATTTGAATATTTAAGAAAACTAAAACTGTGCCTACAACAAAGAAAAGAAGAGTTTTTCCTTTTACAGCAGTAATTGGTCAAGAAGAAATGAAATTGGCTCTCTTATTAAATGTTATTGATCCAAGAATTGGAGGGGTGATGATAATGGGTGATAGAGGGACTGGAAAGTCTACTACGATTAGAGCCTTAGCTGATTTGTTGCCTGCAATCGATGTTGTTAAAGACGATCCATATAATAGTTCTCTAGTTGATCCTGATTTACAAAGTAAAGAAGTTTTGGAAAAAATTACTCAAGGAGAAAATCTAGAGAGTATTCAAAAACAGGTCCCTATGGTTGACTTGCCTTTAGGGGCTACTGAAGACAGGCTTTGTGGAACCATTGATATAGAGAAGGCTTTGAGTGAAGGAGTTAAGGCATTCGAACCTGGATTGTTGGCTAAAGCTAATAGGGGTTTACTATACGTTGATGAAGTGAATTTGCTTGATGATCATTTGGTTGATGTACTTCTAGATTCGGCTGCTTCCGGATGGAATACAGTTGAAAGGGAAGGAGTTTCAGTTCGACATCCTGCGAGGTTTGTCCTTATTGGTTCAGGTAATCCAGAAGAAGGTGAATTAAGGCCTCAACTATTGGATAGGTTTGGAATGAGTGTTGAGGTTAAGACAGTTAGAGACGCTGAATTAAGAGTTCAAGTAGTAGATCAAAGAACTTCTTTTGACGATAATCCTGATGAGTTTTCATTGAGTGTTGAGAAACAACAGGATGAACTTCAACAAAAGGTAATTAAAGCACAAGAAATATTAAATTCTGTTCAAATGGACGATGACCTAAGATTGAATATTTCTGCTATCTGCGGAGAACTAGATGTTGATGGTTTACGTGGAGATATTGTTACAAATAGGTCTGCAAGGGCAATTGCAGCCTTTGAGGGCAGAACTGAAGTGCAAGAAGATGATATAGCAAGAGTTATTTCTTGTTCTTTAAGACATAGACTAAGAAAAGATCCTCTTGAACAAGTTGATTCAGGTGAAAGAGTCATTCAAGCTTTTTGTAAAGTATTCGATTTAGATGAAAAAGAAAATCTATCAAAATTTCAATTGTCTGCTGAAGCTTAATAAAAGTGAGAATAATTGGGATTGACCCTGGGTTAGCTAGAGTTGGTTATGGAATAATTGAAATAGAAAATGAAAGAAAGATATTATTAGATTGCGGAGTTATTGAGACAGGTAAAGATAAAAAAGAAGAAGATAGACTTTATGAGATATTCCAAGATCTTAACGAATTAATAAATCATTGGAACCCAACTGTAGCGGCGGTAGAAAAATTTTTCTTTTACAGGTCAAGCACTACAATTAGTGTTGTGCAGGCTAGAGGTGTAATTATGATGGTATTGGCCTCTAAAAAAATTCATGTTAGTGAATATTCACCTGCTCAGATAAAATTAACAATTGCTGGGTCTGGAAAGGCATCTAAGAAAGATATACTTGATGCTGTTATGTATAACTTAGACCTTAACAAACCTCCAAAACCTGATGATTCAGCAGATGCATTGGCTGTAGCACTCACAAAACTAAATGAAGATGGCTTTAACTGAAAATTTAATATGACGATCTTTGAAAATAAGAAATTGGAGAGGGATACGTTTAGAAAACTAAGAGATGGGATTTCTCTTAATCAAAGAGAAAATGTAGAGAAGAATGTAAGATTATATGTTGATTCATTTGTTAAGGGATATAAAAATATTGGTTATATAGCAATATATTGGCCTCTAAGAAATGAAGTAGATATAAGAAGTCTCAAGAAAAAATTTACTTTAGCTTTGCCTAGATGTAAAGACAAAAAAGAGTTGTTATTCTATCCATGGGATGAGAAACCTCTCACCAAAGATTCTGAGGGGATATTAAGTCCAAATTACACTTACCCATTGAGTTATTTGCAGATAAGCACGATATTTGTTCCATGTCTATCCGTTGATAAAAATTTAACAAGATTAGGTTATGGAGGAGGTTATTTTGATAAATTAAGGAGAGATAATGATTGGAGAAATGTTCCATGCATTGGAGTATTAACTTCTAATTGTGTAAGTACGATTCCATTAACCAAAGCTGAGTGGGATATTCCTTTATCAGGCTTTATCACAGAAAAAGAAATATTTGTATAATAGAAGATCCTAAAGTGATTAATTTATAGTTTTAAAAATGGAAAATCAGGAAAAATACAATAATTTATCAAAACTATTAAAAAAGTTGAAGAAATCAGAAGATCCAAAAAGAAAATATGAATACATTTTGTGGCTAGGCAAAAAAATGAAAGAACCAAATAGTGAAATCCTTGTTGAAGAAAATAAAGTTAAGGGATGCGTTTCGGAAGTTTTTGTTAAGGCAAATATTAAAAGCGGCAAATTATTTTGGGAAGGATATTCAGATGCCTTAATAACTAAGGGTTTATTAGCATTTTTAATTACTGGGTTAAATGAATTAACACCAAATGAGGTTGTTAAAATAGATAAGAAATTTATTGAAGATACTGGTTTGAAAGCAAGCTTAACCCCTTCAAGATCAAATGGTTTTTTAAACATATTATTGAAAATGCAGTCTCAAGCAAATGAATTTTTGTAGGTTTAATAATATAAAATTAAACTCAAAGTTAAAAGAAATAAAAAATGAAAAAATGCAAAATTGGGATTGTAGGTTTTGGGACTGTAGGTTCAGGTATTTATAAAATATTAAGTTCTGAAGTTGATTCACATCCAATTGTAAAAGAAATAGAAATTGTTAAAATAGCTGTTAGAGATCTTAATAAAAAAAGGGATATTGAGCTAGATAATAATTTATTAACTGATGATCCATTTAAATTAATTAATGACCCCTCTATAGATGTAATTGTTGAAGTAATGGGTGGCGTTGATTTAGCTAAAGATATTATCCTGCAATCATTAAAATTAGGTAAATCTGTTGTTACGGCAAATAAAGCAGTCATTGCAAGATATGGAGAAGAAATATATAAAACTGCATCTAAAGAAGGAGTTTATATATTGTCAGAGGCGGCAGTTTGCGGTGGGATTCCTATAATTGAACCCTTAAAAAGATCATTAAAAAGTAACAGCATAAAAAGAATGGTTGGGATAATAAACGGCACAACAAATTTTATTCTTTCAAAGATGACAAATGAAAAAGCTGATTATAAGGAGACCTTAAAATTGGCGCAAAGCCTTGGGTATGCAGAATTTGATCCGACTGCAGATGTAGAGGGTCATGATGCTGCTGATAAGATTTCAATTCTTAGTGAACTTGCATTTGGTGGGAAAATCAAAAGAGAGGAGATACATTCTGAGGGCATTAGTAAAATTAATCTCAAGGATATCGAATATGCAAATAAATTAGGATTTGAAATAAAACTTTTAGCGCTCTCAGAAAGGGGACAAATTAATAGTAATGATTCACTTGCTTTGAATATTTGGGTAGGACCTTCTTTGATTCCAAAATCACATCCATTGGCAACAGTTAAGGGAGTTAACAATGCTTTATTGATAGAGGCTGATCCTCTTGGAGAGATCATGTTATACGGTCCAGGTGCTGGGAGTGGCCCAACTGCGGCATCTGTAGTTTCAGATATATTAAATTTGCATGCCGCTGCAGTAAAAAATAATAATTCAATCGATCCATTATTATCTTTTGATTTCTGGAGAAACTGCCATATTATAGGATCTTCACAAATAAATAAAAAAAATTACCTTAGAATTATTTGTCTTGATAGTCCAGGTGTAATAGGAAAGATTGGAGATATTTTTGGAAAGAATAATGTATCCATCGAATCAATTGTTCAGCTAGATGCAAGTGAGGACAATGCTGAAATTGTGGTTATTACTCATGAGGTGAATAATGGAGATTTTGAGAAATCAAAAGATGAAATAAATTCGCTAAATGAAGTTAAAATTATTGCAAGTCAATTAAGTTGTATTTAAAAAAATAATTTGCAAATTTCTTTATAGCTTGTTAAACCGAAGATAGTAAGTAATTGGTTTTAACACCTTAATGATTCATTCAAAACTATTAGACAATAAAAATGAAAATAATAATTTAATTTGTTCTGAAAACCTTTATAAAGGTGCTTGTGTGAAAATTAAAAATAGCAATAAGACTTTTCAAGTAATTGGTATAAATATAGGTAATAAAATTTGTTGGGTGAGAGAGTGGCCTTTTGCTTGTAATTCTAAAAAAACATTTGCTTTAGAGTTAAGTCAAATAACCTTACAAATTTTTTGCTCAAATAATTCTTCAGAATAATTAAGTACTTAAAAAACATGAAAAAAAAAGTTGTTTTATCAATATTTATTATTTTAATTTCTTTTTTACAGACTTCTTGCGGCTCAAAAAGAATATCTAAAAAAATCATAGTAGCAAGTTCTGGAAAAATTGAATCTTTAGATCCAGCTAGAGCTAATACTCTTAAAGCAATTCAATTAATCAGTTCTCTAGGAGACACATTATATGAATTAAATTCTAACGGTGAATTAATACCTGAATTAGCATCGGGGATGCCAATTATTTCAAAGGATAAACTTCAAATAATTGTCAATTTAAGAAAAAATGTTTTTTTTCACGATGGAACTTCATTTAACTCAAATGCAATAAAGTTTTCTTTTGATAGATTCAAAAGAATTGGAACGATGAATTACATTTTAGGAAATAAGATTAAATCAATAGAAACGCCAAGTGAATATTCAGTCATAATAAATTTGAATAAACCATCAAGCTCTTTGAATGGTTTACTTACATCAGTAAATTTAACTCCAATATCTCCTACATTTTACAAAGAATATTCTGATAAGTTTCTAAATGAAAAATTTGTTGGTACTGGCAAGTATTTGCTGACAAGTTTTTCTAATGAAGTTCAATCAATTGATCCACATTTGAATTATTGGGGTGAAAAACCTTTAAATAAGGGCATAAATTTTGTGGGGTATTCAAATTCATCATCTCTTTTTGGGGCGTTAAAAAGTAAACAAATTGACGTGCTCTTATCAAACTCAATTGATGATAGTCAGAGAAAAAGTCTAAATAATCTAAGCAAAAATAAACAGTTTAATGAAGGTAATAGCCCTTTTACTGAATTAAGTTTTATAAGCCTTAAAACTAGTTCTTATCCCTTGAGTAATCTTAATGTAAGACTGGCTTTGGCAAAAAGTCTGAATAGAAAATTAATAAGTGAGAAAATAAGTTATGGATTAAGGAAGCCATCTAGATCAATTATTCCTCCGATATTAAAAAAAGATAATCAAGAACTGTGGCCTAAATATGATTATTTAGAGGCGAGAAGTTTATTGCAAAAAGAAAATTATTGTAATGGAAATATTCTGAAAATACCTCTTACTTTTAGATCGAATGTACCGGCTGACAAGCTTATTGCTCTGACATGGCAGGAAGAAATTAAAAATTCTTTGAAAGATTGTATTGATATTGAACTAAATGGGGTTGAATCTACAACAGTTTATAAGAATCTAAGTTTAGGAATTTATACGGCAGTTATTCTCGATTGGACTGGAGCTTATTCAGATCCAGAAGCCTATCTAACCCCTCTTTTAAGTTGTAATGAAATAGTTGATGGTATATGTAAAAAAGGTGAATCAGTCTACAGCGGTAGTTTCTGGGGATCTAATAAAGTGGAAAGTTTATTTCTTGAGAGTGAAAAAATTAGTGGAATTAAAAGATTAGAAAAACTTGTTGAAATTGAAAAAATAGCAGCAAGTTCAATCCCTTATATTCCTATTTGGATATCCTCTCAAAAAGCATGGTCTCAAAATAAAATATCAAAACCTATTTTTAATGGTGCAGGAATAATTTCATTGAGTGATCTTGAGTTAATTGATGAGTAGAAATTTAAATAAACTACTAAATTATTCCTTATTAAAAATTTCATTAATACCGATAATGTTGTGGATAATTTCCTCATTAGTTTTTATTTTATTAAGAGTTGCTCCCGGAGATCCTGTCGATGCCATACTTGGATCTGGTGCAGATGAGGTTTCAAGGGAATTTCTAAGAAATAAATTGGGGCTAAATGAACCTTTAATAAATCAATATTTTTCATATATTAAAAATATATTGCACTTAGATTTTGGCCAATCTCTTAGTACCCAAAAGCCAGTCCTAAATATTATTCTTAATTCATTGCCTGCAAGTATTGAGCTTGGATTCTTTTCAATATTAAGTGCAACACTAATAGGATTCCCATTGGGGTTAATTGGCTTAAGAAATAGAGGTAAAAAGACTGATTATATTGCTAGAATATTAGGAATTGCTACATATGCGATCCCTCCTTTTTGGGGTGCCATGTTAGCACAATTACTATTTTCTGTATTTTTTAATATTTCCCCAATTGGAGGTAGATTTCCAATATTTCAGCAACAACCTCAAATTACAGGTTTTCTGGTTTTAGATAGTATTCTTTCAAATAATTTTATTTCGTTGAAAGATAGCCTTTATCATCTCGCACTTCCTTCGATTACCCTTGGCTTTTTATTAAGTGGCATATTCAGCCGCTCATTAAGAGTAAATTTGGACAAGACATTAAAAAGTGATTACGTAAATGCTGCTATATGTAGAGGAATATCAAGGAAAAAAATATTTCTAAACCATGCATTGCCTAATGCTATTTTGCCAATTGTCACTATTTCTGGCTTGACTATGGCCTCATTAGCAGGAGGTGCTCTATTGTTCGAAGTAACTTTTTCATGGCCAGGTATTGCTTTAAGATTACATGAAGCAATTTCTCAGAGAGACTATACCTTGGTTCAAGGTATTGTAATTTTTACATCTATGCTCATAGTTTCTTTAAATCTCTTTGTGGATATTTTAATCGCGTATTTAGATCCACGAATAGAGTACTAATTTTTGGAAACTTCTTTTATAGTTTCAAGATCTAAAAAATGGAAATCAAGTCCAAAATCTCTTTGGTTTTTAATTAATTTAGGGACTTCTTGGTTCTTAATAGTTTCTAAAAATTTGACTATTAATTTCGCAGATAAATTTTGTACTAATATTGGATCTGAACCAATAAAAGATTCACTTATTTTGAAGACATCATTATTTTCTTTATAACTATTATTAATTCTTATTGGAGAGAAATGACTTGCTCCTTCAATAATTAGAAATCTATTTGATGGATTATTTAAAGCAGAAAAAACTTTAAATTGTTCATTCATTAATGGTGTAATAAGGTCATATGTACCACCTATTAGAAGAGTTGGTTTTTTAATGCCAGAACTATTTTCTTTTGGCCATAGTAAACTACCAAAAGAATTAAATCCTATTATTGCACTTGCCTTTTTAGAATTATTTTTATCAGAGAATGGAATTTCGCTTAATTGACATTGAAGTAGTTTTGATAAATTTGTTACTGCGAAATCTTTTAAAGCAGAATCACATCTGTCCTTAAGTTGATCAGTTGGTTTGTTACCTTCATATAAAAGTGCTATTAAAGCACCAAGTGAATGCCCCATTAAGATATAAGAATTATTAGGTAAACCAAATTCCCCATTCTCATGAGCTTTTAAGACAGCATCTAAATCCTTAATTCTATATAAGAAAAAGTCAGCACTCCCTGGTATTGTTTCCTTACCTTCGAGTACATCTATGAATGATTCTAAATTACTTCCTCTATGATCTATGAATAATATTGGCCAACCTCTTCTAGACAATTCGTTGCCTATCCATTTGAAATTATTAATTTCGCCTCCAAGTCCTGGCATAAAAATTATTAGTTCTTTATCATTATTTAATTTTTTGTTTTTCCATATTTCAATTTCAAAAGGTTTTACCCGGTGAGAAGCATAAATTTTTTTATTTATCTTTATGAGTTCTTTAGTTGATTTTTTTTCATTATTTTTGTATGTCTTTTTGTTTGTTCTTTCAAGATTATTTAATTTGGAAATAAGATCTTGTTGCATTGATAATTCTTTTTTCCAAGATGAAATTATTAAAATTAAATTATCTATATCTAGTGAAATTTCATCTGAAGGTAATGCCTTTATGATTTCTAAAGTTGAAATTTCTTTTTTTTCATCTAATAAATTTTCTATAGTGTTATAAATCTCTACCCCATCATTGTCATTTGGAACTGCAATGGTTTTGCTTAATTCTGTAAGAATTTTACGCCCTATCCAACTTCTTAATACTTCTCTATTTATTCCCTCCTCCTTGAAAACTGGAAATTCTAAAAATTTTGATAATTCAAAAAATCTTATAAATCTATTTTTTTTTAACCAATCTAGTAATTCTGTTGAATTATCTTCGTATTTTTCTAATTTTGATAATTGTTCTATAGTAAGAGGGATTTTCATCTCTTCAAACTTAATATTTATTTTATCTGCAGCCTTTGAACCTTTCCAAAAAAATAAACCACAAAAACCTAAAAAAATTATAAAAAAGTTTTTCACTTGTGATTAGTCCAAATAGTTTTCAAATTAGCAAAAATTGGTGGATTCAATTTCCATATCATTTGAGGTTAATAACCAAGATAAGATTTTACGCTGCATTTGGTGCAGGAGGTGTTATTTATTTAACATCACTCATTTTTAATAATATTGGCTTTTCAGCAACAGATATTGGCTTGGGCTTTACCATATCAGCAATAATTGGCACCGTAACAAGACTCTTTACAGGTAATTATTTAAATAAAACAGGGGAAATACAAATTCCAATAGTTACTTCATCAATACTAAGTATTGCAGCTAGTTTATGCCTCATTTTTTCAAGAGATACTTTTTTTTACATAATTGGACAATCATTTGTTGGGGCGGCTGCTGGAATATATTGGCCTGCTGCAGAGTTTGGCGTGCCCTATTTTTGCCATCCGATCGATACACGGAAAGCTTATTCTCTTGTTAGAAGTTCGGAGGCTTTAGGAATATTTCTAGGGGTATTCTTAGGGGGGTTTATGACTAATTTTTTGTATTTCAAATCAATTTTTATTAATGATATATTTTGCATGTTAGTTATCACATATTTAATATCAAGAAATAGTTCTTCTATTAAAAGAAACTTAGAAAAATTCCAAAAAAAATTAGTAGTTCCAATTAATCAGGAACAATTGAAATGGAATAAAAATTCAACAATAATAATTTTATCTATTTGTTTGATAACTACTTCTTTAGCTTTGATTCAAGTAACTTTGCCTTTGGATCTTGTTAAAGGTGGAGTATATCGGAATGCGATAAGTAAAGAAATTACTAGCCTTATAATTTCAATTCAATTAATTTTATTGTTGTTTTTACAATGGCCTGTAGGTTATTGGATATCAAAGAAAGAAAGATTATTTGGATTGAAATTTAGTTTAATTAATTTCTCTTTCGCTTCATTTTTATTATTTATTTCTAGTTATTTAAATATCCCAGCTTTTTATTTAATTTCTTTTTCATTGATATTAGTAAGTTTAGGCACTGCTTCATTTCTTCCAACATCAACAGATGTTGTTTTCAGAATAGCTCCTTCAAATAAAAAAGGTTTTGCACTTGCTTTACTATCACAATGTTTCGCTATGGGTTATTTTTTTGGACCATTTATTTCGGGACGCATATTAGATATATTTGGGTATGCTTCAATAATCTGGCTTTCCATTTCATGTTCTTGCTTTATTTTATTTGCAATTCTATTTAAGAGATTATTTTAATTAATCTTTAAATATTTAACTTTTTTCTAATTCAATAATTCTTCTCTCTCTTAGAAATAAGAAAAAAGGTGCAGAAAATGCAAATGCTATGAGAAAAGTCCCAATATAAATAACCCACATGTTCTTGATATTCAATTTTTTTGATTCAGTTACTATCCATATAAAAATAGCACTTGCTCCTACTAATAAATCTCTAGAGATTGATTGAGCTGCAGGGTTGGCATTAGCTAAAGAAATGAAGTTATTTATATCAAAGCTATTTCCATATTCTCTAGCAAATTCGAAATTCGCCATCATTGGCAGGACCGCACCCAAAATTGATAGAAAAAGGTAAAGATAAGATAGTATCTGTTTATTATCTTTTAAAATGTTAAAGGAATTCACTAGTCAAAAATATTTCTTTTAATAATAGTATTTTAAAGCTTATGGTTGTTGAAAAGAATAAAAAAGTTGAAGACTATAAATTTAAAAAAGGAAATTTAAATTTTGCTGTTGTTGGTCATGTTGAGTGGATAAATTTCTTAAAGGTCGATCAATTACCAAAACCCGGAGTCATTTCTCATTCTGAAAAGTCCCTTGAGTATCCAGCTGGTGGTGGCTCAATTATTTCGAAAATACTTTCTGATTTAACTTTAAATCAAATTCATTTTTTTACGTCATTAGGTAATGATGATTATGGAGATAAGTGTTTCAAGATTCTCACAAATATGGGAATTAAGTTGCATGTAGCTTGGCGTGATAAACCTACTAGAAGAGGATTTAGTTTAATTGACTCTCAAGGGGAAAGAGCAATAACAGTTATTGGAGAAAGGTTAGCTCCAACTCATAAAGACAAATTAGAATGGAACATTTTAAAAAAAATGGACGGAATTTTTATTACTGCATCTGATTCAGAGATTTTTAAAATGGCTAGATCAGCTTCAATACTTTGTACCACACCAAGAGTGGGATTAAATACAATTAATAAATCGAATGTCCTTTTAGATGTATTAATAGGCAGTAATCTTGATCCAGGGGAAGTTTTTTCTTTTTCTGATTTATCGTTAAAACCCAAATATATTATTAAAACCGAAGGAGAGAAGGGAGGTGTAATATTTCCAGGAGGAAGATATAAGGCTCTTAAAAACAAGAAAATAAAGGTTGATTCTTATGGATGTGGCGATTCTTTTGCTGCTGGTATTCTTTATGGAATGGCTTCTAAATGGGATATAGATAAAATTTTAAATCTTGCTAAAGTAATGGGAAGAGACGCTAGTGAATTTTTCGGCCCATATGCAAATAATGATGAAAAATAATTGAATTAACTCTTACATGAGCAACTTAGATAATAAAAATAAAAATATCCTTGTAGAAAACCTTATTATTTTCTTTTTATTTACTGTTTTTTTAGTTTTTAAATCTTTAAAAACTTTATCTAGAATTTTTACTTATGGAATCTTAAAAAAAGAAATATTAACTACTAAAAGTAACTTAGGCTTAGATATTAAAATAAAAATTAAATAGTTAATGAATATATTTTTAGTTTTACTAATTTTGGGGGTTATTTTTTTGGTCTACAAAAAAATTAAATCTAAAAAACCAAAGAACTTAAAATTAGATAAATTTAAAAATAAACATCAGAGCTCTCAAACAAATATTGAAAGAATCTTTTTAAGAGAGGCCGAAAAAACCTTTTCAAACCCTGATATAAATATCTATATTGGGAGTTATGATAACGAAGATAATATTAATAGAAAATCCAATATTCATAGAGCAAGGCTTTCAAAATTTAAGAAATCTAAATTAAATGGTGAAATGATTTTTCAAGATGAGGAACAAAGGATTTATAAATTTAATAATGGAAAAAAAGTTTACTTATAATTTTGTTCTAACTACACTCAAGACTTTCTCTTGTTGAAACGCCTGTTGTTGGATTGATCCCATCAGCAATTTCGCAAAGATTTCTTTGATCTTCGCTGTCAAGAATAGCGTAAGAAAAATCTGCTCCTTCTATTTGAGCTCCTGCAAAACTGCTACCTGATGCGATCATATTTATTAAAACAGCATTTCTAAGATCTGTTTTTTGGAAATTAACTCGATCAGAAAGAGTATCGGTCAGGTCGATTCCATTTAAATTAGAACCTTTTAAATCAGATAGGGTTAAGGTTGTCCCATGTAAATCAACATCACTAAAATCTGCGTCTCTAGCAACTGCTCCAGCTATAGAAGATAAATGAAGATCCTCTCCATGGAAATCAAATCCTGTAATATTAGATCTTACATAACTTGGGACTTCATCTCCTTCGCCCTTAACAGCAACATTCGCCCCAGCAAAAACTGGAGAGGATAAAACCAAGAAAGAAAAAGTTATGCATAAAAAATATCTTAAAAACCTAAAAAATTTCATATAAAAAAATTTGAGTATTTTTATTTTATAACAATTAGATAATTTTTAAAATTGATATATAAATTTGGAACTCCTTTTTAAGATTATTTAACACTATAAATTTTAAATCTAGGTTCTAGATTGGTTATACAATCTAGAAGCTTTTTGTTATCTTTGCTATTCGTAACCTTGAATTCAGATTCAACTGTACCTCCTTCATCTCTAATGGCTTGATTTAAAACGATGGAACCGTTTTCGTCAGATACCGATCTATGAAAAGTTCCTCTAGGTATCCTTAAAATATATCCGCAAGATTCTAATCTAACTTTATAAAATGGATAATCCCAGCCAAAATTGACAAGAAAAAATGTTCTACCCCCAGAGATAGCTAATAGATTATCCTCTTGATTGTGATGAATGTAAAATTGCCAATTATTAAAATCTTGATCATTTGGAGGACTAACCGCAGGACCACTGTGAATAACTAGATCTCTATAATTTGATTCATTAACACTAATATCAAAAAATCTAACATCTTTTGTATCGCGAAATTTTTCATAACTTATCAATTCAAACATTTTTGATTTATTTGATTTGATAACTGGAATTTCTAAACTTGAGTTCAATTTTCTTTAAATATTAAACAAATGAAAACAGATATATATATCTAAGAACGTATCAATTAACACTAAAAAGGAAACATATTATTATTTATATTTTTTCTTTATTTTAAAAGATTAAAAATTTAGTTTTATTTAATTTCAAGAGGTTTGATTTCCCAAGATAAAGTATTTTCTAAATTATTTTTTCCTATAAAGTTTCCTGTAATTACAGAGGTTAAATTAGATTTTGAAGAGGATACCAATGTTAAATATCTATCATCTATTAATCCTTTTCCGCTTGGATCAAAACCTCTCCAGCCAGCACCTGGAATATATAATTCAGCCCAGGCGTGTAAATCCAACTCAGAGGGTAACGGATCTTCAAAATGATAACCACTTACAAATCTACTTGGGATACCTATAGACCTGCAAGCTTCAACCATCAGCATTGCTAAATCTCTGCATGAACCTATACGTTCTCTAAGTGTTCTACTAGCGGGCCATGCTGGACCTGTATGTCTTTTGGTATATTTAACCCGATCTTGAATAATCTCTATTAGCTGGTAGGTAAATGATAATGCGTTATTAATGCTTCCTGCTAAGGCTTCTTGAGCAAGTTCTACAGCAGAGGGATCGTGTTGACCATTTGGCATCCATCCCTCTAATGCTCCCTGTAAATCTCTGTTAATAATGCTTCTACAAAAAGGTAATGTTAAATCTCTATTTTTAACTCCATCAATAATGTTTGGATGTTTAATAGTTTCAACTTCGCTGATTGATTCAATGATTAAATTATCTGTTAATCCATTGAATCTGATTCTATTAATCTCTTCTCCGCTGGCAGCAAGTAATGGATAAATAATTTCTGGGTCTGGGGTTATTTTTAATTCAAAATTCTTTAGTTTTTGGAAGCCATTTGACCTTGGCTTTATACATAATCTATGCTCGCCTAATTGAACAGGATCTTCATATTTATATTCAAGTTTGTGAAGGTATTTAATTCTCATTAATAAACTTATTAATTAATAAAATATTTTTCTTGAATAAGATCATTTAATTTATTTAAATCCATTTGCAATGAATCGATTGCCTCATGCAAACCATCATTTATTATATCTTCAATTCTGATATAACTCCACTTTGCTTTAAGCAAACCTCTCATGCATTCTAATTCTGAAGGATTTTCAGTAGATGGAGAGGCATCTATTGTTTTAAGAGTATTGCTTATCCCATCAAGACAGTATCTTACTGATCTAGGGAAAATTGGATCAAGTAAAAGAAATCTCGCAACTGAATTAGGCTTTATAGAATTTTGCACTGCTTTCCTAAACATTTGATAAGCTCCAGCTGAACGTAAAAGTGCTATCCATTGCAGCTCATCAAGAACTCCTCCAAGTTCATCTAAGCTCGGTAGGAGTAAATAATATTTAACATCTAGAATTCTTGATGTTTTGTCAGCTCTTTCGATTAATCTTCCAAGAATGCTAAATCTCCAGGCAAGATCTTTGCTTAGAGTCGCATCTGTAATTCCATAAAAAAGCTGACATTCCCTCCTTATTTCACTTAATTGTTCTTGTCTTGGTTTATTCCATATTGCCTCTCCTTCTTGCATATTCCAATATAAAATATTAATCTGTTCCCACATTTCTGTGGTCATGACATCTCTGATTTGTCTTGCGTTTTCTCTTGCCATTTGAATGCAAGAAATTATGCTATTTGGATTTAAACGATCTCTTATTAAAAAATTAATAACGTCATCAGGTTTTTTCTCTGGGAATCTTTTATCAAAAGATTCTCTGTCACTAGAAGCATCAATTAACGGGAGCCAAGGTTCTGCACTTCCTGGTGGACAATCTAATGACATTGCTTCGCTTACTTCCACGAAACGAGATATGTTTTCCACACGTTCTAAATAACGATTGATCCAATAAAGAGATTCTGCTACACGACTTAAAAGCATATTATTTACCTACAACCCATGTATCTTTGCATCCTCCACCTTGAGAAGAATTAACGACTAATGATCCTTTTTTTAATGCGACTCTCGTAAGGCCGCCTGGGCTAACCCATGAATCTTTTCCTCTTAAGATATATGGTCTTAAATCAACATGACATGGATATAGTTCTCCATCACATAAAGATGGCACAGTAGATAATTCTAATGTTGGTTGTGCTATGAAATTTCTAGGATTATTTTTAATTTTATTAGCGAATTCTTCTATCTCACTCGTTGTTGAGTGAGGGCCAATTAACATTCCATAACCACCAGCTTCTGCGACAGACTTAACAACAAGTTTTGATAAATTTTCGAGAACATATTCTCGATCCTTTTGATAATGACAAATATAAGTTTCTACATTTTTAATAATAATTTCTTCATCAAGATAATATTTAATCATTTTTGGAACAAATGAATAAATCATTTTATCATCTGCTATTCCAGTCCCAGGTGCATTTGCTAAAGCAACATGACCTGCCTTAAAAACATCAAGTAATCCGCTAACACCAAGGCAGGAATCTTTTCTGAAATTAAGTGGATCTAAGAAATCATCATCAATTCGTCTGTAAATGACATCTACTCTTTTTAATCCAGAGGTAGTTTTTAAATATACATAATCATCATTACAAACTAAGTCATGACCCTGAACTAGTTGGATGCCCATTTCTTGAGCTAAATAACTATGTTCAAAATAAGCACTATTAAAAATTCCTGGAGTTAGTAGAACTATCTTGGGAGTGTCAGTCCAAACAGCAAGTTCTTGAAGAGTTTTTAAAAGATATGATGGATATTCATCAATGGGTTTTACTATTCTTCCTGAGAAAAGATTAGGGAAAATATTCTTCATAACTAATCTATTTTCTAAAAAATAAGCAACCCCAGAAGGGCACCTTAAATTATCTTCTAAAACATGCCAATCTCCTTTTCTATCTCTTATTAAATCAAGTCCTGAAATTTGACACCATTTATTTAGTGGAGGTTTGAAACCTATCATCTGAGGTCTCCAACCGTCTGAACTCTCTATTAATTCTCTTGGAATTATTCCATCATTAATTATTTTTTGAGAATTATAAATATCATCTAGGAATAAATCTATTGCCTCAAGCCTTTGTTTTAGGCCTTTTTCTAACGTTACCCAATCATCTTTACTAATTATTCTAGGAAGTGGATCAAAAGGTAATATTCTCTCAGTACCTTTTAAACCAGTATCGTTTAATCTAAAAGTTGCACCATGTCTTAGTAATAATTTTTTTGCGGCAGAATGATTCCTGTTTAATTCCTCAAGTCCCATATTATCTAAAGATGAAAGAAGTGGAATCAATATTTCTCTAGCAGAGTTAACATTATCCTTAAAGTATTCATCAAAACTATTTTTAGGCTGATAACTTGCAAACATATATTTCATCGTTTAGTAACTTTTACTTTAGCTTTATATCTTTATTCGTATTTATGGCTACCAAAAATAATATCTCTTGACTCGATCTATATCATTATTTTGATCATTGAAGTATATTTCTTAAAAATCTAAAAGGCATGAGTTCTAGTAATTGGCAATTTGTTTTTTTTAGATATTTCGCAAGCTTTCTTTTTATCCTCTCTCACAGTTTGCTGGTTCTTGATCATCTACCAGTAGGGGCGGCGCTTCACGGACTTGGAGAAGTTTTTATTGCGCCTTGGGCTTTTAGGGAAAGAGCATGGGATCTTGTTGTTATTGCAGTTTTATTTTTCTTCTTTGATATCTGGGGACTTATAAACACTCCTTGGAATTAACTGATATTATTTATTTACTAATTCCGAGAAAATCATAATAAAAATGAAGTCTTATTTTTATCAAATTTATAAAATAATTTTTCTTTTATTACTTACGAATAGTTACAATTTGTATGCACATAATTTATTTAATGGTGGTTGCAAAGAACATTGCGGCAAAAAAGTTAAAGTAATAAGTAATAAAAACAAATTAAAAAATATTGATGATCAAATAAATATTGAGAGTAAAAATTCTTGTTTAAATAATTCACTATGTAGAGGTTGACCGCTCGAGATTTTTAAAATTGTTTTATGAAATTTTTTCTTTGATAATGATCATTAAAGTACCATTTGCTTGATAATTTTTATTAGGAGGATTTAATTGATTTTTAATTAAAAAAATAAAAGTATATATCAACGGTAGAAGTAATGATGAAGCAGCAACTAAAGCGATTATCTGGTTCAACCTAATAAATGGTTTTTTTACAAGATCCTCTCCGCACAAGCCACAAATCAAATTACCTTTTGTGGATTGTGTTTGAAATTGATATTTAGGATTGCAATATGGGCAATAATATTGAACCATTTTTAAATTTAATTGTTTTAATCATTATCTATAAAACCAGAAGAAAGTCATCTTATTAAAAAAAGAGGGCTAATTTAAGCCCCCTTTTATCTCTTACTTATATTTTTTACTGAAGCTAATAACGCACCTAAATCATGGATCCTTGTTGCTAACTTCTATTAAGCTAATGCTCACGAAAATTAACTAATTGTCTTTAACTGGGGCAAAAACTCTAGAATTAAGCTTGTTTCTTAAAGGGCACCTAAACGATGCAGAAGAAGGAAGCTTAGACATTATTAAAAAATAATTGGAGCAGTTAATTAAATTAGTTCGGTTTATTCCGAAATTTCAGGCAGGCTATCGATCATTTTGAAAGACCTCCTAGAACTCAATAATATAAAATTAGGAAAATATTTCTCTAAAGACAATCCGTTTTTATACGCATTGCTTTTTAATTAAAAATGTCCGAGAGTAGTATTTAATCTTGTTAATTTTTTTGAGATATTTTTAGTAAGTTTTGCTTATTTCTTTTGCTATTTAATTCGACTATCTTAATTTTAAATAATTGAGGAACTCTTTTATGGATCATTCAAAAGAAGTTAGTAAGACTGATAAATCTAATCCTATAGATGAATATTTTCAATGTCTCTCATATTGTGATATTCACCCAAAAGGAATAGATAATGACTGTGAGGTCATTTGTATGGAAAGACATTTAAAAGCTAACTATTGGTAATTTTATAAATTTATACTTTTTACTTAAAACCCTTAGAAAAAAGGTTAGTACGAACTTTAAATTGCCATACATTTACCACACCTTTTGCGTTAACTGCTGCAAGTGCACAATCATCAGGTCTCCAGGATATTGCCCCTACTAAATCGCCGGCGAATGCAGCCCCAACTGGATCTCCATTACCGTCTTTTTTTAGAAAACTTGCGACAACAGAACCATCCCTAGATCCCGAGGCTACAAGCATACCTTTATTTGAAAAGGCAAGGCTCGAAATGGGTTCTGTATGGTGACATAGCTCTCCGGGCATAGTCCCCTCAGGTCCATTCCCTATAAAGCTCCATACTGTAATTCTTTCACTGCCACTAGTTGCTAGTAATTTTCCGCTGTCATCAAATGAAAGGTGACTTGGTTTTCCAGGATATCCTGTCATTTCAGCATCCATTCCGGTAGATCTTCTCCAAAAATGAACTGAATTGTCTTGACTTCCACAGGCCACTATATCTCCATCAGGACTTAATTCCATTGATACCAATGATCCTTGCCACTCGAGTGTTTGATTCGTTTTATTATTAAGTATGTCAAAGAATGTCACTCTTCCGTAGCAAGCAGTAGCTAGTTCATTTTTATTTGACCATGTTATTGCACTTACTGTGCTTGGATGGTCTTCTGAGATCCATTTCTCTTCACCAACTTCATTAAAAACATATACTTTTTTTGAGGAAGCTATCGCTAGAAATAAACCGTCATTAGACCACTTGAGGTGTTCTACCCAACCCTTCCCAAGATCAAGTGTTTTAATTACTTTACCTTCGTGACAATTACAAATTTGAACATTTCCATCCTGACCTGATGTTGCAAATATTTCTCCCTCTGGATGAATGGCCATTGCTAATAGACCACCGGAGTGTTTATTTTCTTTTTTCCAAATAATTTTTCCAGTATTTCCCTCGAATGCGAAAAGACCACCTGCCACGTCGCCAACAATAAATTGTTTTCCTTTAAGAGCCCAGCCACATGCTATAGCATAATCGTTAACTTCAGCTGTCCATCCCACGTGGAACATACCTCTTGGGCTAAATGGTTCTATATCAGGCATTTATCAAAGCCTTCTTGCATCTCTTTCTCATTTAGATTTCTACCGATAAAAACAAGTTGATTTCTACGAGGTTCGTTACCCCATTCTTTGTCAGGTTGTGCAGTAAATAACATGTGTACTCCTTGGAAAACTATTCGCCTTGGGTTACCTGAGTAACTTATGAAACCTTTAGTTCTGAATATATCCACTCCTTTTTCTGAGAGAAGCCTTCCCATCCAAGTATTTAGTTTTTCTGGGTCAACATCTCCAAAACGCTCTATCGCAATTGAGCCTACTTCATCATCATGTTCATGCTCTGCTTGCCAGAACCTTTCAGTATTAAATGGAATTTCTTTTGAATTGTTTTCTTCACTTTTAATGACTTTCATATTGAATTCTTCGGCAGTGTGCTGTGTAAACAAACCTATTTTTGTTGGTTTTTCTATGTTCAGGATGAAGGATTTATTTCCTTTATCCCCCAATTTGAGATTTACATGTTCTCCATATGGGATAGTATTTCCATTCGCTAAAGTATTAGCTTTTTCTGCATAAAGTCTTACGGAGGATTCAGCACCATCTTTAAGTTCCTCCTCGCTCTCACCTTGGTTAAGGAGAGCTACTAGGGACATTTCTGGATCTGGTCCTTCTTCGAGCATTAATTCATATTTACCTGCATCAAGATCGTAAACACCTGTCCATTCAAAAGGATATTCTGGTTCAAGGAATGTTGGCCTGCGTTTAAGGATCTGATCAAGATCAAATGCACTTAGATTTAAGACTGTTTCAATTGGTACTTTGGCATCCTCGGCTCGAATAATTCGAGTCATTCGGTTCATATCTCTCAACCTCGATTCAAGAGTATCTAGTGCATCATCAGAGACTAAATCAGTTTTATTAAGGACAAGAACATCTGCAAATGCAACTTGTTCTGAACTTTCATCACTCCTACCTAGTTGCTGATCAATATGTGCAGCATCAACTAAAGTCACAATTCCATCGAGAGTAAATTCAGAACTAATTTCTTCATCCATGAAAAATGTCTGTGCAACTGGCCCAGGATCTGCTAATCCAGTCGTTTCTACTAAAACATAGTCAAACTTGTCTCTTCTTTTCATAAGGTTGCCAAGGACTCTTATTAAATCACCGCGAACAGTACAACAAATGCATCCATTTGACATCTCAAATACTTCTTCATCGGCATTAATTACGAGCCCTTGATCTATACCTACTTCACCGTATTCATTCTCAATTACGGCTATTCTTTTCCCGTGCTCTTCACTTAGTATTCTATTAAGCAAAGTAGTCTTCCCTGAACCTAAAAATCCAGTGAGAATGGTTACGGGAACTTTATCTTTGATGCTCATTTAATGATTTTTACTAGAAAAACAATAGTTTAATAATAGTAATAGTAAGAAATGAAAACCGTTTTTATTAGGAAAATTTAATCTGAAAGTTTGTACCATTCAGACTCAAGATTGGAGCCAGATTCTTTATCACAGCTTCCACCTAATGAATCAACAATTGTACAAGTGTTGTGTACGGCTACTGAAACCGTATTACCATCCATCATCAATCCATCAACGAATATTTGATTGGAAGCTAAAGGAACTGAACTTTGTCTACTTAAGTTCCTTAATAACTTAGATGCTGGAATTTGTTCAGGAAATATTGCCTGAACTTTCTCTTCATCTAACATTTTTAAAGTAGAACTTATGTTGTCTGGCCTTAAGCTTGAGGAGTCTCCAAGAAAGTCAAGTAAACTAATAGTTTCAAAACCAAATGCATCACCGTAGTATTCCATTGCTTTGTGTTTTGAGACAATTACTCTGTTTTCCTCAGGAATAGAGCTTACTTGTTCGACGATCCAACTATCTAAACCTTCTAAGAGTGAATCAGCTTTTTCGAATCTTTCATTAATTAATTTTCTGTCCCCTCTATTAAAAACTGAAATATCTTTCTTTAAACTTTTGCTTATAACATCTCCCATTTTTATGATGTTATGTGGATCATGCCATACATGTGGATCTAGACCTCCATGGTCATGATGGTGATGATGCCCCTCTCCTTCGTCTGGTACTTGTGCTATTGGTTCGACATCACTATTTAAAACGTCTTTAAAAAAGTGTTGAGTTGCTTCAAACTCAAAAGGCATGTGTTCAGTAAAAAATATATATTGACCATCTTCTTTGATATCCACGTTAAAAACAGTGCTTTCTTTTCTTTGATCAAAGTTAAGAATAAAAGCCTTATTACTTGCGATCAGAGTGTCATTATTTTTTCTGCTTATTGAGTCCTTAGATCCTAATAATTCTTTAGCTAAATCTTCAGACCCCTCTATATCATTAGATTTGAGAATCACCATCTTCATTGCAGGATCTGCATATTCGCCATCGACTTTTTCAAATGACCATTTGTAAGAACCCTTAGAAAGCTGGAATTTACCTGCCCATTCGAAATCACCCTCAGCATGATCATCATGTCCACCATGGTCTGAATGATCATCATGACCTCCATGATCAGAATGATCATCTACCTTAGCTGAATGTTCAGCATGATCACCATGGTCTGAATGATCATCATGACCTCCATGATCAGAATGATCGTCTACGTCTATTGCACTAACACCTACAACAACAGTATTCTTTTTATTTTCCCAATTTCTCATGCTTGGAGTCATTTCTTTACCAAGAGTGAATACCTTGTCTGCGCTATTTAGTAATTGAGCTTGCCTTGGATTGATCTTTAAGTCATGAACATCCTGTTTTCTATCTACTAAGCATGTAACTTCGTCAGAAGGTAATGCAATTGATTTAACTAAATCACAAACTAGTGGTTCAACTGCAACATATGACTTTCCTTTAGCAATGACATCTTGCCCAAAACCAGAAAATATAATCGTTCCAGCTATTACCGAAATTTTAATGATTGACCTGCTTGAACCTGTTTTATTTGTTAAAAGTCTTTTAAAAATTGACATAAAAAATTGTTAAATACTTAAAAATGATAATCATTTTCATTGTACCTGACAAGCATCGGTATCAATTGTTATGAAAATAATACGCAGCTAGTATTATTGGTAAGCTTGTGAAGTGACTTTTTTAAAAGATTAATTAATGGCTACTTTAGTCGCTGAAAATTTAACATTTGCATACAAAAAAAAAAGTAAGCCAGTTTTAAATAAGGTTTCGGTTGAGATTAAGCCTGGAACTCTAACAGCCTTAGTTGGTCCAAATGGCGCAGGTAAATCCACTCTTTTGAGAATATTGCAAGGACAAAATACTCCAGATGTAGGCGAAATAAAAATTGACGGTGAAAATTTATATAGATCTAGATCTCTAGTGGCACTTATGCCTCAAAGAAGTTCTATGAATTGGAAGTTTCCCATTACAGTTGAAAAATTGGTATCTCTAGGTCAAATTAAGTATTCAAAATCGAGAAGTAATAACCCCTTTCAAATTAAGACTCTTCTAGCATATCCTAATTCTTGGATTAATAAATGTTGTGAATTAGAGGCGACATTGCAAAGAGTAGGCATTGCAAATTTGGCTAATAGAAGACTCGATTCTCTTTCAGGAGGACAGCAACAAAGAGCTCTATTAGCAAAAACTCTTATGTCCCCTGCAAAAATATTTCTTCTGGATGAACCTTGCGCGGCATTGGATCCCCCCGCAAAAGAGGATTTTCTAAAAATTGTTCGTCAACTTGCTGATGCGGGACTTTCTTTGCTCGTAAGTAGTCATGATTGGGGCGAGTCTCTTAATAATTATGATCAAGTAATAGTTCTTGATAAAAGTGTTTTGGCAGTTGGTAGTCCTGATCTAATAAAAGATAAATTAGATGCAATAAACATTTGTTCTATAAAGGAAAATAATTTCTGCGATTAGAAAATGTTCCTTTTTAATTCTGAGCTTGATAACAGTTTTGGCAAAGCCCGAAATATTCGAGGGTATGAAATAATAATTGGAATTTCTTTGAATTTGTTTTGGGTGTATGTATATCTTTTACCGGGCATCCTTCCATTTTTGATGTCTCACCACATTGAACACAGGTCAAATGATGAATATCTCTATCTACGGGAGTGTAAAGAACCTCTCCAGTTGGGAGATGTCTAGAACGTATTAAACCATGCTTTATCAGAACTTGAAGATTCCTGTAAACAGTTGTCAATCCCATGGCTTTGCCGCTTTCTATCAATTGTCTATGCAACTCTTGACCGCTCAATTCATCTTCGCATTTATTAAGTTCTTCAAGAAGTTGTTCTTGTCTTTTGGTAATGTCAGACTTAGTTACCATTGTTTCCGAAATCTTTTTTTGTCCCGTATTTTTGATCATACCTAATCATTCGAATAATGTCTTTTATTAATAACAACTGGTGGCTTGTCCCATTAATAATAACTATTTTCTCAGGGATCTTATGTCCAGCGATGGGAACTGTATTAATCACTCATAAGAGATTATTACAAGTTAATTTAATCTCTCATTGTGTTTTGCCTGGACTTGCTTTAGCCTTAGCTCTTGGAATTCACCCCTCAATTGGTGGTGTTATCAGTGGTCTTTTAGGCTCGGTAATTGCGGAAAGTTTAACTAATAGAAACAGTGAAAATTATGAAGCAGTTATGAATACTATTCTTGCTGGAATGCTTGGGTTTGGAGTCCTTATTATCCCTCTACTCGGAATAAGGATTGATTTGGAGGCAGTATTATTTGGCGATTTATTGACAGCAAATTTTGGAGATTTAGTTAGAACAATAATTGCTTTTTTAGTATTTATACTTTTAATGACTTTTGGATATGAAAAGGTTGTTTATGTGGGATTGGATCCAGAAGGTGCATCCTCAAGTGGTATAAACGTTTCTTTATTAAATCTTGCTTTGAGTTTTACAACGGCATTAGTAATTGTTAGTTCAATGTCAGCAGTTGGAGTAATTCTTGTAATTGCTCTTCTTTCTACGCCAACTTTGTTAGGGCTAAATAATGCTCATAGTTTAAGAATTGCAATGATGAGGTCTTCATTTTTTGGATTATGCATCTCACTTCTGGGATTTATTCTCTCTATAGTCTTTAATCTTTCGCCTGGGCCTGCAATTAGTGTTATTTGTGTTGCATCTCTTTTGATTCCTAAGCCTCGCAAATAATTAAATCTTAAATGTCCAATAAGAGTTTAATGCTTGAGCTTCTGGATTGTTTTTTAAAGCTACTTCCATAGCATCTTTTTTATTATTAGCTATAACAACTTCATCAAATTCCTTTCCATTTTTTTTGAGATTGACTTTGAAACGCATAAAAATTTTTTAATTAATCAAAAGTTAACCACTAAGCAACTAGATTTAAATACTTTTAAAAGTTAATTGATGAAATAGAAACTTTAGTTATTTTGAAGTTTTTCTACTACAGATTCTTTCTCAATCTTAGCTACATCCTTTAATCCATTAGCATCAAACCAAGGAGCGTTTTCCCAATTAAATCCTTCCCCAAAAGTATTATCGGGAGCAGCTACGTACCAGTGACATGATGAATCGGGAACATCTACAGCACATTTTGACCAGTCAGCTTCCCATTGTGGAACTTGTACCCACATTACAGATGCTAATAAAAAAGAAAAAATAAAATTCATAATTATCAGTTAGCAAAATTTTGAAAGATTTTTTTCACATTCTTTCTTTCTTTTCTTCCAGTAATTCTCAAGTATTTGATATTTATGCTTATTTTTAAATTGACTTAAATGAATATTATTCTGATTGAGAACTGAAGTATTTCTGATTTTCATGACTTAAGCTGTTTATGTAGAACATATTTAAGACACTTTATAGATTTTTTGAAGTGAATTTATACTTAATTTTTGTCTTGATTTTGTTTAGGTAAGTATTTTGCGGGATTATTTTCAATATAAGAAAGCGAATATTTGACAACACCCATTATTACTGAAAAAAGAGCAATTGCCGAAATAATAAAAATGATTTTTTTGTAAATGCTTTTCATGAATTTTTTATGTTTTTGATTATCTTTTTCATCAACGGCCAATTTTTCTGAAAGATTTAAATAATTAGTAATTTATACTGTAGCCTTTTAAATTACCTACGGAGTAGATTAAATAGATCAGAAACTCCTCACACACTTTTTTCTGATAACTTTAAAAGTACTCGACCGCAATGTTTGAGTACTCTTTTTATTTCTTTGCGATGTGACAGTTAAGATAGAGGTCTATTAGGTATTACATATTTTGTATTTAGGTGTGATATTAGATTTGTGTGTAGGAGGAATTGATTTATCTCAGTGGAAACAAGGGAACACTTGATTTAATTCAATTTTTAAAAGATCTCTTTCTGAGGGATCTTTTTTTTTGCATTTTTAGAAATACATACTTAAATCCTGAATATAAAAACATATATCCATTCTTCAAAAATAATGAGATATATCATTACAAATTAGTAATTTAATTCGTTAGATTATTGGTCGTTAAATTCCTCTGTTAATGAAAATACTTTTTTTAGCAATTTTAATTTGTTCAAGCTTTTTATTCCCTCCTTCATCATTTGCCTCACATGTAGAACTAAAACCTTGTGTAGAGATTGCTCATTGTGTACGAGAAGAATGGGAGGTTAACAATATTGAGAAACCTTTTGAAGAGATTAAAACATTTATCGAAAAAACTCCAAGAACTGAGATTGTAGAAATTGATGGCGATTATCTTCATGCTGAGGCAACCAGTAAATGGATGAAGTATGTAGACGACTTAGAAGTATCCTTTCTACCTGAATCAAACATCTTATCAATAAGATCAGAATCAAGAGTTGGAGAAAGTGATTTGGGAGTTAATCAAAAAAGAGTTGATTTACTAAAATCGAAAATGTTTTAAGATTAAAAGTAAAAAAATAATTTGTTTTTATTGTTTTTTGTATAACTTTTCCTTTTTTAAAAAAATTTGTAGAAAAAAAAGTGATAATTGTCATCATGCCTTGATAATGGCAAATTTATTAGATTTTCTCTAAAAAGATGATCATAAATTTTATATATTTATTGTTATCTAGTTTTGTTTTTTTCTGGTTTTATATAAACATTAAAAAAAATGGACTTAAATGGATAATTAAAGGTCTTTTTCAAATTGGAATATTGGTATTATTCATTGGAGGGTTTTTCAAAATATTTTTCACCTTACCCCCTAATTTATTTATAAAAATATTTTTTCTTATTATTTATACATGGTGCACTGTTGGAATAAATGTAAATTTCATGATCCCTTTGATTAGTTTGATTGACCAAAAAATAGTGAAAAAATAAAACTAAAATATGCCTTAATTCTTAGTACAAAAATAATTCTATTTCCTTAATCTACAATATTAAAATTTATAAGATTTATTTTTCCCCTTTTGAAATCTTTTTCTTGTATATCTAGTCTTTAATGCCAAGTCTGTCATTATATATATTCCAAATAAAAGAATGACTATTCCAATAAAGTATTTCATTATTTTTTATGTAATTACTATGTTTGAGATTTATTAATGATGCCAACTAATTTTAATATCTATTTCTTGACATAAATTTCTGGTAACTGGACATTCTTTGGAAGCTTTTTTCAAAAAATCAATAGTTTCATTAGAAGTGCTCTCTGGTATGAAAATATCTATTATTAGTTCTTTTATCTTCCTCTCGCTATTTTGTGTCATTAGTTTTTCAATATTTAAATATATACCTTTCAAATTAAATCCTTTCGATTTGGCTTTGATTGCCATAATTGTTAGGAGGCAAGTACCTAGAGATGTTGCTAATAAATCAGTTGGGGAAAAACTTTCACCTTTACCACAGTGATCTAAAGGTGCATCTGTTCTAATAAGACTTCCAGATTGTAGATGAATAGCCTCACAGTTTAAATTTCCTAAATAAGAACATTTCAATTTAGTCATTTTTAAAAAAATTAGGAAAATATTATTAATAAAAAATTATGGAACATAACAAGATTATTGATTAGAAATTTTTAATTGCATATTAGTGGAGTATTAAGGAAATTCATCATTCAAGTTTTGAAATCAGTTTTTATATCCATATTCCTCTAAGCAATACTCAATTAATTCAATTGATTTATTAAGAGTTCTTTTATTTTTATTTTCTAGATCGAAGCATTCATTTAAAACACGTATAGATTCTTTTAAGGTTGATTCTTCTTTATTTTTTAAATCTTTAACTTGATTTATATAAATTAATTTTTTAATCCCAATAAGGGAAAGTATGATTATTGATATTGTAAAAATTGCTATTTTGAATTTATTCATATAGTTAGTTACTACAAATATTTTAATTTATTCAATATCTAAAACCTTTAAATAGCGGATAGAACTAAGTAATTACATATGTGGATGCTGTTATTGCAATAGCAGTAATTGAAATGAAGATGTATGGAACAACCTTTAAAGGTATATATAGATTATTTTTAGACATAACTAGAAGCTTTATACAAAATTCTCACATTCCCTTTAAACTTTATAAGTCTTCAAATATACAAATTAATTTTCTTTGCAAAAATTCAATCCTGTTAAAGATTAACAAATTTATATTCACTGAATTTTCATTAAATAAAGTATCTCTAAATCTTGTCTTGAGTCCGATATTTTTCTTTTTAAGAAGATTAATTCTTCTTGGCTCATTTTTGATTCTTTTATCATCAATTCTGCTTGTTCAATAGCATGTTCGATATTTCTAATTTTAATTTCTCTTACTGAGGGATCATCTTTACATGCTTTTTTAGTATTCGCATCTAACATATCTACGAAAAAATCACATTGAATATAAACTAAATTAAAACTTTATTATGCTATAACCGCAAATTTAATTAAAATAAATTATTATTTGAGTAAGAACTCTAACCTTAGCTAACCCTCTCTTCAATTGATCGAGTGGGTTTTTTTTATGGTGTAATATACTCCTAGCATTTACTACTAATTTGGAAGATTCAAAACTTAATCCTGAGGAAAATAATTCAATCGAATCAGCCCCCAATTTGAATGAAGACAATAAAGATCTTAATGAGGGGAATAAAAAAGAAGAAAATGTTAAGGCATTTACAGAATTTCTAGAGAAAGCAAGTAATCAAGATTCTTCAGAAGAAAAAGTAAAACTTAATTCTGAGCAACAAAAACTAAAAATTGACAAATCACTTTTTAAAAGATTTCTTAATAATGGTTTTGATGGCATTTCAACTAATCCAAACTATAAAATGTTGGCATTATTAATAATCCTTTTAATTAATTTGTCTCTATTTTTTGTAATTGGCAATATTGGTAAAGCGTTTTTAAGAAATGCAGGAATTATGGGTTAGAAATTATTTATTTCTTTTTGGATATTCATCTTTACAATTTTGATTCTTCAAATGAAACTGTGATATTTTCTTGTCTAATTAATATTTAAATAAAATTTGGATAATAAAGAGCCAGAAAATCCAGTAGTTTATCTTTCTAATTTAGTCAAGAAATTAGATGTAAAAAATAGAAATGGTTTAGTAGCCTTAGCAATAGTAAACCTTTTAGTGATTCTTTTATTTAAATTTTATTTGAAAGGATCTGGATTATTATCTTGAATTTACCTGCTGGTAGTATCGTATCATTCAGCATTTTCAAATTGCTTTGCTAATCTAAATGCCTTCTTAATTATTAGATATCCACCATATGCTCCTGCCAGTAAAGGTAATACTATTAATGGGTTAGGGGAATAATCTGAATAATTTTTCACACCCTCTACATATTTATAACCTGAACATTTGAGAAAGATAAAGCTAAAAAATGTGATAATCCAACCAATGATTGATAAAAAACCACCTTTTTTATCTCCTTTGTAGAATCTGTCTAGACTTAAGCCCCATCCTCCTATTAAGAATATTCTTCTAACAATTGAATTTTTTTCTTGATTTCTAAGAATAATAAAAAAATTTCATTCTGAACTTGACCTATTTGTATTCAAGATGTGAGATGTTTTTATTAATTAATTTTTAAAAATAAATTTTGAATGGATTTATTCTATAAATTACTAAACATATTAGTTTTTTAATTAATCATTAGAGATTGTATTTGAATTCAACAAGGAAATTGAAGGCCTTATATAAATAAAAATAGACCCATACATATCCTGCATAATTCTCATTTCTTCGTCTAAATATACAATTGAAACCTGGCAATTTGGCGATTCTTTATTCCAAGGTAAATTATTCCATACCTCTTTAACGGGATACCATCTATCCATTAGTAATTCACTAAATAATGGAATCTTATTAAGTCCATCAACTTTGGAAACTTTTGTCTTTTTTAAGTTCATATCAAGCAAATTATTTCTTAAAACTAAATCACTTGCTAAAGTTATTACTCTTCCACCAAAAGTAGGCAATAGTTTGAACCAACCTAAGATAGGAATTGTTGTGAGCCCAAATATTGTAGTGTCAAAAGTAGATATAAATTCTTTTTTGTCAAAATCAATCTTTTGAGCAATTCTCCCAATAGTTGATATGCCAAAGGATCCTACTTGCAATTGATGTAATTTAAAAAAAAGATTACTTTTAAATTCATCATTTAATGCCTTTTCAATAGCAAGGAAGAAAGGTGAACTTCGAAATAATTCAACATTAGAAAAAATCAATTCCCACTCTCCAGATAATGATTTTTCTGATATTTCAAAACTAAAGTCTTTAAGAGCATCAATCAATTCAACCATTTCATTAGCTTTTTCTTCATACATAGGAGAAATTAATTTATTTAATCTTTGCCCTCTATCTGTAACAGCAGCTATTTTATAAATATTTGACTTTATCTCTCCAATTTCTTTCATAACTCAAATACAAGAAATACTAATTAATCTTAGGAATTTAATTTGAAGTTGATGGCAATTTTAATAATGCTGGTAATAAAATAAATTAATATTCTCCCCACCTTTTACCAATATCAAAACCCCATTCAGTGGTTAATTTAATTACTTCATCATGATTCTTGCATTTGGAAAGGGATAACTTTTTACTAGGATCATTTTTTATTAGCTCAGCAATTTGATTAAGTTGCTCTATTTTTTTTAGAAAATTACTTAGATCTTTATCTGACATTTATCTAGGAACTAAATTTTTGGTCATAAGTAAATATGTAATAAATAACCAAGGCAACACCAATAATCAGAATTGCAATCATTATATTTACTGACCAAACTACTTCTATCATGTAATTTTTTTATATATTTTTAATATATCCAAAATTTACAATAAATTAACCGTTAATAATTTAAATCTAGAACAATACACTACTTTTGCTAAGTGTATAAAATAGTCTTAAATAGATTAAAAAATTATGGGAGAAGCTAAGAGAAGGGAAGTGTTAGGCTTACCACCTAGAGAAAAGAAAAAGGAAAAACAAACATCGAAAAATCAACTAAACAAAATTTTAAATAAATATCCTTATTTACCTTTCATTTTAGGTTTTTCATTACTAGCAATATTAATTATCGACTTAGTTAATTACTACAAATAGATATATAAAAAGGGGATATTTTTTGCAGAAGAAAATATTATCTTCGCAATTGCGAAATTATTTTTCCATAATAAAAATAAAATTTATGAAACCGATTAACACCTCATGTGTCTTAATTTTAGGAGTACTAACTTTGTTTTCAATATCTAATGCAAATGCAGGTGGCTGCAGTTCTCATATTGAGAAGAAGGCAGAAATTGTATGCTTGTCTGATGATAAAAAATGTATAGATACGAAGGGAAATGAATCACTATACAAAGTTGAGGCCTAAATGTTTGATAACCTTGGAACTGCTTTAGTACAGGCATTAGGCTTCTTTGCCGTTTTTGGTTTTTTTGTATATCAAACTTTATTCGCAGATAGCAAAACCAAAAATTCAAAATTAAAACCTAAAAAAACAAAGATTTCCGAAACAAAAGAATCAATTAAAAAAGAACCTAAAAAAGGCTTATTTAACAGAAAATCTAAACCTGTTGAAGAGAATTTACCAGTCCAAAAAAAGGGATTATTTGGGAGAAAAAAAGAAGCTATTAAAGAAGAGATTAAACCAAAGAAAAAAGGTTGGTTTAAATAGGTAAAGGTACTTAAACTATTTTTTGATATCCTTTATACAAAAACTTTTTTTTAGTAACTTTATAATTTAAATAATGTAATATTAAAATGAACCATAGAGAAATTACAAAAAGATATAGCGAGTTACTCAACAAGGCTAAATTTGCGACTGGCCGTAAGGAAGTTGTAGGTCTTTTAAAAAAAGCATCTAAATTGAAATCTCAGATTGAAATCAATTATTAGATCTAAAAATTAGTTTAATTCTAAATGTAAAAAATTTTTTTAAATAACTTTTTACATGAGATAATCTGCATATATTATTTTTCTTATGAATAAAAAAGGTTATACAACCGAAAGCGGTGGTAGACAAAATGGTTTTGCAATTGAACCAGAAATTAACCCCATATCAGAAGGCGAAACAAAGAAATCCATATTATTATTTATTGGAATATTATTACCTTTTCTAATAGGCGGTTTTTATTATTTAAGGACTCTGAATATATTCTGATATTTTATAAGCCATTTTTAGCAATATATTCTTCTGAACTAACTATATCTTGCATTAAGCTCTCTGATGAAGGATTAAATCCATTTTGCTCTAAAAAAGATTTAACCTTTTCAAACTTTTGTTGAATTTTTTTTGTATATGGAGTTGTCATCAAATAATCATCTTTTTCTGTTGAATAGTTCATTTGATTAACGGATTACTTTTACAATTAAATTTTGCAAAATATACTATTGCTAGTGAAGTTATAAATATTACATAAATAATTTATTAGTAATAAATACTTATAAGTTGTTAGTGTGAGATCGCTATTGGTTGATTTTTTAAAGAGTACTTATAGTAACTAGTTCCATTAAATCTCTGGAATGCAGATATTTTTGAAATACTTCAGAATAAAATGCTTTTTTAGCAGCAAATTTTGATTCGAATTCTATTACTAATCCAAGCTGCCCTCCATCCCATTCTTTTGAGGTTGATTCTTGTATTAAATCTCTTTTTACTATTACTCCTCCCACAGATTTAATCCAAGGTAATACTGTCCTTATATATTCCAGAAATAAATCAGCATTTGGAATTGAAATTTTCTTTAGCCAATAACTCTTTGTCATCAAATCAACATATTCTGGGTAGAATATAGCACATGGAGGTAAGTATTTATCCTTAGCCATGTACTCAGCGGTTATTAAATGGAATCCGAAGATGATTTATTAAATTTACTTCTTAAATCTCCAAATTCAGAGAGTATTCAGACCATTGCCGAACAACTTGAAATTGATAATAATTTTTCGTTCAGCAAAGATAGAAATGATTTACAGGGTTTTTGGGAGCTTAGGTGTAGTAGTTCTAATAGTCCTTTTTTAAAATATTCTCCTCTTATTGATAATCTTCAAATTCTTGATCCCTTAAATTTAAATGGTCTTAATTTACTTAAACCTAGAGGAATAAAATCAATTATTGGGACTGGTATTTTAATAAGACTTAATTACATAAATGAAAAAAAAAATTGGGGTCAAATTTAAACATGCTGGTGTTATAGGTCCTAAATTTGGAAGAAAAAATATAAAGGCTATGAAAGAAATAAATAATGAACAATTAGGGTGGTTAGAGATAACTTATTTAAGTAATAAACTTAGAATCTGCAGAGGTGATAAAGGAACTTTATTTGTTTTAACAAAAATAAATTCACCGACTTTATTCAAGAATTTTAAGGAATTTATTAAAATCTATTAAAAATATAAATTAATTCTTTATCCAAATAGACTTTAATACGAAATAAATTGGTAAATATTTAAAAGATTCTTTAGGTATTTCATAACTTAAGAATTTTAGTGCTTCTTCTAACCAGTAACCAATATCAAATCCTAAAAGAATTTTTTCTACAACAAACCAAAATTCTTTATCAAATATAATTCTGAAGTTTAAGTAAATATATTCCCAATGAAAGGTATTCCAATATTGGGTTAAAAATGAGGATAAAATAAGCCAAAGTGATATAAATAGAAAACTTTTAAGAAATTTATAAAATTTTTTCATATACCAGCAACTGTCTTATTTAATTTCAAATATCTATCATTATTATTTGGATTAAACTTTATTTCCATGAAATATATCCAAAAAGATATAAAAATATTGAGAAAAGAGTAAAATTTCGTGGCATTTATAATCTATTCTTCTTTTTTTAGATTCTGTGCCTTTAGATTTTTATTCTTAAGAAAAAATCCTAAAAATAGAAAAGCGAAATATATTAGTAAACTTATGCCAAAAATTAAAACTATCTTTGAAATATCCATAAATGATTTTTTTAATATAAATTACAGCATTTTTTGCAAAGTTTTATCTATGATAATGATTTTTCATTTATCACGATAACGAGCTTCAATTATTAAGCTAATAATATTATTTAAATTATATGCAAGTAGCTTTTGCCTGGAGCCTTTGTCTATCAGTTGGAGTAGTTTTATTATCAATTATTCCATTAACTATTGGGAGAGTTAAAGCAGGATATTCTGTTGAAAATATGTCCGCTCCTAGGGCTTTATTCGATGAATTACCTTCTTTTGGAAAAAGATCGGTTTGGTGTCATCAAAATTGTTGGGAAAGTATTTCCCTACATGCACCCGCATGTCTTCTTTGTTTAATTACTTTAACAGAGTCTAATATTGCAATAATTGCAGCATTTATTCATCCTATTTTTCGTTTTTTATATATTGGTGCATATGTATTTAATATCCCAACAGCTAGAGGTTTAATGTGGGCCTCAGGAATTTTTACAACACTTTTGCTTTACAAAGAGGGCTTAACACAATTGATATAAGCTATTTAAACAATAAACTTTCCTAAGTCTTTTAATTGATATTCATTGATTAGTTCCACTTTATTTGATTTTGCTAGTTGATGAGCAGATTTTGTAAAGCCAGATTTTGAGACTATTATTGCATGTGTACCTTTCCAAAATAATTTACCAGCTGAAATTTCCTGAACTGCTTTATTACCAATAGCTTTTTCATGATCTTTGCATTGAATACATATTCTCAAATCATTTATTGACGCAATTAAGTCAACCCCTTGATCTCCCGTATTAGGGGTTTCTTTTACTTCCCAGCCATTTTGTTTGAGAATTTCCATACAATGATTTTCAAATCTAATACCTTTTTTGTAGTTTTCCTTGTATTTACTTGAGTAGTTTTTCTCTATTAGGTTTAAGCATGATTTCTCTATTTGACTTGCTATGAATAAAAACCAATCTTCAGTCTCGAGCTTTCTAATAGATCCAATTATCTCATCATCAATAGTAGGATTTTCATTGCAATAGGATCTCCACTTTTCGAAAAATAATTCCATAGTGCCAAATTTTTTTAAAATTACTTTTTCCCAGAAGTATGGTATACCCTCTTTAAATCGCTTGGATCCATTAATTATATTTTTCTCAATGGCTTTTTCATCAAGAGGTGGATTGCCAATCCATTTTTTATAATCTTCGTTACCGTAAGCATCTATTTCCCTTAATCTGATCCTCTCCTCTAACAAGTTGTATTTGTTTTCTTCTATTAAATTATTAATTGTTTGAATAAAGAAATTGGAATTTAAGGCATTATTTAATTTAAACTTTTTCTTTTTAATTTGATAATCCCTTACAATTATAAAAATTAAAAAATTGATAAAAATAATTAAAATAATAAAAGATTTCATTAAAGATTTTTATTTTCTATCTAAAAAGTTTTTGTTTTTCTAACAACAAAATTATTTTTTGTTATAACTGATGATTCATTTACTTCAAACCCATTAATTGCTGAGATTTCTCCTTTTATGCCTTCTAATGTTAATTGCTCGATAATGCCTTTAATTACTTCATCTTCGACCAATTTTCTATCAATTCTTTCAGGTGT